>JANXML010000380.1 GCA_025354645.1 Arcicella sp. | reverse complement strand
TCCTACATTAGCATTGTCCCATTGAGTACCATCAACTGTTCCTACTCTAAAAGCACTTCTGGCGGGCAACCACATCAAACGAGTTCCACCTCCACTTATTGGTGTCGTAAACGTTCCTGGATAGACGGTTACTGTCGTAGGATTTTGTGACCAAAAGCCTCCCGAATTAGTATTTGTAATTTCATTCCCTCCTATACCACTTAATTGCCAATAATTGTTAGTGCTCCCGCCTTTGGGTAATTCAGTCCAAACACTACTTTGACGAAACCAATAACTTTGCGTGTCAGTATCAAAAACCAATAATCCGTTCGCTGGCAATGGAATACTTCCCCTTTGGGCGGAGGTCATGCGTGGAGGCAATAATCCCTTATTCGTACTACTAACATCCAACATTGCCGAGGCATTTGGGGGTGTGTTGGTGGCACTAATGCCTACTTGGGCTTTTAGTTGTTCTTGTAAAAGTATTATACAGAACAACAAGAGTATGTATTTTTTCATTTTGTTTGTTTTTTAGAAATTATTAATTTATTTTTTCAGAAGTCCTTGCCGCTGCTGCTTTTTCGTGCTGATAATTCACACCCTTAGTTTTGTCTTTTCCAAATAATTCAGGATGAATGTACGTGCCTTTTTCTTCGCCTTTTTTATCCACTTCCACCACTACCCGATTGGCTTCTGCATAGGCATCTTTACGAATACCCGTTACTTGCCAAGAGACTTTTACGTTGGGAATTGAAGATTTGATTTTGAAGAGATTATTAGCAATTTCATCCGATACAATCACTTGGGCAAATTGCCCGATTGGCGTAAGTTGATAGCGAAAATCTTTGTTCAAACTCTCGAAATAGGCGGGTAATTCAACGATAGCTTCGCCTTTTGAATTAGTGGTAATCGTGCCGTCATAAATGTTCTTCATGTCGGGGCTTTCTACGAAACTATGGTAGAGATATTTGTTTTCGGGGTCTTGTGGGTGGTCAATTTTGAAGGTTCCACTGCTTTTAGAAAGACTACCCGATACTTGTACATTTCCAGCAAATACTCCTGCATAACGGTTGGTATAAGGTCCAACTGGTGCATCAGAAGTGGCATATATTCCGATTTGAGCTGGTGAAACACCCGTAGCAATAAAATAGCCTCCGTAACTCGTCAAACCAAGAGAACCAACTGGATCAACTAAAATTTTGGAACGAGCAAAAACGCCATAAGTGTAATTGTAAACTGACCCCTCAACGTCTGAATAAATCCCAATACGTTCATTTGGAATAGAACTTGCCCCTGCGGCATTGGTACTTTTAACATTTACTAAAAGCCCAGTTTGAGGACCTGTTCCCGTTCCCAAAACATCAAATTTGCCACCATAAGTACCATTGGGACCACTACTATTTATGGTAGTTTGAAAACCTACAACCTGTGAGGAATATTGCCCATTAATTTCTGATTGAAAGCCGTAAGCTCCAACTGCATTAACACCTGCGTAAATATGATTCACTCTTGAATATGCTCCTATTTTACTACTTACACCACTGCCATCAACATTAAAATATCCCCCAAAAGAAGTACCAGAACCTCCCCCATAATTATGATAGGTGCTTGCATAAATTCCGTAACCAGTTGCACTTGTGCCTCCTTCTCGATAAGAAGAAAATAGTCCTCCATAATTCACCGTATTACTACTTACATTTGAAGCATAACCTCTCACTCCAATTGAACTTGAACCACTCGTTTGTGCATCTGCGATACCTTGTACGCCGTAAGCAGTAGTCTGCGAAGCCGAAAAACCTAATACACCCGTTGTCTGTCCAGTTTGGTTAGTAGGAGTACCAATTTTAAAATCAGAAATACCCACAATAGCCGAGGTTTTATCGCCATTCGTGGGTGTTGCAACGGCTTTTATGCCCATTCTTTCGGTAAGTGTAAAGTAATTACCAAATACACTTTGCACGGGTCCCGACCCCGACACCCACAATTTTGCTTGGGTGGCTTCGGTGGGAGTGGCAGGGTTAATCCCGATTCCGTCTGTATTCATCAACATTCGGGTTTGCCCAAAAGATGAATAACTAATGACGAAAGTGATGATGGATAATAGAGATAATTTTTTCATGATTTCTATGATTAAAATTGAATTAAATTCCCTTTCCTCCGTCTGGAAATCAGGGCAATGAGATTATTCGTCAGAAAAACACTTTCAGTTGTTTCGTCACACCTCAATAAATGCTCACGATTGACGATATACGCACGGTGTGTTCTGACGAATCCGTGTTCGGTCAATATCGTTTCAAATAATTTGATGGAACGTGCTAAAAGGATTTTTTTGCCATTTTTCAAGAAAAAAGTCGTGTAATTAATGCTTGCTTGAAGCATAATAATCTCGGATAAATCAATGATTTTTCTGGTTCTTTTAAAATAAATCCTATCCCGCAAAATCTCGCAGGTGTGGGTAATGTTGTATGTATTCATGGGTTGTGAGGGTTTGGTAAGATGGTTTTTAGGAGGTTAATCCTTTTTCTCCAAGCCATAAATCCGAATTTCTACTTTTCGGTCTTGGGCTTGAATTTTTAGGTCAGTTGTCTTTCTGGCGTAAGTATTTCCAAACTCATTTTGATACATCAATTGATTTCTGGACACCCGATTTTTAATCAAATAGTTAGCAATCTTTATCACTCGCTGACTCGCCAATTCTTCGTTATAGTCCAATCCTCCTTTATAGTCTGCGTAACCTCTCAACTCTACATAAAAATTTGCAGTATCTTGTTTATGCAGACTTAAACATTTTTCCAAGGTTTTTTCATAATTTTCACCTGTAAGATTGTCATAATCTATTTTATCATATTTGAAGTGAATCACCGTGTCAAAGACAACTATTTTATAATTTGGACAAGGGCTTTGTTTACAACTATCGCAATTAGCAATTGCAACAGGAGGACAAGGTTTACACCCACACCCTCCCGTAAGCCAACAGAAAAGAATTGGTAACAATAATCCCAAACCCAAAGCTGGTAACAGATACGGAATGAGGGTTTTAGGACTCAAAGGTTTTTCCTCATAGACAATTACCTCCTTGATGATTTCCTTGGCTTTTGGAGTTCCTTTTCTAACGTAATCGTCCTCAGAAAACTCAAAATCTGGCAAACTCCAAAGGTTATCTTTTGAGGTTTCATCCTTTTTGGTTTGGATAAATTCATCACCGTCATTGGGCTTATGATTGACAAAAACTGGTATTTCTTTACCTCCACGATTTACATAAAAAGACTCCTTTTTTCCATCAATTTGCTTTACCAAATACGATAAATCGCAGATATATTTTGACAGGTTTTTATTATCAGGCTGAACCTCAAAATATTGCAATACAGTATCGCCATTTTGAGGATTTATTCCTGCTTGTTTACGGATAATTTGAGAGCTCATGGTTTTTTGGATTTGGGGGAAATTGATTTCGGTTTTATTTGAAATTTGATTTTGTGATTGATGTTTTCAAAAACCACAAAATCAAATTGATTATGCTGCTTCAACTCTCCTAATACCTTGATAAGAAAGCGTGGCAGTAAAACCCCTCGTACAAGTAACGAAACCCTGCTTATTAATATGAAAGCCAAGATTGTCTGAACCCTCTTGTTTTAGTAAATAATGAATCTGGGTTACGTCCATGATTAAGGGCATAAAATTGGCTAAAATCACATTGGTCTTTGAACTTAAATTATGATTATCGACTATACTAAAAGCTGGATTTGCATCTTTGAACAAGACAACCGCATGACCATCAATCAATACTGGAAATCCCATAACTACCAAATTATTAGCGTTATGAGTTGATATATTTCTATGGTCAATATCACGAACTTGGATGTTTCCACTTAAATCAACATCAAAACCAAAATCAGCAACCGTACTTGATTCAGCAATAAAAATATAGTTTCCAATAGCTACATCATTTGGTAATAAGTTACCAGTATAGCTATTCATAAATGTATCTTCAAAATTTAACCCTCTGCCTCCAATATATCGAGCATCAATATTGATTTTAAATCCCTTTAAAATAAGTTTATCACTCCCATTGCCTGATACACAACCATTCAGACTTGCATCATAATGAACCTTGCCATGCGAAACTTTAAATTTCACCAAAGTATGCACAGACGTAATAATCTTATAATTACCTTCTGGCAAGTCAAATTCTTTAACACCATCGTTTTCATAATTGTCTTTTGGGAGTAACACTGCTTTGGGTAGGTAAGAATATTTCCAAGGATTTGGAATAGTTCTTCCTTCATGAACCATATTGACTGGTTGTAAAGGGTTTATATTTTCACCATGTAAATAAATTTTCTTAGTCGATAGTTGAGTACCATCAATGAATATCTTAGCCATTTTATTAGTTGTGGTTTGTCGCCACGATTAAATTGTTTTGAAAAATTTGATTAATAATTTTACTGCACCATTCCACTCGTACTTGAATAATAAACTTTTCCATTTTTATCTATAATTGTGCAACCACTTCTATTAGTAGTAGCAATTTCCCATTTCGTTGTACCAGTTTTTGCATCAAAAGCATAAATTTTTGTATCTGAAGCAACATATACTGAACCATTTGCAACCGTTGGTCCTTCTGTGGCATAAGCCGAAGAAACCGCTTCCCATTTTTTTGTTCCAGTTTTAATATCAAGAGCTACTACTTTATCTCCAGTATCACCAGTAAAATATATTAGTCCTTTTGAGACCGTAGAGAGTGCAGAAGACTGAACTGCAAGTTTGTACTCCCACTTTAAAGTACCACTTGTAGCATCGAAAGCAGATACGGCATAAGTTGATACATCATTATTTTTTACAGTAGACCCATATAAAATACCATTATCTATTGTTATTCCCCTTGTACCAACTCCTGGAAGTTCCCATTTTTTTGTGCCTGTCAAAGCATCAAAAGCAATTAAGCTACTGGCACTAAAATATAAAATACCATTTACTATTGCTGGATTAGAATAACTGTAAGTTTTGTCGGTATATGTCCATTTAGACACTCCTGTTTTAGCATCTAAGGCATATAATGTGTAGTTGTAACTTGAAAAATAAACAAGTCCATTAGCTACAGTAGCAGAAGCTCCGAGTGTTATACTTGAACCAGTTGGGATAGAGAATTTCCAAATAACCGTTCCTTTAACCGCATCAATTGCATACATAGTTGATCTTGTTGGCGAATATCCATTACTACCAACATAAATGACTCCATCAACCACCGTTGGAGGGTTTCCACAATTACCATCAGTATATAATTCCCATTTTTTAACACCTGTCTTTAAATCAAAGGCATAGAAATAGTTTTCGCTTCCAAAGTAAACTACACTATTCAAAATAACTGGACTTGCACCAATGCCATAACTCGTTGGACTTGTGAACTCCCATTTTTTTACTCCAGTTTCAGCGTCTAATGCAAGCATTTTGTTTTTCGCTCCTACTAAAACAATATCATTCAAAGCATCAGGCACTTCTACATCTATTTTCACCTTATAAACCACCGTACTCGCATCCTCCGCAGTAACGGTATAACTCACCTCCTTAGAAAAATCCTGAGCTACACCTGTAGCTGGCGAGATGGTGGCTTTGTCTGAAAGCGTAATGGTGGGTACTAATTTCGTAACATCAGTAGCCGCAGGTACGGTAGCGGTAATTGCCTTATTGGTTTCATCAATCGTAGCATCAAGCACAGGGCTAAGGGCGGCAAAGCTAAATTTGGTAATGGCTTTGGCGGAGCTTTTGGTAACTATGGGCGTAGTTGTGGTGGGTGTTACGGGTGTTGTAGGCGTTGGCTCGTCTTTTTTGCAAGCCACCGCAATCATCATAATTGCCACATAAAGTGATACTAAGATTTTCGTAAGATTTTTCATCGTTTTTTTTGTTTACATTTTTGAAAAATTTGATTCATCAGTAATTTACTCTCCAAATAATGCTTTAATTTCTTGGTCAGTTAATGCTATTCCGCCTTTGTTGGGGTTTTTGCCAACAACTCGGACGGTAGCTTGTTGGTGAAAACATCAACAAAGGCGGAACAACATCTCGGATAGTAGCTTGTTAGTATTTTGGACGATAGCTTATTGTTCAAAACACGAGCAAAGGCGAATCTATGGACTTACTGAATCATACCACTAATAGAAGGATAGTGAGATATTCCATCGTTGGCTAAAACACAGGGAGGACTAAGTAGCCTACCTTCTATTGGCATCTCCCAATTTTTTACTCCTGTTTTAGCATTTATAGAATAAAAAACATTTCTAAAACTCACGTAAACTTCATTATTTGCGATAGTTGGAGCAACAGTAGAACCAGAATATCCTACTGTTGTATCTGTATAATCAGAACTAAATGTCCATTTTGCTTCACCTGTAATGGCATCAAAAGCATACACTTTATCTGACCATTTTTTATTAGTATAATCTAATATTATTCCAGCTCCTGTTGCATAAACTATTCCATCTACTACTGTTACGTCTCGAGTTATATTATCAACTCTTTTCTCCCATTTTTTTATTCCAGTTTTAGCATCCAGTACTAATACACCGAAATTATCAACTAAATAAACTAAATTATTTACAACAGTTGGCGATGATGAACATGTATATTTCGAAGCGTAAGTCCAAATTATATCTCCTGTTGTTGCATTTAGAGCATAAAATTTATTTGCTTGATCTCCACCAACATACAAAATGTCATTCACAACCGAAGGTGATGATGTCATAGCAAATGCACCTGGTATTTTATAGACCCATTTTGTAGTTCCTGTTTTTTCGTCAAGTGCTATAATATTGTTCCAAGTAACTGTATAAACATAATTGTCGCTTATTGTTGGGGAAGTGTCATACCTTCCTTGCTCTAATCCATTCCGCTCCCATTTTTTTTGTCCAGTATTAGCATCGAATGCGTAAAAGAAAGCAGAGGGTCGACGATCACCTATATAAACTATATCGTTACTCACTGTTGGAGAAGTAGAGCCTTCTTGTGTTTTAAATGTCCATTTTTCTGCACCTGAATTTGCATCTAAAACATACATTTTATCTCTGTTGCTGAGATAAATTTTACCGTTTGCTATTGCTGGCACAGATTCGCCACCATAGTTTTTTTCGCTTGAAAGTGTCCATTTTATTGTTTTGCTTTGGGCATCAATAGCATAAGTTTTATCTAATAATCTTATATAAATAATGCTATTTAAAGATTTAAAATTTGTATTAACAACCTCTTCTTTTTTAACATTCACCTTATAAACCACCGTACTCGCATCCTCCGCAGTAACGGTATAACTCACCTCCTTAGAAAAATCCTGAGTCACACCCGTAGCTGGCGAAATGGTGGCTTTGTCGGAAAGCGTAATGGTTGGTACTAATTTAGTAATATCAGTAGCCGCTGGTACGGTGGCGGTAATTGCCTTGTTGGCTTCATCAATCGTAGCATCAAGCACGGGGCTGAGGGCGGCAAAGCTAAATTTGGTAATGGCTTTGGCGGAACTTTTGGTCACTACGGGCGGAGTTGTAGTGGGGGTAACTACGGGTGGCGTGGGCGTTGGCTCATCCTTTTTACAAGCCACCGCAATCATCATAATTGCCACATAGATTGATACTAAGATTTTGGTAAGATTTTTCATTGTTTTGTTTGTTTAAAATTGCTTCTTTTCTGATTGATTTTATCCGTGCAAGGGCTACGCTTTCGGTACATTGGACTAATTTTATTTGTATATTTTTTGCCTTTTTTGGTGTTTTTACCAACATTTTGAACGGTGACTTGTAGATGAAAACATCAGCAAAAGCGAAAAAAAATAACCTTGAATTTACTATTTCACATTGATAGGAACAAAAGTCAATCTCGCAACACTTGTGCCGTCCCCAAGCAGACCTACACTATTGCTGCCACCTGATGCCCAAAGTGTATTATCGGTTTTGATAATAAAAGTGATACCCTCACTGCCCCCTGTGCCTCCATTGGTAACAACTGATTTTACACCCGTTGCCACTTGCCCAAAAGTATTTCGGTTGGTTTTAGTACCATTGCCAAACTGCCCATCGTTGTTTCTGCCCGTAGCCCAGAGCGTGTTATCAGTTTTGAGTAGGAATGAATGATAATCTCCCGCCGCTACGGCTTGCACATTATCGGCTACTTTGGTAAATTTGAACAAATCTGTGCTGCTTCCATCCGAGCCAATACCTAACTGCCCAAAAAGATTATCTCCACTTACCCAAAGCGTTTTGTCATTCTTTATTACCAAGCTATGTTCGTTACCAACTGCCATTGTGAGTGCATCATCCATAATTTTGAATGGAGTTGGTCGCTCATAAGGCGAAGCCTGAGGAACACCTAATGCACCATATAAGGCAGAACCCATTCCCCACAGCGTATTATCAGTTTTTAATATTAATGTTTGGTAATAACCCGCAGCTACTGCTTTTACATCATCCATAATTTTTACAGGGATGCCCCTATCTACTTTTGTACCATCGCCCAATTGTCCATTACTATTTGCTCCAAATGCCCAAAGAGTATTATCAGTTTTAATAACAAAACTTTGGTAACTGCCCGTTGCTAAGGTTTTTCCATTATCCATAATTTTTATGGCGGTTAGCACATTATCGCCATTTACAACGCCATTACCTATTTGTCCTGCACTATTATAGCCCGCCGCCCAAACACTATTGTCATTTTTCAAAAAAAGCATGTGATTTCCATCGCCTGTGGCAATGTCTTTGATGCCGTCCATTATTTTTACAAAATAATTTTTGGTATCAAATTCATAGTAGTTTTTACCTATGCCAAACTGTCCATGATTACTCCAACCTGTTACCCAAAGCGTGCCATCGGCTTTTAATACAAAACTGCCCTGATTGTGTGTGGCTATTCGT
This sequence comes from Arcicella sp., assembly GCA_025354645.1. GTDB lineage: Bacteria > Bacteroidota > Bacteroidia > Cytophagales > Spirosomataceae > Arcicella. The sequence goes on along the minus strand of JANXML010000380.1, from coordinate 15,136 downwards.
TTTATATCCACAGCCTCTTGTATAATAGGCACGGGTAAGCTTGGAGGTAAGGTATTGATGCTTTGCCCCCAAAGCGATGATGATGCCAGCGTGGGGTCGTCGGTAATGGCTACATCAAGAATACAGTTACTCAAAAAAGGCTCGGTAGTTACACCTGCGGCACGGCAAATGCCTTCGGCTTTGGTGCGTTGGTCGGCAGTAATGGTTTCGGGCGTGCGAGGGAAGTTCTTATCGGTATAACTATCGGTATTTTTGCCTGCATCGTAGTAAAACAGCGAGTTGGCTTGGGTAATACGCCAGCTATCGGCAAAGGTTGGGTAAAGTTTACCAAAAGGCAATGTACCATCTTTCATAATGTTTTCGCCATTACGAATGGTTACATCGTTGTTTTTGTCGCCATCAAAATCGCCCAAAATACCAATGAGTTTTGTTTTGCGGTTGTCTTGCAAAAATAGACTATAATCTAAGAGATAAGACCCATGAAAACGAACTCTCACTATATCGCCATTCTTTACTTTTACATCAATTACATCATAGTTATTGATTTTTGCTTTGGTAACAGAAGCCCCATCTTTGAGTGCCAAAGTGGTAAATGTTGTTAAGTTTTGAGCCTGATTGTTAATAAAAAGGCGGTCGGGTTTAACGGTTACACAAACAGCATCAGAGGCTGTTTGCACCGCTACAGCGGTATTGAGTGTTGCTTTGCCATTTTTATTGACATCTTCCTGACGAACTTGCACTTCAAAATTATCGGTCGTTGATTTGGTGGCAATAAACTCGCCATGCCCCTGAAAGCTGTAATTTAATCCATCGGGCGTAGTTAGGCGAGGGTCGCCTGTTGAGTGGGCGTTGGGACTTGGATTACAAGGCACATAACCCGAGCCATCAGCAGCCTTTCCATACCAACCTAATGCCTTATTTAGAAGTTCGCCTACTGCTTTTGGGTTTGCGGTTGCATTCAAAAAATTACTGGCAAAAAGTACATCTTTTACTGTTTGACCATTTTCTTTGCCCCATACCCTTTCCGTCAATGATTTACCAGAAGCTAATTCAAAAGCTCCATCTATAGCTCCGTAACATGAATTAAGCCAGCCCAAACCGCCAATTAACCCAGCAGGTGGATATACAAACCCACCCACGCAACCCATTGCGTTAGCAACAGTTCCAAGTGCAGACATTGCTTTTTTGGTTTTTTCACATTCCGTAGCAAAATCAGCGGCGATACGTCCATTTTTAACTTTACTGTACTGGTCTATATTTTCAAAAAAACTGTCACTTAATTTTTTCACGGTGGCAGTTTGTATTACTTTGCCATCGAGCAGTATAGTTGCCATTACTGTTTTGTTAGCTCTATTGTAGTCTTTTAGCTCTGCTACATACCCAGTAGAAGATACTAACTTTACAGGATATCCTTTATCTATTTCAGCTCCAAGCCAAGCCTTACTATTGGGGTTACTTATCAAAACAGATGTAATGTCTGTGATAAATCCATCAGTATCTCTTTTACCAGCAGCTATTATATCAATATTGAATTTGGGAAGCCTGGTAATCATTCCAATCTCAGAATTAGGGTCAGTAATAATTATTCGATAATCTCCCTCCACGGGACCTGGATCTGGTGTTATGGCAGTCGGTGGCGTAACCACCACAGGCGTAGTAAGTATTTCGTCTTTCTTACAACCTCCTACAATCATCATTAGCACCAAGCTAATTGAAACGAGCAATTTAATTATTGTTTTCATTATTTTATTTATTTGACAGAAAAAATGATTAAATTCCTTCAATTACAATCTTTGTAAATGTATACTTCATCAAAACTGACATTCTTATTATCCTTGTATTTCACACTACTTATTTTACCTTTTGTGTCATAATCATAAGTATTTACAAGAGCTATGTATGAATCAGTGTATCCATAAGAAGCTAAAGAATAAAGTTTTATTTCTTTTATATTATAGTTTGTTGGATGTCCTTTAAAACTGAATGGGTTTGTTTCATTACTCACATTAGATTTTGTGTATTGAAAAGCCGTAGAGAACGACAAAACACCTTTCGAGTCATAGTTTTTGACTGAGATTGGCTGATTATAGGTATCATATTCATAGGTAATATAATCGTAGGGGCTTGTTTCCTTAGTAATTAAGCCATTACTATTTTTAGTAAGCGTATATCCTTTTCTTGTATAGCCTATTATTTGCCCAGCGTTCCAAGTGGTTTCATTACCATCTGGATAAATATATTTGGCTAAATTCCCTTGGTTATCATACTCAAAAGAACTTATACCTGTGCCTGTTGTACCGTTAAAATTGGTATCAGTGCTTGTTATTTTGGTGAGTTTTCCATTTGAATAGGAGTAAAGAGTGATATTACTCTTTACTCCATACGTAAAAGTTGGATCTGTATAGCTGTTTGTTGTTGTTTGCTGTGTTACAAAGCCATCAGCATCATAACTTACCAGCGTAGTATAACTTGATCCAGTATTTTTAAATGTAAGTTTAACAAAACGGTCTCTTGAATCATATTCGTAGGTATAGCTAAATCCTGGTCCCGATCTGCTTGTTAATTTGCAGGCTTTTATTACAATCACATTCACCTTATAAACCACCGTACTCGCATCTTCGGCAGTAACGGTATAACTCACCTCCTTAGAAAAATCCTGAGCCACACCCGTAGCTGGTGAGATGGTTGCTTTGTCGGAAAGCGTAATGGTGGGTACTAATTTCGTTACATCAGTAGCCGCAGGTACGGTGGCGGTAATTGCCTTATTGGTTTCATCAATCGTAGCATCAAGCACGGGGCTGAGGGCGGCAAAGCTAAATTTGGTAATAGCTTTGGCAGAGCTTTTGGTCACTACTGGCGGAGTGGTTGTGGGCGTAACGGGTGTGGTGGGCGTTGGGTCGTCTTTTTTACAAGCCACCGCAATCATCATAATTGCCACACACATTGATACTAAGATTTTTGTAAGATTTTTCATTATTTTGTTTGTTTAAATTATTTCTTTTTACAAAATCAAAGTTCCGTACATCCCAACTGCCGTGAAAGAACTTCTTATTTATCGGTCTTATTTTTGATTTAACGGTATTTTTTAAAAATTTCGATACAAATTTGTGGGTTATTTTTTTGCCGTAAAATCCCGAATATTAGGGGGTATAAAAATAAAAAACCCGTAAGAATTTTGGTTCTCACGGGTTTTTTGTGTGGGTTATTATGTACTTAATTTACTTTTAAATAAGAACGAATTGCGTATATTTAATTAATAAATGATAGCTCTACAATTTTTTAATATTAAATCTTCTCTTAATAAAAACTGGAATTTCGGACGTATTTTGAGGAATAATTATTGAAGCTGGAATTTCTTTCACATTTATAGAAGATTTTATATTTGTCAGTTTTTGAAAAAACTTTTCAAATGTGACTTTCTCTAATTTTTTACCAAAATATCCATTAATGTCTATTACAGATGGTTTCTGGCTTGCATCTTGATACGATAAAAATCTGTAGTTATGGTTAATTTGAAAAAACTCAACTTTTTTTAGATTGGATAATAACAGTGATTCAATCGAACTTAAATGTTCTAAACTTTCTATTCTATCAACCAGAAAACAGTCATCTTTTATTTTATCTACAATTATTCCACTTTTTAAATGTCCATTACTCAAGGGAATTATAATAAAAGAAGTATTTACTGATTCTACTGCAATAAATCGAGTTTCGCTTCTATTTCTTTTGTCAATTGTCAAGTTTGATATAGGAATGGAATCGTTCACGAAAGTTATTGAATCTCCAACGATACTTTTGAATTCTGGAACACTAATAATGCGGTTAATTGATGCCTTTAAGGAATTTTGAGATATACAGTCTTGAGATTGCAATGATTCTGGACTAATAGAAGGTTGTTTTGCGTTGGGAATTTCAGATGGTAACTTAAAGCGATTTGCGACAAACTGATAGAAAGTTGTTTGCAAAGACGACTGAGTTTCATCAACAATTTGGTAAGTTTTATAATTTTTAAGGTAAATTGAACCCGTTGAATTTGGCTTAGGATCAAACACTTTTAACCATCTATTATGAGAATTATCTGCAATATTAGTTGTAATTGTTCCATAAATATTTACAAAATGCCCGTTCAAATCATCTCTATAACCGTAGCTATAAATGACAGGGCGACTAAATTTATAAGAAAAACAAGTTTGGAATGATGAAAAATTTAATATTGAATCATACAACGCTTCTCTGAATTTAAAGGTATAAGTTGCAATTCTCATAAAGGTGTTTTCAATTTCATCATAAGGAATATCTGCCTTATATCTTCTGTAAAAATATTGTTCGTCTTTTACAGATATTGTTTTATTTGAATCACATCGAGTTAAATTACTAAGACTTGCAGCCCAACATGAGTTCAATTCTCTCTGCCCAACCCATTTTCCAAAAATAGTTTTTTGAGCTAACAAATGATTTGAATAAAAAATGCAAAATATACTAATAATGAGCAGTTTTCTTTTGGAGGGCATAACATATAAATACATAGAATATAATTGCTACAATATGTTTAAAAATAATTAGTTGATTTGCCATTATTCTTGAATACACAATCACAGAAGGTAGCGTAAAATAAACAACCATTAAACTACAATAACCCATTAAAAACATAAAGCATATAATTGTTTCAGGGTTTCTTATAAAAGATTTATTAGAATTTTTTTTAGATAGTTCAAACAATGCGATGAGTAGTAATAATGAATTTAAAAAAGAAATTAGAGCTGAAAAAAATCCAGAATCTTGATTTTCTTGAAAAGTAAAGTCATAGCACAAATAAGAAATAATAATGAAATAGGCAACATAGAAAATGTTTTTTCTCTGTTTGTTGGTTGAAAGAATTGGGTATAAAAATTTATAAATAAAATAACATTCGAATAATAGATAGAAATAATCTTGGTATTGAAAATATACAGATTTAGCATCAATTTCGGAGATAGTTTTTGAAAGAATTTCAAAGAAAACATTTCCTAAAAGATAAAAATAAATCGGTTTAAAGTTATCTTTAATTTTTTTAAAAAAAATACTGGTATATGCCGTTAACAAGCATAGTTGCAACAGCACTATACCAGCTAAAAAGGTATTAATATGTCTCCAAGTTTCTAAACTCATATCAAGGAGGTGGGGTATTATTCACAGAACCAGGAGCGTCTGCACCCCCGCCTCCAATTGGGTCAACAACTGACGCTACTATTTTATAAAATCCTGGTGTTGATTGACCAAGTAAAAACATCGCAAATCGATTAGGTCTTGGAGGTCGTAGTACAGTATTCAATTTTATGGTGAGGCTATCCCAAAAATATACTTCATGAGGTTTTCTAAGGATCTTAACTGCAGAAACATATCCTCCTTCAAAAACAACAGTACTAACAAGTTTAAATTGGCTCGTATCAAAACCAGGAGATACTGCAAGTCCATCAAAATTATAAATTTCTCCGCTAATATTTATTAAGGCATATCGAATCGTTAAAACTCCATTTTCAGTAGGATTAACTTGATGAAAACTTACATAAAATGCTATCTCATGAAAGTTAGGGTCGTTTTTAATTGAAGTGACTTTACTCCTACTCATAATTAAGGGTCGCAAGTTAAGTCCTTCCGAAATGTCTAAGAATGCCATTTTGATTAAGGTTTTAAGTGAATTATTAGTTTAAGTATTTATCAATTGAGATTTAATAATCTTTAATCTTGCACCAATACTAAACACAATTTCCCCAATTCCCAAAAATATTTATTTAACGGTAGTTTTCCACCCTTTCAAACCTACTTTTACCCATTTTGCCCCTTCAACCAATAAAATCACCATTTTTTACGTACTTGCTTCATAATACGTAAAACCATTCACAAATGAAAAAACTCCTACTAATTTTATCTTTTCTATTAACCCAATATGAAAATTCGTTTGCCCAAACCACGAAATTTACCATCAGCGGAACGGTGAAGGAAAGTGGTAGTGGTGAATTACTCCCAGGGGTGAGTGTGTATGTACAAGGACAAAAGATTGGTACGCAGACCAATAACTACGGTTTTTACTCGCTCACGATTTCCCAAAATACCGATGCAGTGGTGATTTTTAGCTTTGTGGGCTATAAACAAACCCTCAAAACTTTCACGACAAGTACATCCAAACAAAACATTGAATTATTACCCGATAATCGTCAGTTGGATGAGGTGAAGGTGTTTGGTAATGCTCCCGAACAGCAAAAAGTTTCTGAAAATGTGCAAATGAGTCAGGTCTCGATTCCTGTGCAGCAAATAAAGGAAATTCCTGCTTTTATGGGCGAGAAGGATGTTTTGAAGGTTTTGCAATTGATGCCTGGCGTGCAGAAAGGTTCAGAAGGTAACGTCGGAATTTATGTTCGGGGTGGTGGGGCAGACCAAAACCTCTTAATCCTTGATGATGCTCCCGTTTATAATGCTTATCATTTATTCGGTTTCTTTTCGGTTTTTAATGGCGATGCTCTCAAAAGCGTTGAGATGACCAAAGGTGGTTTTCCAGCTCGTTACGGTGGACGTTTATCTTCCGTTATTGAAATGCAAATGAAAGATGGGAATAAGGAAAAATTGCAAGTAGAAGGTGGTATTGGCTTGATTTCCAGTAGATTAGTCGTGCAAGCTCCAATTTCCAAAAACCGTAAATCATCTTTTCTGATTTCAGGCAGACGGACGTATGCAGATATTCCTGCAACGCTTTTTATACCCGCCCAAAACGCAGGAAGTTTCTATTATTTCTATGATTTGAACGCCAAAGTCAATTATGATTTTGGGAATAAAGACCGCCTGTTTCTTTCGGGATATTTCGGTCGTGACAAAGGGGCAGTTGCCGATGTGCAAGGCAACCGAACTGTTAATGCGGGTTTGAATTGGGGAAATGCCACAGGTACTTTTCGTTGGAATCACATTTTTAATGAAAAGTTATTTTCAAATGTTTCGTTGATTCATAGTTCGTATCAATTTGAAACCAATATTTCCAATAAAACTGCCACCACAGCCGCCAATACCGCTGTTTATAATTTGAGTTATAGTAGTTCCATCACGGATTATGGTGTAAAAGCGGACTTCGATTTCTTCCCAAATTCGCACCACAGCATCAAGTTTGGCGGACAAGTAACTGCCCACCGTTTTGTGCCATCTGCTCTGGTGGTCACGGATGCCGCCGCCGATACAATCCGTGAATCAACCACAATTATTGATGCCACCGAATCGGGCGTATATGTGGAAGATACCTACAAACCTGTGTCGAATCTGAGAATAAATTTAGGTTTGCGTTATTCTTCTTTCGTCTCGAATACGGCAAATTACACCAATCCAGAACCTCGAATTTCCATCGCTCTGACGTTGCCGAAAGATTTTGCCATCAAGGCTTCTTACGCAACCATGAACCAATATATTCACTTATTGTCAAATTCTGGAGCGGGTCTTCCAACCGATTTATGGGTTCCTTCAACGGGAACAGTCAAGCCGCAACGCTCGCAACAAATTGCTTTTGGACTTGCTAAGGATTTGACTGACAAAGGCTTAGCAATTACGTTGGAAGGATATTACAAAAAAATGGATAATATTATTTCTTACAAAGAAGGCAGTACATTTGCAACCTTATCAGTGGATGGTCCACAGGCTTTGGCGAGAAGTCAGGTGAATGTTGTGCCTTTTGAAGATAAAATTACGGCAGGACAAGGTTGGTCAAAAGGGATTGAATTATTGATTCAGAAAAAATCTGGAAAATTGACGGGTTGGGTTGGCTACACGCTTTCGTCCACCGAACATCAATTTGATGAATTGAATTTTGGGAATAAATTTTATGCCAAATACGACCGCCGACACGATGCTTCCATCGTGGGAATTTATCACTTAAAACCAAGCATTACGTTGTCGGCTACGTGGGTTTATGGCACAGGAAATGCCATTACGCTGCCCGATGCAACCTATCGTTCGGGGTATAAAATTGCGGGCGTTGATCAAGCGGGCGTGGCGGCAATAAATTACCGTGGCGAGTTCCGTGAATTGCCTGACTACGGTGAAAGAAATGCGTTCAGAGCGGCAGCTTATCATCGTATGGATGTGGGAGTTCAATTTCACAAGCAAATGAAAAGACACGAACGCACTTGGGAATTTAGTATTTATAACCTCTACAATCGCAGGAATCCGTATTTTTATGATTTTAAGAGTCAATACGACCAAGGCACAGGTATTACTACCAAGACGTTGGCACAGTATTCAATATTTACTTTTTTGCCTTCGGTTTCTTATAGTTTTAAATTTTAAAAAATGATTTTGCAGAGAAAATTTGTTCGTTCGAGAGGTTACATAGCACCTCTGTGTAACCTAATTCCCTCAAAATATTTTGTCCTAAAAATTCGTAAATTAATGAAAAATATCCTCATAATTTTGCTCATAACTTGTCTGTTTACCTCCTGCAAAAGTTTGGTAACGGATATTGATATTCCCTACCAAGACCGCTTGGTAATTCAGTGTTTTATATCGCCCCAAGATACCCTTTTAGAGGTTTCAGTAACGCAAACTGCCCCAGTGATTGGAACGGTTTTAGATGGTGCAGAACGTTACCCAAATATCCTAAATGCTAATGTAGTGCTTTCTGACGGACAAAAATCTGTTACAATCCCATACAAAACTTTGCAATTACCATCTTCTTATGATGCCGATGGTGAGTATATTTTCACGGCACGTTCGAGGTATTTTTTATCGGCTAAAAATCTGCCAATTATTGCGGGTAAAATCTATACCTTGAAAGTCTCCGCCCCTGGTTTTGAATCGGTTGAAGGTTCTTGTTTAATCCCAACGAAAATAGTTGCAGAAAAGGATATTTCTTACGTTCAAACGATGGTAACGGGAACGGCAGGTCGTGGCGGCGGTGGTGCAACCATTACATATCCAAGTATTGAAGTACGTTTTAAGGACATCATTGGCGAAGAAAGTTTTTATAGCGTTGGACAATTTTTTTATCAAAAAGGGACGTATTTGGATGCCACAGGAGCAAAAAAACTACGGGTAAACTGGACAACGAAGTATGAATATATTGCTGATAAAGGTCAAGAAAACACGACAATTGTGGCTCAAGCGTTTGATTTGAGGTCTTATAATAATTTCAATTCCTTTGGTGGAGGAGGAAACAATGGCGGGCAAGGTCAACAAGGTGGCAATAATCAACAGAATAATGTAGCTGTAACCGTCACTGACCATTATAATGAAATCTACGTTGCAAATACTGACAGAGCCTATTATTTGTATAATACCGCCATTGACAAAATCAGAAAAGCCAACGGAAACCCCTTTGCTGAACCCGTTTTGACTTATACAAACATTAAAAATGGTTTGGGCGTAATGGCAGGGTATAATCAGAGTAAGATTGTGATTAAAGTGAATTAAGTACATAGAAAAAGTCGGCTTCTTGTTGAAAGAAACCGCCCTTTAAATTATAGACTTAATCTATTTCTTATCGCCAACCGCCTCTAATCGTTCCTTCGCCATCGCAATCAATTGACTTTTTGGATAATCAGTAATGAAGTTTTTTAACGCTTTTTGGTAAATATCAACCGTTTGTGTTTTTGCCAAAATCATAGCTTTTAAGAACACAAATTTATCTTCAATTTGACTGTTTTGATATTGTTTCAAACCCGTTTCCACGAAGGTTAAAGCATCCGTAAAATTGTTTTGAGAATAGTATTCATAAGCCTCAGCATACATTTTCTGTGATTCCGATTCTTTATTTGTACTCAATGTTTCAGTGGAAGTACGATTCAATAAACGAGCAAAATAAGAGTTCTCATAATCTTTCATAAGCCTTTTTCTGTACGTTTCTTTTCCCGCAGGATTCTCTTCATTCAACAAAGCCAATAAATAAAGTGCCTCTGGTTCGTGCGAAGATTTTGGAAAACTCACGATAAAATTATCCAACGTACTTATCGCATTTTTAGGCTCATTTAATTTGAATTTATAAATTTTCCCTAACTCAAAACTCGCATCTTCCTTCCGTTTCATGGAAGCATCAAAAGCCTCTTTCGAGAACGGAATTTTGGTTTTCAAATCTGCCACATCGGCTTTCATACCTCCACCAAATTTTTCCGTTGGAATCGTTAGATTTTTTAATCCTAAATTATTGCCTTGTGTATTGACAGCATTATTATCGAATGTCATAGCATTATCTTTTCTACTTCTCCGCCAGTTATCTTCCAAAATTCTTGATCCCCAAAGGTTTGAGAAAGTAGTTTTTCCTTGCTGTTGAGCAATCGGATTAGTGAAATACCAAGTCGGTTTATTAGGGTCTGTGAAGGCTTCCTTGTTTTTGTCTGTTTGCTGTTGTAAACCACGATTCACAATTTCTTGGGTTTTCCGTAAATCCTCTGCCTCTTTGGCAATTTTATCCAAAACCACTTTTTCTAAAACTTTTTCCAGTTGAGCAGGATTCATTTTTGCCAAACGTTGCAAAGAATCTTCGGTTTTGATGATATTTGTTTGCGTTACAAAATCCCTCAATGAGCGTTGCTTATCCACTACTCTTTTATAGGCAGGGTCGTTTTGAGGTAACAAGGAAGCAGTACTGTCATAATATGCCGCAGCCATTTCATAATTCCCCATTTTATTGTAAGCTAAATCCGCCAATTTCAAGAAAGTATAAGGCAATTGCTTCATATTCTGACTGTTTCGAGCCGACGATTGCAACAATTTTACCCCATCTTTTGAATTTCCTTTTCGCATTTCAACCGCCGACATTGCTTCATAAATTTTATCCTGCAAATCCTTATTTTTAGAATCTTTCAATAATTTCTGAAAACCATCCGTTTGTCCCAAAACCAAAGCATTATTAAGTTTTGAATAAAAGCCTAAATCATAAGAAGGATGGTTTTTATTAACGGCTAAATACTTTTCAGAAGCATTATTTTTATCATCCAACGCCTCATACATTTGCCCCGCCACGAAGAGGATTCGAGCTTTTTGCTCATTTTTCTTCATATACGGAAAGGCTTCTTCCAAGATAGCAACCGACGTTTTGTATTCCTCTTTTAACTGATGCAAATGAGCTTTTGTGAGATAAAAATCACGAGTATTTTCATTATCTAAAGGTTCTTCTCTCAATAATTCAGCCACACGAAGTGCCGTTTGATATTCCCCTTGTTCGGTATAACAACGCATTAAACCAATCAATGCCGCATCACGAGCTTTATCAGAAGTGGCGTTGGTATTGACGTATTTAAACGTTTCAATGGCATTTTTGTAATCCTGTTTCAGTAAACGAGCTTTGCCAATCAAAACATACGCATCATCCAACCATTTGGAATTTTGATGCCGTTCTGCCACCAAGGAAGCCTTTTTGATAATTGCTGTTAATTGCTCACCCATTGCCCCAGCCGAGTTTGAATCTATTGGAATAAGAATGGGTAATAACTGAGAATAATTGTCCTTGTAAGCATCAAAAAGTCCTTTTTCAACTTCCTTCAACTTAATATTTGCTTGAAAAAGAGCATTATATTTTGCATTGACATTGTGAAATCCAACTGCCAAAGGAGAACTACTATTCTGCGAACATCCATAAAGAAACCCGCAAAAAGAAGTAAGAAATAAGAGGTGTTTTTTATTCATTAGTTCGTATTAAACTTAAAATTTTCAATGCTCAATTTTCAATAAACAATGTTCAATTGACTGATTACGAAAATGAGCTTGAAATTAATAATTTGGGATGGAAAGCTGCTTTAAGGTTTTAGTTCTCATTGCTCAAAGCTCAAAACTTATTGGCTATGAAATCAAAACGCAATTTTACGTAAAAATAGTATCAGTTTCCATGCCAAAGGCGTATTTTTGTATTATGGAACAAAATAATTCACCAAACAAGTTTGCACAATATGCGGGTGCGGGTTTTCAAATGCTTGCAACCATTGGTGCGGGTGTATTTTTGGGTAATTACTTAGATGAAAAATTCATGATGAAAACTCCATGGTTCACCATCGGTTGTTCTATGTTTTTCATCTTTGCAGGAATGTATTTATTTATAAAAAGTTTACCGAAAGAGTAATTAGGTGTTATGATTTAGGGGATGGTGGTTTGTCACTGGCAATCCTAACCCCTAACCACCAACCCCTAACCCCTAATAAAATGGAAGAGATTAGAAAAAGATTTATACAAGGATTTTTTATTCTGATAGCGTTGGTTTACGTTGGCAGATTATTTTACCTACAAGTTATTGACGAGACCTACAAACTCGATGCTGAAAATAATGCTATCCGACAATTGGTGCAAGTGCCATTTCGGGGTTTGGTTTATGACCGAAATAAAAAGCTAATTGTCAGTAATACAGTCGTTTATGACCTTTACGTAACGCCCAAAAAAGCACGGGTTGCAGACACTTTGCGATTCTGTCAAATTTTTGGGATGACTCGTCCTGAATTTGATAGTCTCACGCACCTTGCACGGATATACTCGCCCGTTCGTCCCTCTTTAATGCTTCGTCAATTGTCTCGGGAGGATTATGCTCGGGTGCAAGATGCGATGGTCGATTATCCAGGCTTTCATTTTCAAGTAAGTGCTTTGCGGACTTACGATTGGAAGGGGATGGCAAACGCTTTGGGCTACGTGGGCGAAATCAGTCCAGAACGTTTACTGAAACAAGAAGAATCGGGTGATGATTATTATGGACAAGGCGATTATGTGGGTGTAACGGGCTTGGAGCGATATTATGAAGAAGATTTGCGGGGAGAAAGAGGCATAAAATATGTGATGGTAAACAGTCGTGGCGTTGAAAAAGGAGCTTACAAAGGAGGTGCTTTGGATAAAAGTCCTATTTCTGGCAAGAGTTTAATGACATCTATTGATATTGATTTACAGGCTTATGCCGATAGTTTAATGCAACATAAAGTAGGAAGTGTGGTAGCAATTGAACCTTCAACGGGTGAGATTTTAGCGATGGTTTCTGCCCCAACCTACGACCCAAGTTTGCTTTCAGGACGGACGTATTCTAAATATTTCCAGACGCTAAATCTTAACCCCATGCACCCGCTTTTGAACCGTCCGCCGAGTGCTTATTATCGTCCTGGTTCAACCTTCAAAATTATTCAAGCATTGGTTGCTTTGCAAATGGGGGCAATTGTGCCGAGTACGGGCTTTGGTCATGGGGGTTCGCCCATTCAATGTAGTCACAATCACCCCGTGGCGAGTGATATACAAAAAGCCATTCAATTCTCTTGCAACCCTTATTTTTATCAAACCTACAAACGAATAATTTATAACAACAGCGAAACCAACGTCTTCAAAAAATCTGCCATCGGACTGCAAAAATGGGATGATATGGTGGCAAAATTTGGCATTGGTCAGTCCTTAGAAATTGATTTGCCGAACGAGAAAAAAGGAAAATTGCCCGATTTAGCTTTGTATGATAAAATGTATGGTGGACCGTTGCGTTGGAAGTTCTCAAACATTGCCAGTAATAGTATTGGCGAAGGGGAAATTATTGTAAATCCTTTAAAGATGGCGAATATAGCCGCTATTGTGGCAAATAGAGGCTGGTATATCCGCCCTCATTTAGTTAGAGGCGTTGGAAAGGCGGGCGAAATTGAGGAAAAATATAAACAAAAAATTTCGGTTGATATTGACAGAAGGCATTTCGAAACAGTTATTGGTGGAATGGTTGCGGCAGTAAATAACGGCACAGTTTCGGGCGATGGACGAATGTCTGACATTCAGATGTGTGGAAAAACTGGAACGTCTCAAAATCGTCACGGAGAAAACCACTCTATTTTCATGGCTTTTGCACCGAGAGAAAACCCTAAAATTGCGATTGCCGTTTTTGTGGAAAATGCGGGTTCGGGTGGCGCTCATGCCGCTCCGATTGCTTCTTTATGTATCGAAAAATATATCAAACGTCATTCCGACAGAAAAGCCATTGAAACAAAATGGATGAATAAAGGCTATCCGTTAAATATTATCAGAACTGCTCCACCCAAAACGGACACAAAAACAACATTAACGGTTAAAAAGGACAGCGTTGTTCAAAAAGTAGATGAGGAAATCTTCTTTACTTCTCCGCAAACAACACTTCCATTAATGGGAGCCGAAAAACCAAACACTATTAAAATCCCGATGAAACCGAGGAAATAGCGAAAAAGGGAAACGGTAGTAAAGGAGAACGGAAAACGGGAAAAGTAAAAATTTCTCTTCCTTTTTCTCCGTTTCCCATTCCACCGTTCTCCGTTCCTCCCTAAATAATGGCAAGACAAGAAAAAATATCAAAGAATTTAGACTGGATTTCTGTTCTCCTTTTCACTGTGTGCGTGGTGGTGGGATGGTTGAATATTTATGCAGCCATATATAATCCCGAAAACCCGCTCTGGATTGGTGATGCGGGCTTTTTTGATACAAACGCAGGTAAACAACTCATTTGGATTGGCACAACAATAATTTTAATAATTGCTATTTTAGTGATTGATCATCGCTTCTACGAAACCACCGCCTTCTTTATTTACGCCTTTTTTATCTTTATGCTTTTGGCGGTTTTAGTATTTGGAGCAGAAATTAAAGGTTCAAATTCATGGATTAGGATTGGTGGTTTTCAAGTGCAACCCGCCGAGTTTGCGAAGATGGCAACGGCTTTGGCTTTGGCAAAATACATTAGTACGCCCCTGGTAAATCTGTCTCGTTTCAAAGACCAATTTAATGTGGCAATGATTATTCTGATTCCCCCAATCTTGATATTAGTGTCCCATGAAACGGGTGTAGCATTAGTTTTCGCAGGATTTATGGTGTTGTTGTATCGAGAAGGATTGCCAGGCGTTTATCCCGCTTCATTTTTGAGTGTGATTATTCTTTTCGTATTATCGCTAATTTATCCAACTTGGCAAATTTTCATCGGTGTTGCGGTTTTAGCGGGTTTAATTATCTGGATATTACCTCGTTACGAACGAAAAACTCGCAATATTTTCTTGATTATTGGCGTAGCAATTTCAATGGGCGTTTTCGTTACGGGCGTTGATTGGGCGGTAAATAATATTCTTCAAGAACATCAACGCAATCGGATAAAAGTATTGGTTGACCCAGATTTTGACAGAAAAAAAACGGGTTATAACGTTCGTCAAGCCAAAATTGCCATTGGTTC
>JANXML010000376.1 GCA_025354645.1 Arcicella sp. | reverse complement strand
GACGATGGCAAGGGAATGGATTTTGATAAAAAAGCCCTTTCAAAAGGCATGGGTTTAAACAATATTGAGCATCGGGTTAATTATTTCAAAGGAGACGTAACTTTTGAACCTAAAAACCCACACGGAACGGTGGTAAATATTGAGTTGAATGTTTAAATGGGTGGAATAAATACCATTAGCTAAATATGTGCCTGATTATGAGTAGGAACATAGTATAATTTTAAACTATTATTCGTCTATTTGTCTGATTGTAAGCTGATTGCTGAAAACTAATAGCCCAAAGATGACAAAAATTTTTATTGTAGATGACCATAATGTAGTAATTGAAGGAATTTTGTCGTTATTACAAAATCTACCCGAAATTACCGTCTGTGGATACGCCCAAACTGCCAAAGATTGTATTAATTTTATCCAAAAAAATGAGATTGATGTTATCTTGATGGACATTAACTTGCTGGATATGAACGGATTACAACTATGCAAAACCATAAAACACACCAATCCAGAAGTGAAAATTTTGGCATTAAGCACCTTCAATCAAATCAGTTATATCAACAAAATGATGGCAAATGGAGCGAGTGGATATTTGCTCAAAAACATCTCCAAAGACGAATTAATCCAAGCGATTGAAGCGGTGATGAAAGGCAATATTTTTTATTGTTGTGAGATAAATGAAATCATAAAAACTGCGAAAAAGAACGCTGAAAACCTACCCATTTTGACCAAAAGGGAGACGGATATTTTGAAATTAATTACAGAAGGATTAACCAACCCACAAATTGGCGAAAAACTCTTTATCAGCCCCGACACGGTGGACTCGCACCGCAAGAATCTGCATACAAAAATTAAGGTGAACAATACGGCATTACTGGTAAGATATGCCATTGAACAGGGTTTGGTGTAGATTATTATTACCCAATCACATCCATTTCAGAAAAAACCTCATCAAAAATTTTATATAAATCACTCATTTTGGCGTAGTTGTTGCGATTTAGAGATTATCTGTCAATAATTTTGTGCAAAAAAATCAACCACTCAATGGATTATGTGTGTAAAAGATTAGATTTTTTATTGAAAATCAGTAACTTGCATCAAAATTATTCACAAATCAAAACTGTTTAAAGCGTTAATAAAGCTACTAAAACATTTAATTAACCTAAACCATGAATCCCTTAGAGTAATGAGCCTTGCCAGAACCTCTATTCATGTAATGTAAACCAATGGAAAACACAAGTAAGAACCCCGCCGAGTACGGCTACTGTAAAGACGGTAAAGTCTATCTGAAAAGCTACGCTGAGTATGATGAACGCCAGATTGGAGTCGTGAGAAATACCGAAGAAGAAGCACTACAATATTTTGTTAACCGCTTCTCTATTGCTGAAAACAAAGTAAGCACCCTGTTTGAACAAGTTGAAGAAGCCCAAAACAAAGGGTCGTATTTGACTAAACTCTTGCAACTCCGCAAAAGCCTCACAGAATTTGATGGTCTCGGAAATTTTATTCCACTGCTCGAACGTTTAGACGGCTTGGAACTGGAACTTCGTGAGTTGATTTTGAACAATCAAATCAAAAACCTTGAAATCAAAAAGGCGTTAATTGAGGAAGTTAAAGAGGCTGGAAAAATTGAAGATTGGGCAGTTGCCACAGAAACCATCATGGAAATCAAAGCCAAATGGTTGAAAACGGGTCCTGTTGACAAAAATCTTCAAGATGGTGTTGAAGGTGAATTTGATGAGATTGTTGATGAATTCTTTGTGCGTCGTCGTGAATATTATTCTGAGAAAAATAGAATTATCGACGAAAAATTGGCAACACTTCAGCGTATTGTGGATGATGCTCGTAATCTTCGTTACGAAAAAGACGTTGATGTGGCTTTTGAAACGATTAAAAACTTGCAACGTGAATGGAAAACAATTGCCAACGTTCCACCAAAGAAGCAGAGTTTGCTTTGGAAGCAATTTAAGCGTTCTAATGATTTCTTCTTCGAGCGTTATAACCGTGAGAAAGGCATCGTTACAACCATCAGAATTGACCCTCGAGTGCAACAAATGAAGGAAATGACAACGGAATTGGAGGGTTTATTGAAACAACAGTCAGATATTCCATCTACTTCTGAAAAAGCAAAAGGATATTTGGTTAAATGGAAAGAATTGGCAGCACAAACCAAAACCCTCGACCGCAGTATTGCCGAGCGTTTTAGAAATGTTTGTGATAAGATTTTTGAAATGAATTATCTCTTGCGTGTAATCAGTTACCGTCATCCAGCTTTAGATGATAAACCGAGAGTCGAGCAATTGAAAATCATGATTAATCAAATGGATTATATGACCAAAAAAGAGAAAAACGAATTGGATGCTTTCATTACCGATTCTCAATACAATGGTCAAATGGGCGACAAATTGGTAATGAATAAAATCAATACGCAAAAACGCAAAATCTCAATGAAAGAAACGTTACTAATCGAATTCAAGAAAGAACTTGAAGTATTATTAGGTCAATAATCTTGCAAAAATATAGTATAAAGCCTTCTCAGTGTGAATTGAGAGGGTTTTTTTTATGGATTTATGGCACACGGGTTGCACGGATTAGACACGGGTCTAAAATCTGTGTCTAATCCGTGCAACCCGTGTGCCATTCTTATTAAACCTTTCAATCCAAAATCTGTCTTACTAAAAAATAACAGAGACATGAAAATTACTCATCAAATAAAAATACAACATCTTTTTCAACGGGCGGGTTTTGGAGCCACGCCTGCACTAATGAAAGAATTCGGAGAAAAATCTGTTGAGAAAGTTCTTAAATTTTTGCTAAAAGATTCAGAGAAAATTAATCAATTAGAAGTCGTTAATGAAGAAACTGTTATTAAGAAAAAAGCTCTTCGTAATATGTTGGAAATGAGAGGTTTATCTGCCGAAGAAATCAAAGAACAAATTAAAGTACAACGAGAAAAACTTACGGATTTGAATTTTCTTTGGGTTAAAAACATGGCTTCGGGCGAAAGTATGTTACGAGAAAAAATGACTCTTTTTTGGCATGGGCATTTTGCTTGCAGAGTTCGACAACCTTTGCTTACTCAAATTCAAAATAATGTAGTTAGGGAACATGCTTTGGGTAAATTTAGCGACTTACTTTTAGCGGTTTCAAAAGACCCAGGAATGTTACAATTTCTGAATAATCAGCAAAATAAAAAGAACTCACCCAACGAAAATTTTGCTCGTGAAGTAATGGAATTATTCACGTTGGGGCGTGGAAATTATACAGAAAAAGACATTAAAGAAGCTGCTCGTGCCTTCACTGGCTGGGGGGCAAATCCGAAGGGAGAATTTGCGTTTAGAACCAATCAACACGACGACGGAGAGAAGACATTTCAAGGCAAAACAGGCAACTTTAAAGGAGAAGATATTCTGAATATTATCCTCCAAAATCCAAAGACTGCCACCTTTATTTCAACTAAAATTTATCGTTATTTTGTCAATGAAAATATTGATAATCAAGTAGTTGAACAAATGGCAAAACGTTTTCGTTCAACTGATTATGACATTGCGGACTTGATGGAATATGTATTTAAAAGCGATTGGTTCTATCGTCCCGAAAACATTGGCACACGCATCAAATCGCCCGTTGAATTATTGGTAGGTTTACAAAGAAATTTCGGTATTCAATTTGGTAGAAAACAACCTGTTTTGTTTATTCAAAAGGCATTAGGACAAATTTTATTTTACCCACCTAATGTTGCAGGTTGGGCAGGTGGAAAAAGTTGGATTGATTCCTCAACTTTAATGACAAGAATGAAATTACCCGAATTGATTTTTAAAGATTCAGAAATCACTTTCAATCCGAAAGATGAAGGAGATATTAATACGGAAAATTTGAATAAGAAAATTAAGCAAATGCAGGCAAATATTGACTGGACGGCATTTCAAGACAGTTTTCCGAATCAAAATCCACAAGAATTATTAGAAAAATTAGATGCTTATTTATTATCAAGACCCTTATCAAATTCTCAGAAAAGCATTATTTCGAGCAAATCAGAAGGAAAAACGGGAATAAGTTTGATTCAAAACATGGCTCAAAGCATTGCTTCACTGCCTGAATATCAGTTGGGTTAAACTTTTGCAGATTTTACTTGCAATCATGTTGCATAAACTTTATATTTGCAACATGATTACATTTACAAAACATACGCATGAACACAATAACATAGAAAAGGTAGGATTTTATCTTTCTATAATTTGTGCGATTCATTGTATTGCAACACCCGTAATCATTACGCTTTTGCCCTTCGTTGGAAGTAGTTTTATCAGCGACCATTCTTGGGAAATCTGGTTTATTGGAGGAAGTTTGATTTTGGCGGGAGTGCTTTTATATACAGATTTCAAAAAACATAAAAACCCCATTCCTCTGTATTTATTAATTGGAAGTTTGGTTGTAAAAGTCTTAGAAATTGCTTGGCTCGGACATCAATTTGAGTTTTTGACGGGAAGTTTGGGGGCTTTATTTATTGCTTTGGCTTATTATTTTAACTGGAAATATAAGAAAGATTGTAGTTGCTAAATTTATGGTAAAATATATAAAACCCTCTCAGTGTTGAATTGAGAGGGTTTTTTGTTTATTTACGAAAGAGTTTTTGCCACCAAGGTATTAAAGCTCTAAGTTTTCTAATTAACATGAACATGAAACTTCGTGCCTTGGTGGCAACCATTAAAAATTAACCCCTAACCTCACTGCCATTCGATTCAATTCATAATCTGTTTGTGTGATGTATGGATATTCTTGACTACCCGTAACCTTAGTGATATTAAATAAATTACGTTTATATCCAACGCTGAAAGTAAAGTTTGCATTCCCGCCCGTTGGAATCAAAAATCCTACTGTTGGACTCAATGTTAAACCCCCTTTGATGACATCTCTATCCGAACTTTTATCGTTCAACCACATGAATCCGTAACCTGCATCCATGCCTGCAAAAGTCTTCACTTTTTTAAGTTTCGGATCTCCTGAAGATACTCGAATACCTAACGAAATCGGAACGACTTGATAATCACTAAACCAATCAACGCCTACTGTTGCCCCAACTACCAAGTTTTTGTAAACCTTGAATCCATTATAAGTTTGGAGCGTGAAAGCAGTATTTGCCTTCACAGTTTGTCCGTAGCCAGTTCCGTAAGTATCGATTTGGTATGATTTGCTCAGGAATATGCCAAAATCAGTATAATTGACGTATTTTTCTTTCACAAAATTCTTAAATGAACTTTGCTTTTTTTGCTCTTGGGCGTATGTGAGCGAACATACGACTGATAGCATGAGCGTAAGTATTTTTTTCATGTTGTTTATATAATTCGATGCTGGGCGGCATTCCGCTTTCGCATCGGAATAAAATAATTGTTTTTTAACTCTGATGTTGAAACATTAGGTTACATAATTGCCTTAACCGCAATCTTACTCAACAATTTCAAACTGTTCAAATTTGAATAATCGTATTGGTATAAACCATCTTTTCCAATCACCATTAATGTATTATTTAAAGGAATTACATCGTATGCGTTCATGTCCTTAAAGTGTTGCAATTGCTTGATATCCATTGATTTAGAAGCATCAAAAGTTTTCAATCCTTTCGTTCCTTCACAAATAAACAGTTTACTATTATCAATCCCTAAACCGTAAGGATTCTCCATTTGATAGCTTTTCAACAGTTTTGGGCTTGCCAAATTAGATACATCTATCACGTCTAACTGATTAGAAAAAGCGGGTCCGCAACGAGAAAAATTATTCATGGAACGAAGCGTTACGTAGGCAATATCATTCTCAACAACCACGGGATCACAGGCACGAGCGTGGTCGAGGCGAGAAAGAAAAGTAGGCTTTTGAGGATTTTTATTATCCCAAATTTGTACGCCCGTCGTCGTTCCCAAGAAAATTTTATCTTTATACGGAAAGATGGTTTCAATGCCAAATCCTAAATTTAAAAAGCCGTCATAAGAAGGTTTTGAGGGGTTTTTGAGGTTAAAAAGTTTCATATCGTTTTGCGTGACGGCGTATAAACGTTCATCAATAATGGCAAAACGAGCGGTTGAGCCACTCACGCCCGTACCCGTTCCACCCGTTCCCGTTGTTGATTGAGCAATTCCGCTTTTTATCCCTCCGTAAGAAGCAACATCATAATAACCCCAGCCATAATAATATTGAGGTTGTGGGTCG
Source organism: Arcicella sp. (assembly GCA_025354645.1). Taxonomy (GTDB): domain Bacteria; phylum Bacteroidota; class Bacteroidia; order Cytophagales; family Spirosomataceae; genus Arcicella. The sequence continues at coordinate 6,326 of JANXML010000376.1, read as the reverse complement.
CAGGATATTTCTTGAGTGGTTATGTAAATTTTGTATCGGGAATCATAAATGGTTTGATCAGGAGCGTTATACGTCCAACCAAGTCCATCTAATTGTCCATTCAAAAACACGCTTTCGGTTCTCGAAACCTCTTTCACATCTTTTGGATTACTGATATCCAACGCCACAAAATCGGTGTAACTATCGGCATAAAGGATATTATCTTTCACGGCAATATCAATATTTCCCAGGATTTGGATAAATGAAATTGCCTTTGGCGACGACGGATTTGTGTTGTCAATTACGTGAATTCCTTTCTTTACTTCGTTGATAAACAGGTAGTTATCCTTCACATAAATCTTCCCTGGGTTTTCTAACTCTTGGGCGGGAAATGTCTTTAAACTACTTCGTAATTCTGCTAAACTAATTTTAAAAGATTCCGTACCTCGATACGTTACGGTTTGTACGCAGTTGTCTTTACATGAAGACAAAGCGGTGGCTAACGCTGCCATCAGGAGCGTGCTGAATAGAAATTTTTTCATGATATTTAAAATTTAATTGTGTTTATTGATAAACCCCAACGCCCCCCGAAATTCTAATCTTATCCCAAATTGACTTTTTCTTAAATTTTGGTTTTGGAATTTCGTAGTAAGATGTCCGTTCAAAAGGTATATTTATTGATGAATTCATTAATTCAGAATTCACTTTTTGAATAATAATTATTGGACTCATAAAATCAATGGAATCGTTAATAATTCGTTCTTGATTTTCAGGTTCATTAACAACAATTTCTGGTTCAATAATTTCCTCTTTTTCGGGTATAAAAACCTTTTTAATTAACGTTTTTTCTTTCGGTTTAATAATAAGTTTTGCTTCTTTTGGTAATATATTTTCTATTTTCCCCAAGGGCATAACAACCTTATTTTCAACAACTTGTACTTCTTTTTTTACTTCATTTTTACCCATAAATACCCATAAACACAATCCCAAAATTACGGCAGTAATCGCCCCAAAATAATAAGTAGAATTATTGTTTGGTTTTGGCGGAATGTCATTTTGTAAACTTAATTCAACTCTTTCCCATACCGCCTCAGAAGGAAACAGCGAGGCATCATCAAAGGCTTTTTGCCATTGTTCCTCGAAAGAATTATTTGTTGTATTTTCCATTCTCTATTTTACCGATAAAATACGTTGCAAAATCACTCTTGCCCGTGAATATTGCGATTTTGATGTTCCTTCTGTGATGTTTAACATTTCCGCAATTTCGTGATGTTTATAACCTTCAATCGCAAATAGATTAAACACTGCCTGGCAACCTTTTGGTAATTTTTGAATCATCTCAATCAGTTCCTGAAACTGAATTTCTTCTATACCCGACTGATTATCAGTTACTTGATTCTCATAATCCTGCACATCATCCATATTTTGAAAGTGTTGCTGCGAACGAATTTGATTGATAGTAGTATTGACTACAATTCGTTTTATCCAAGCTCCCAACGTACTTTCAGAACGGAATTTATCTAAATTCTGAAAAATCTTAATAAATGCTTCTTGCAAAATATCTTCCGCCTCTGTTTGATTTTGAACATACCGAATACACACAACCAACATCTTCCCTGCATAGGCATTGTAGAGCTTGCGTTGGGCATTGCGGTCATTTCGTAAACAGGCTTGTATGAGCTGTGCTTCGGTTTCCAATTATAGTTTTGCTATATCATTTTTATAAAGACCCAATTTAGTTTAAAACGGTTGGAATGGTTTTAATATTTTTATTTTCGAACTCATTAATATTTTGGAATTACTTGACATTTTGCTTGAAAAGTCTTAGGCTTTCATTTGATATTTTTAGTTTTACAACCTTTGCAGTACCTTTGAACTACAAAAATTTTAACGTACACAATGAGTCAAGAAACCATCATATTTTCGATGGAGCGAGTTTCTAAAACCGTTCCCCCTCAAAAACAAATCTTAAAAAATATTTATCTGTCGTTCTTCTATGGAGCAAAAATTGGTGTTTTGGGTCTTAATGGCTCTGGAAAATCCTCTCTTCTCAGAATTATTGCGGGTAAAGACAAAAGCTATACGGGTGATATTGTGTTCTCGCAAGGATATTCAGTCGGAATGTTGGAGCAAGAGCCTGAACTCGACCCAACCAAAACCGTAAAGGAAATCGTTGAAGAAGGCGTTGCGGAAGTGGTGGCTTTACTGAAAGAATTTGACGAAATCAATGAAGCATTTGGCGACCCAGATGCGGATTTTGATAAATTGTTGGCTCGCCAAGGTGAGGTTCAGGAAAAACTCGACCATCATAACGCTTGGGAATTGGACACTCGTTTAGAACGGGCAATGGATGCTTTGCGTTGTCCTCCGTCTGACCAAAATGTGGCTAATCTTTCGGGTGGTGAAAAACGCCGTGTGGCTCTTTGTCGCTTATTGTTGCAAGAACCAGACGTTTTACTTTTGGATGAACCCACTAACCACTTGGATGCCGAGTCTGTCCTTTGGTTGGAAGAACATTTACGCCAATACAAAGGAACGGTGATTGCCGTAACCCACGACCGTTATTTCTTGGATAACGTAGCGGGTTGGATTTTGGAATTAGATAGAGGCGAAGGCATTCCGTGGAAAGGAAATTATTCTTCGTGGTTGGAACAGAAACAGAACCGTTTAGCGAAGGAAGAAAAAACCGAATCACGCCGTCAGAAAACTTTACAACGTGAATTGGAATGGGTGCGGATGTCGCCAAAGGCTCGTCAAGCAAAATCGAAGGCTCGTTTGGATGCCTACGACAAATTGATGTCGGAAGAAAACCGTCAGAAGGAAGATAAGTTAGAATTGTTCATTCCAGCGGGACCACGTTTAGGGAATAAAGTTATTGAGGTTCAGAGTGTTACGAAGGCTTACGGAGATAAATTATTATTCGATAACCTAACTTTTTCATTGCCTCCTGCGGGAATTGTGGGTGTAATTGGACCCAATGGTGCGGGTAAATCAACCCTTTTCAAACTCATCACGGGGCAAGTGCAACCCGATGCAGGGACTTTTGAAGTGGGTGAAACCGTGCAAATGGCGTATGTCGATCAAGAACACAACCAATTAGCGGCTGAAAAATCAGTGTTTGAATTGGTTTCGGGCGGAACGGAAATGACGCTTTTGGGTGGACGACAAGTGAACGCTCGTGCGTATGTGAGTAAGTTTAACTTTAACGGAGCCGACCAAGAGAAAAAAATTGGAAATCTGTCGGGTGGAGAAAGAAATAGGGTACATTTAGCAATGATGTTGAAAGAAGGAGCGAATCTTTTGTTATTAGATGAGCCAACTAACGACTTGGATGTCAACACATTACGGGCTTTGGAAGAAGCCTTAGAAAACTTCGGAGGTTGTGCCGTGGTGATTTCTCACGATAGATGGTTTTTGGATAGAATTGCTACCCACATCTTGGCATTTGAAGGAGATTCGCAAGTTTATTGGTTTGAAGGTAATTTCTCTGATTATGAAGAAAATCGTAAAAAACGTTTGGGTAATGATGCTACGCCAAAGCGAATTCGTTATAAGAAATTGGGAGATTAATCTTTCGATGTTCGGGATTCGATGTTCGATGTTCGGACATCAAATACCGTTAATTAAATATTGAACAATAACGAAAAACAAACATCCAAACATCGAAAACCGAACATCAAACATCGAAAAACAAGCATCGAAACATAACATGAATATTTTTGAAAGACAACAACAACATTTACAAGAAATAATGAAAAACGAAATCGAAAAAGGAATGGCTTTTTTAGCCGAAAATGCTAAAAGACAAGAAGTCACAGAAACGGCAAGTGGTTTGCAATATGAAGTCTTAGTGGAAGGAACGGGTGAAAAACCAAGCGGTCCAAGAGCAAATGTATTAACGCATTATCACGGAACAACGATTGATGGCGTTGTTTTCGACAGTAGTGTTTTACGTAACGAACCCATCAGTTTTGGATTAAACCAAGTAATCACGGGTTGGACTGAAGGTTTGCAATTGATGCCAGTTGGAAGCAAGTATAAGTTTTTTATTCCCCATCATTTAGCCTATGGCGAACGTGGGGCAGGTCGTGATATTCCAGGCGGAGCAACGTTGATTTTTGAAGTTGAACTTTTGAAAACGAAGTAAAATTTGATGTTCGGAAAATAAGCCGAAAAAGGCGTTAAAATTGAGCGAGACTCACTTTTAACGCCTTTTATATGTCAAATTACTTAGTTTCTACCTTTATACGCAGGTTTTTCAATGCTCGTACTTCCGTAGGCAGGGCAATTGTTTTTTCTTGCACAAGATGCTAAAGAAATGACAGCTAATAATGATAAAATGATAGTTGATTTTTTCATGATACAGTATTGTTGTGGGTTGTGAATCGTTGTTCGTTATTCGATTTTTGATGTTCGTTAAAACTGATAATCAGAGAGTTACAACCATAAAATTACGAAAAACCTTGCCAAATATTGTTTTAAATTAATTAATTTTCAGTCGATTAGGTTTAAATCCCATTTCTCCATTCCTCCTAACTCCCTTCCTCCTAAACTACTGTTCCACCAAAGACATTTGTTCTGCCAATTCCATATCTTCTTGGCTAATCACCAGCACTTTTTCCTCTTGTTTTTCAACTTTATCACCGTAACCCAAAATTGTCATCATGCCTTCTTTGCCTTGTTCATTGGCAAAAAGTCGGGTCGTGATGGTTCCGTCTTCCAATCTATCCACAATTACGTGTTTCGGAGCAGGAATCAAACAATGTTGAATGCCTCCGTAACCGCCCAAAGACTCCTGATATGCTCCTGTGTGGAAAAAACCCACAAATTGTCGTTCTTGTTCTTCTTCGTAAATGGGCAAGTATAAATCTGAACTGTGGGCTTCTGTGTTATAAAAATCCATCGAATCGCAGGTCAGACCGCCTAAGTTTACTTTTTGATAAGGCAAATTCCAGTTATTCACGGGCAACATAATATACTTCTGGTTCATTCCCCAAGAATCGGGCAATTGTGTAATGAAAGAACCATCAATCATATACCACAACTCCTTGTCGTTCTGCAATTTTTGGTCAATAATTTCGTATAAAACTGCCCCACTTTCACCAACCGTATAAGAACCAAATTCCGTAAATAAATTGGGAACTGGAACGTTATTTTTATTACAAATCCACGAAATAGATTCCACAATTTCATCAATCATCGACTGATAATCATAGTTGAATTGCAGTGATGTCTGAATTGGTAATCCGCCACCCAAATCAATCGAATCAAGTTCGGGACATACCTTTTTCATCTCGCAATATTTATAAATAAAACGGCTCAATTCCGACCAATAATATGCACTGTCTTTGATGCCTGTATTGATGAAAAAATGTAACATTTTCAATTTATATCTACTGCTTCCTTCTATCTTATTTTTGTACAATTCCATGACATCGGAATATCTCAATCCCAGACGAGAGGTATAAAATGAGAAGTCAGGCTCTTCATCGGTAGCGATTCTAATCCCCAAATTTACCGTCTCCGCCGTTACTGATTTATCGTAAAAATCAATCTCTTTGAGGTTATCCAAAATCGGAATACAATTGAAGCCTTCATTGATTAACTCGCTGATATACTGCGTATAAAGCGGCAATTTGTACCCATTACAAAGAATAAAAGTATTCTTAGAAATCTTATTTTCATTGTATAATTCCCTGATAATAGAAATGTCAAAAGCCGACGATGTTTCGAGGTGAACATTGTGACTTAATACCTCTTCAACGATAAATTTGAAATGAGAAGATTTTGTACAATAACAATAAACATAGTTTCCTTTGTAATTGTACTTTTTAATGGCATTCTTGAAAAGTCTCTTAGAGTTTTCGATATGCTCACCAATCTTTGGCAGATAGGTTATTTTGAGGGGCGTACCATACTGTTTGATAATGTCCATTAAAGGTACATTATTAAACAAAAGTTCATTATCATGGTCAATATTGAATTCAAGTGTGGGGAATTCAATCGTCTGGTCAATCAGGTCAATATAGTTTTTCATCCTAAACTTAAAAATGTACGGAGTTCTTTATTCTGTGTACTGAGTTGTTGGGTATTTTCTGTGATTTTAACTTAGAACTAAGTACCAAGAACACAGTACCCAAAACTCTCTCAAAAAGTGTGCAAAAGTGCAATAAAAGTATGACCTTTGCAAGTAAATAAATCGGGTTTAACCATTATTTAACGTTCTTTTGGTACAAATAGTTTATGCAAAAAATACACTTCATAGCCATTGGCGGGGCAGCAATGCACAATTTAGCCATTGATTTACATAACCGAGGCTTCCAAATCACAGGTTCTGACGATGAAAT
>JANXML010000088.1 GCA_025354645.1 Arcicella sp. | reverse complement strand
GCAACAATTAGACAACCCGTAGAATCATTCTATAATTGGATTCAACAAAAAACAAATATTCATATTGCCTCAAAAGTTAGGTCTGAAAATGGACTATTCGTGCATATTTACGCTAAATTGGTTGCCGCTGTCCTACTTTTGATTGAGTTTTAACCCGTAATTCGCATGATTTATTAGAAGTTATAAAAGCTCTTCAACAACTTAGAACAGAATTGAGCAAAGATGTTGCTTCAAAACCAGATTATTTAGAGAATAGATTTACTACTGTTGATGGTTTTGAGTTAGGCTATTATGCAAGTGCTGATTCATCAAGCTGGTATGTTAAACTTGAAAAATATGATTCAGATAGTTCTTTATTTATTGAAAGTGGAGGTTATATTGAGTCTGCCTTTACAGATGCCATGAAAAAAATTGACGAATTAAAAAAATAGTGCTATGGTTTTCGTTGATTAGGTCATCAATAAAATAATCACAATCCAACTATTTTTAAAAGATGAAAACAACTGAAATAAATAAAAAAGATAGAGAGATTAAGACTTACAAAACAGTCGAAGAGGCTTTTGAGGCTAAACACAATGCGGCGAAGGAGTTTCTCAAAAAAGTTGATATGAATAAAATGGCAGTAATGCTTTAAGCGTAAAATAATGAACATAAAAAAATACAAAAAGTCCCTAATAATCAGCACAGTAGCCATTGTGGGACTATCGTTGGCTTCCTTCACTGACCCAGGCGAGCGATTCTTTGATATTGCTAAAAATTTGGATATTTACGCTACGCTTTTCAAGGAATTGAACCGCTATTATGTGGACGAAATCAATCCTAATAAAACCGTCAAGACTTCTATTGATGCGATGTTGAAATCCTTTGACCCGTACACGGTCTATTACGCCGAGGATGACATCGAGGATTATATGACCATGACCACGGGCAAGTACAACGGCATCGGTATCGTTACGGGCAATCGCAACGGACGAATCACGATTATGCTCATTGACGAAGGCACACCTGCGGAAAAAGCGGGCTTGAAAATTGGCGATGAAATCGTGAAAGTGGATGGCATTGATTTGAAATCTAAAAAAGGTGTAGATCCTGGCAAGTTGATAAAAGGACAAACGGGAACATCTGTAAAATTGACCATAAAACGCTACGGAACCGATAAATTAGAGGATATTTCCGTTACTCGTGATGTAGTAAAACTGAAAAACGTACCTTACTACGGCATGATTAATGACGAAGTGGGCTATATTGACTTGAAGGATTTTACGGGTACGGCTTCCAAAGAGGTGCGTCAGGCAGTAACGGATTTAAAGGCAAAAGGCATGAAAAAACTCGTGCTTGACCTCCGTGAAAACCCAGGCGGATTGTTGAATATGGCGGTGGATATTTGTAATATTTTCTTGCCAAAAGAATCAGAAATTGTTTCGACCAAAGGGAAAGTGCAAGAATGGAACAAAACCTATACGGGACTCAATCCTGCGATGGATACGGAAATGCCGATTAGCGTTTTAACCAATTCACGCAGTGCTTCGGCGGCTGAAATTGTGTCGGGTGTGATTCAGGATTATGACCGTGGCGTGTTGATTGGACAACGCACGTATGGCAAGGGTTTGGTGCAAGTTACCCGTGATTTGACTTATAATACTAAATTGAAAGTAACAACCGCCAAATATTACATCCCAAGTGGGCGTTGTATTCAAGCGATTGATTATCAACACCGCAATCCAGACGGAAGCGTTGGGAAATTGCCCGATTCATTGAAACGTCCTTTCAAGACTAAAAAGAGTGGCAGAACGGTTTACGATGGTGGTGGGGTTTTGCCAGATATTGAAATCGACAAACCATTACCAGCAGCTGTAACAATATCATTATCAAACAAATACATCTTATTTGACTATGCCATTAAGTACCATTTCGACCATCCAACGATTAAAGCTGCGAAAGATTTTGAATTATCGGCAACTGAATATCAAGATTTTGTAAAATGGGCAGTTACGCAAGAATTTGACTACACAACCCAAGCTGAGAAGGACTTAAATACGTTGGAAGCATCGGCAAAAAAAGAGCGTTATTTTGATGTGGTTTCGGAACAATTGAAGGCTCTCCGTTCAAAATTATCGCACAGCAAAGAGCAAGATATGATGAAGTTTAAGGATGAAATCAAAACGGCTTTGGAACAAGAAATTATCGTTCATTATTACCTTCAAAAAGGCACACGTGAGCAATCATTCGCCAAAGATCCAGAGATTCAGTCGGCATTGAAATTGTTTACGGATATGCCTCGTTATCAAGCGATTTTGAAGGGAGGGAAGTAGGATTTCGATGGGACACAGATGACGCAGATGCTTCGCAACACAGATTAAAAAGGATTTTTATTTGTGGGTCGTATTTTATCTCATAATTCACAAAAAATAGCGGTCAAGAAATTGGTCGCTATTTTTTGTTTAGAGGGTTTGAGGTTAATTTTGTGGAAATAATTGCCTGTATGATTTTGTCTGAATTTGGATTCGACCAATTACAGGATTTTTTGGATTATTCTCTTCAACTTTAATCCTAAAAATCTCTAAATCCCACGAATCTAAATTCAGACAAAATAGCACAAACAACTCCGCAATCGAAACTCCAAACTCCACAATCAATATGTCTTTAATCCTCAGCATAGATACCTCCACAAAAGTATGTTCTGTTGCCTTGCACCAAGATGGTAAGTTGCTATCGATCAATGAATTATATACTGAAAAGTCACATTCGGGAATGCTTACAACGCTTTGTGAGAATGTAGTGAAATATGCAGGTTTTTCCTTGAATGCTTTGGATGCTTTTGCCGTTGCGAAAGGTCCAGGGTCGTACACTGGTTTAAGGATTGGCGTGTCCACTGCCAAAGGTTTTTGCTTTGCTTTGGATAAGCCTTTAATTGCCGTCAATACCTTGGAAGCGATGGCGTATCAAGTCAAAGATTTTTATGATTCAAGTCATCTGATTTGCCCCATGATTGATGCCCGCAGAATGGAAGTATTCTGTCAAGTAATTGATAATCAAATGAATATCGTTTCAGAAACAGAAGCAAAAATCATTGATGAGGAATCTTTTTCAGAACTTTTATCACAACATAAAATGGTTTTTATAGGTGATGGTTCAGCAAAATGTCAGGAGAAAATTACGAATTCAAAAGCTAAATTTCTTAACATAGAAATCACACCATCAGCAAAAACCATCGGAATTTTGGCAACCAATTTTTATGAAAAATCGTTATTTGAAAACGTTGTAACCTTCGAGCCTTTTTATCTGAAAGATTTTGTGGGAACGCAACCAAAGAAAGTGTAAAATCAAGATAATTTTTTGTAATATTGAATAAAAAATTAGCATCATGCAAACATCCTTAAACATCAATTTATCACTCTCCTTTTATCAATTAGTAGAATTAGCAAGGCAACTTCCCAAAAAGAAACAAGCCGAACTTGCCTCAATTTTATTAGATGAAGAACCTTCAAAAGAACAAATTTTGCAGGGTTTGAAAGAAGCAATTGTAGAAGTGAATTTAGCTAAACAAGGAAAGGGAAAACTTAAATCTGCCAGAGAATTTATCAATGAGTTATAAAATTTCATTATCAGATAAGTTTCAGAAAGAAGCAAAGCGACTTTCCAAAAGATATACTTCCTTCAAATCGGATTTGATAAAGCTAATCGAAGAGCTGGAAGAAAACCCAATACAAGGGGATAGTTTGGGAAAATCGTGTTACAAAATTAGACTCAAAATTGAATCTAAGGGAAAAGGTAAATCAGCAGGTGCAAGAGTAATCACCTACGTTCATATTAGTCAAGAAGACGTTTATTTATTGACGGTTTATGACAAATCAGATAGAGAAAATCTTGAAAAGGGAGAACTCGAAGAATTATTAGAAGCGATTGAGGAATAAAACAATGGAACAAGAATTAATCATCAATAAAGTCACCAATAGCGGACTCGTTACTTTTGATTTGGAAGACCTTTATGACCAAGGCGAGCGAGTGGTTTATGACCTCAAAGACAACTTATTTATGGGGATGATTTTGAAGGAAAAAGATTTTAGAGAATTTCTCAAAAACCACGATTGGAGCATTTTTACGGGGAAAAACGTTGCCATTATCTGTTCAGAAGAGGATGTAATTATTCCCACTTGGGCGTATATGCTTTTGACTTTGAAATTACAGCCTTTTGCGAATTGTGTGGTATTAGGAGGTTTAGAAGAGTTAGAAAATAAGCTTTTTTATGATGCTCTTCGAAAAGTTAATCCAGAAGAATATCAAGGGGCGAGAGTAGTTGTGAAAGGTTGTTCAAAAGTGCCTGTCCCTGCGGCGGCTTATGTAGAAATTACTCGAATTTTACAACCTTTTGTACAGTCGTTGATGTTTGGTGAGCCTTGTAGTACAGTTCCTTTGTATAAGAAAAAAGCGTAAAATATTTTACACGAAAAAGCCGTTCTAAACATTGTTAGGACGGCTTTTTTAATTTATCCAATCGAAAGAAACTTTATCAAATTCCGTATTTATACTTTCGTTTAATTTGTGATTATTGACATTTCTTCGATTTGTATTCTTTTTACTTTGAAAATCTCTCCAACCGTTTTGTTGAAAAATTGCTCGGTGTTGTTTCATGTTTTTGTTGTAAAATTACTACCAACATATCAACACATTATGAACGGATTATTATTAAATTGTAAACAAAATTCTCAATCTTTCTTCACTACCTTCTCAAGTAATTTTCGACCATTTCCCATTTCAATTGATAATAAAAATACTCCATTTTGAAAAGCTGAAATATCAACATCAATACGATTTAATCCTTGATTTAAGTAGATATTTTCAGTTTTTAAAACTTGTCCGTTGAGATTTACAAACCTGAAAATACTTGTCTGGTCAGATGTTGAATAGATTTCTGCCTTGAATTTACCATCATTGGGGTTTGGATAAAGCGTTATTTCTTTGTCATAATCATTTTGATTGATACATAACTCTGATTCTTGACAAACTTGCTTTTCTTGGCAATTCAACACAAACGTTTCAGATTCTGCCAATGGCGTGATTGTATTTCCGTATCTTACCGTTAATCTTCTGGCTTTCCCATCTTTGTATAAAGTATAGGCACTGGCAGGAATATCAAAACAAAAGGCTTTATAAAATAATTTTTCCGTTCCCAACGTATTGACTAAATCGAAGCGATAACCTCGATTAGATTGCGTAGAGCCTATTTTTTGTTTATCTAAATAAAAATCTACCATCAGAATATCGTCGTAATTATCGGCATTAAATGCCCATCCTTTCACGGAACAACAACTGGCTTTTTCAACTAATCCACGATACGATAATGGGGCTATTGGTCCTTTAATGGGATCGATAATAATTGGGTTTGTTCCACAATCGGCACACTTCTCGCCTACTCCTTTTTGCGTAATAAAAATGGTCTTCGTGATGCCTTCGCCCGTGACTGTGACTTTGCCCGTGCGAGTTTCTTTCTCAGAAGTTGCTAAGATTTTTAACCGAAATGTTTTATTGAAAGAACCTGTATCAGCACTGATAGTCAGCCAATTAGCTGATTTATCAACTTTCCATTTCAGATTTGAACTTACTGAAACTTCATATTCTGCCCCCGTTGGAAAAACATTTGCTAAGGAATCGGGTGAAATTCCGAGCCTAAACTTAACCCCACAAATCCCCGAACCACTGCCCGAACAACGTAGCGTTTTTTCGGTTTCGGTTGAAGGTTCTAAAACTTTATTAGTTCCACCAAATCTCACTGAAACTTTATGTCGAAGACTACTTTTAAACCAAGTCGAATCGGGTAAAACGTATCTAAAAGAACGAAAATAGGCTTTTGAATCTTTGTAGGTCGTTACTAAATCTGATCGATTTCCCAAGTTTGCTTGGGTCGTTCCGATTTTAAAATCATCTATATAAATATCCACTGTCAAGATGTTTTCCACGTTTTTACTATCCAAAGCCCAACCCGTAATTTCCTGACAATCAACACTTTCTACCCCACCACGATAAGATTCAATGGCATTAGGCAAGGTTTGCAATTTCTGACAATCAAGATTATACGTATCCTTAAAATTAGGAATTGAACCACAAGTTGAATAATCAGTAGCGGGTTGATTATAACGAATATCAGTGGTATATTCTTCGTTCAAAAACATTCGCACGGGTTTGTTTCCATTACCATCAAAAACGCTTCGCCAATTTTTATAGAGTTTGCAATTATTGGCGACATTGGTTCGGTCTGAGGTATTGCACCCATCATTCGTAAGCATATCATCCACCCCATACAATGCTGAACCACAGGTTTCAATGGATTTCATAATACCATTTGTGCCTTTGATGTATTTATTTACCACCTCCACGAGCATTTTTCTTTGCGTGCCATCGTCCAGATTGTAATTGAAAGCACTCATTAGTTTTGCCCCGTGGGTGTAACATTCTTCAAATTGGTCTTGGGTTGCGTAAGGACCTTCGGCTTCATTCATGATCCATTTATTAGGCATATTGGTTCGGCAAATATCCGTAATTAATCGGTGGTCAGTCGGAGGTCCGTCGTTTACTTTTATACCGTCCGTTCCTTCGCCAATGTCCTTAAAACCATAATTACCGATGCGAGTTTCTAATAGTGAACCGTAGTCATTCACGACCTTAATTCTCGCATCAATTCCTTTAACGGTTTTTACAAAACTCATCGAATAATTTTTTAGTAAATTATGTCGGTACTGATACCAATCTTGGGTATGTTTTCCATTAGTAATAAAAACTCCATACGAGAAAGAACCCGCTGGTGCAGTTGGTTCAATTGTATCAAAACCATTAAAATCTTTTCCTCGATTTCCCCACGCTAATTGTAATTTCTTAAAATCATTTTTATATTTTTCCTTCAAAAACGCTCTGAAACCTTGAATTGCCGTGGGTGAATAGTCGAAAAGTGCATTGAAGCCACCGTCTGAACCTTTGGTGGTTTTGTAGGGAAATCCAAGTTCTTGTTCAGGCGTGGTCACTACGCTCATGTAAAGCAATTCATTGTTATCCAATAAATATTTATAACGATTGGTGACTACACGAGCAAAATTTTGGGTACGTTCTTGGAAAGGTTTTGAAGCAAAACTGTAATGCAAAACATGTCCACAATCATCAATTAAATCGCATCCATTGTAGCCCGTAGCCTGTTGTTGAAGTCGTTTATTTTTACCAGAAACATCATATCCAATCATTCTGTCAGCATTTGAAAGTCCATCGCACGGGGGAACGGTATTATCTTCTGGTCTGCCAATTACCTTTGTGTTGCACCATGTGTACATACACATCCGAAGACAAATTTTCATGCCTTTGCTTCGAGCGGCTTGAATTTGCAAATCATATTGTTCCCATGGATTGGCGGAAGTGACTTTCAATTGATAAATCACATCCCATCGAACCGTAATTATGACGGCATTCATTCCTATATCAGAGGCTTTTTGGATTTGATCCAATTGATTATCTCGATAATTTACATTCACCAGCGACAAAGCCATATACCGCTGATTATCCTGAGCTTGCATAGAAAAAGCAGTCGAAAACACTATATAAACTGTCGAGAATATCAGAAAGTACGTAAAAACTTTTTGCATAAACGGAAATAGATTTTTAATTTCAAACGAAAAAAAACCAAAGAAGGTATGAAATATAGTACTGAAAAAGAAATAAAAGTAGGTGATTCAGTTAAGATTTATCATGGAGAAGATTCATACGCTGAAGGCGAAGTTGTTGAAATCATTTTGCCAAATTCAACGGAATCAAAAGATTGGTCAGCACCAAATGGAGGGGTTCTAATTCAAGATAGTAAAATCGGATTGACGTTGTGGAATGTCATTGATGAGGATTTAGTGTTTGTTAAACGGAAATGAGTAAAATCGTTCATTTCATTACCTTTGCGTTCATATTAGTATCAGGTTTCCTGACAGATTAAAATCAACAAAATCATTTAATGAAAAAAACATTATTATTTAATCTCATGTATTTGTGTATATTATCTGCAAATGCTCAAAAAAAATGGTCTGAAACATTAGTAGATGGCAATAATATCATTAAAAATCAAGGTGGACAAACCTTAGGTTATTCGCCAATTTCAGGCATTAAAATATTAACAATCAATGGTTTAGCTTTCAAAGATTTAAACAAAAATGGTAAGTTAGACAAATACGAAGATTGGCGTTTGCCCATTGATATTAGAGCCAAAGATTTAGCTTCAAAATTGAGTATTGAGCAAATTGCAGGCTTGATGCTTTATTCTTCGCATCAGTCGCTTCCTGCCCGTTCAGGAGGGTATTTTGCGGGAACTTATAACGGAAAACCTTTCAAGGAAGGCGAAACTGACCCTTCAGATTTAACCGACCAACAAAAGACATTTTTGAAGGATGATAATCTTCGTCATGTTTTACTAACAACCGTAAAAACGCCCGAAATTGCTGCCCAATGGAACAATAAATTACAGGCTTTTTGCGAAAGTGTAGGTATGGGAATTCCTGCCAATAACAGCACCGACCCCCGACACGGCACAAAAGCCCGTGCAGAATTTGATGCCGCAGCGGGTGGAGAAATTTCAATGTGGCCAAGTTCTTTGGGCATGGCGGCAACTTTTGAACCTGCCTTAGTGGAAAAATTTGGACAAGTTGCCGCCACCGAATATCGTGCCTTGGGAATCACTACTGCCCTTTCTCCGCAAGTAGATATTGCTACTGAACCACGTTGGGGACGTTTTAATGGTACTTTTGGCGAAAGTCCACTTCTTTCAGCGGCAATGGCACAAGCATATTGCAACGGTTTTCAGACTTCGTTGGGTACAAAAGAAATTGCCAATGGTTGGGGTTTGGGAAGTGTGAATGCAATGGTGAAACATTGGCCTGGCGGTGGTGCGGGCGAAGCTGGACGTGATGCCCACTATGCCAACGGAAAGTTTGCCGTTTATCCTGGTAATAATTTTGATGCTCATTTGATTCCTTTCATTAACGGAGCTTTCAAACTAAAAGGCAAAACAATGATGGCTTCTGCCGTGATGCCTTATTATACCATCTCGTGGAATCAAGACAAAAAGAACGGAGAAAATGTAGCCAATAATTACAACAAATACATTATCAATGACTTACTTAGAACAAAATATGCTTATGATGGTGTGGTATGTACGGACTGGCTCGTAACGGGCGACCACAAAGCAATGGATAATTTCGTGGATGGAAAATCTTGGGGTGTTGAAAGTCTTACAATTGCCCAACGTCATTACAAAGTTTTGATGGCGGGCGTTGATCAATTTGGTGGAAATAATGATGCAAAACCCGTTTTAGAAGCCTATCAAATGGGTGTAAAAGAATTGGGCGAAGCCAAAATGAGAGCCAGAATGGAACAATCGGCGGTTCGTCTGTTGCGTAATATTTTCAGGGTGGGCGTTTTTGAAAACCCGTATTTGGAAGTAGCTTCAACTAAGAAAATAGTCGGTAATCCTACGTACATGAAAGAAGGTTATGAGGCTCAGTTGAAGTCGATTGTATTATTAAAAAATCAAGGTAATGCACTTCCAATTGCCAAAACAAAAACGGTTTACGTACCCAAACGTTTTACTCCTGCCAGTCGCAATTTCTTGGGAATGGAATCGCCCGCTTCAACTGAATATCCAGTAAATATGGATTTAGTAAAAAAATATTTTAACGTTACCGACAATCCCAATGAAGCAGATTTTGCCTTGGTTTTTATTCAAAATCCTAATGCTACGATTGGTTACGATAAAGAAGATTTGAAAAATGGAGGTAACGGATACATTCCAATTAGTCTTCAATACAACGATTATACCGCAACAGATGCTCGTGAAACCAGTATTGCGGGTGGTGACCCAATGGAGAAATCAGCCAATCGTTCTTATAAAAATAAAGTGGCGAAAACGTCAAATATTACGGATTTGAAATTGGTTTTAGATACCAAAGAAGCGATGAAAGGAAAGCCCGTGATTATATCCATAAATACGATAAACCCAATGATTTTCTCGGAATTTGAGAAAGAATCGTCGGCTATTTTATTGAGTTTTGGCGTGCAAGACCAGGCACTTTTAGAAACGATGGCGGGTAAATCAGAACCCTCCGCTTTACTACCGATGCAAATGCCCGCCAGTATGTCAGTTGTAGAAAAGCAAGCCGAAGATTTACCTTACGATATGGAATGCCATAAAGATTCAGAAGGAAATATGTATGATTTTGGTTTTGGAATGAACTGGAAAGGGATTATTAAAGATATGAGAGTGACGAAGTTTAAGTAAATTATTGTTGCTTACAATCTAAATATATTTTGAGGAAATGAGGTTACACAAGAACGCCTAAATATTTTCATTAATACCAATTTTAAAAATAATCAAACCAATGAAAAAAACATCATTTCTCCTATTAATAACGGCTTTTTGCTGTTTACAAAACTTAACTTTCGCTCAAATCCAAACGGGTGAAAATGTGGCAGTTACGAATACTGAATCGGGCAAAGTTCGTGGATATATTCACAACAATATCTATACGTACAAGGGCATTCCCTACGCAGAAGCAAAACGATTTATGGCTCCCGAAAAACCTAAATCTTGGTCTAATGTGCGTTCGTCATTGGTTTATGGTCCCGTGGCTCCTCTCCTCGACCCAACCACGAGCGTGCAAGATGAAGGAGAATTTGCTTTCCATCACGATTGGGGATTCACTAATGAAGATTGTATGCGTTTGAACGTTTGGACTCCCAATATCAACGACGGCAAAAAACGCCCCGTTATGTTCTGGATTCATGGTGGTGGATTTGTGGCGGGTTCTTCGCAAGAATTACCTTCTTATGACGGTGAAAGTTTGGCAAAAAAAGGTGATGTCGTAGTCGTTTCAATCAATCATCGTTTGAATATTTTAGGTTATTTAGATTTATCAGCTTACGGTGAAAAATACAAACAATCTGCCAATCTGAGCATTCTGGACATGAAAGTGGCTTTGGAATGGGTGAAAGCAAATATCGAAAACTTTGGCGGTGACCCTAATAATGTTACCATCTTTGGACAATCGGGTGGTGGTGCGAAAGTGAATACTTTGATGGCAATGCCCTCGGCAAAAGGACTTTTCCATAAAGCCATCAATCAAAGTGGTTCATTCAGAACGGCGATGTTAGAGAAAACCGATACGCAATTAATTGCTTCCGAAGTTTTGAAAGCCCTTGATTTACAGCCTAATCAAGTGGATGATATTCAAAAAATATCTTTTGAAAAATTGAGTATGGCTGGTAAAAAAGCACTAAAAGTAGTCGCTGACAAAATGAAAGCCGAAGGAAAACCTGTCATTGGTTTTGGATTAAGCTGGGGACCAAGTCGTGATGGTGAAGTTTTGCCCTATCAATTATTCTCGAATGAGGCTTTTGAAATGTCTAAGAACATTCCTTTGTTAATCGGAACGACAAAAAATGAGTTTACGCCTTTTATGGGTATGGCAACTTTCAATAACACGCAAGAGCAAGTGCTTGAAATTCTTAAAAAGAAATATAATGCCAAAACAGATACATATTTAGAAGCGGTGAAAAAGGCATATCCAAATCACTCAAAACCTTCTGATTTATTAGATATTGACTTTTCATTTAGACCTGGAGCAGTATTACAAGCCAATCAAAAATCAGCATTGAGTGGTGGGGCGGCAACTTATATGTACTTATTCTCGTGGCAATCACCCGTTTTAGATGGAAAATTCAAGGCGGTGCATTGCATGGAATTACCTTTTATGTTCAACAACATTGCTCGTTGCGAGGAAATGACAGGGGGCAATAAAGAAGCTTATGTTTTAGCGGATAAAATGAGTCAATCATGGATAAATTTTGCCAAAACGGGAAATCCAAATCATAATGGATTACCGAAATGGGAAACTTACGATGCTAAAAAGGGAACGACGATGTTTTTTGATAATACTTGCGAAGTAAAATACAATCACGATGCAACGTTGTTGGAATTTGGAAAATGATTACTATCCCACGAACTTAACGGATTGCACACGGATTCATACGGATTTTATATTATGGTTTGAGATATTATCACATGACTTCCTTTGCAGATTTTCTATCTTAAATTAACTGTACAATTTTACTATTAAAATCCGTGTCTAATCCGTAAAATCCGAATACTAATCGTTACCCTAAAATCAAAAAGACTCGCCCAAATTTTGAGCGAGTCTTTTCGTATATTCTCTGAATTGCTTCGGGATTATTCCTTTCCGCCATTCATTTCGTCTTGCCATGCTTTCAATTCGTCCCATTGACCAGCAGCAGCCATTGCTGATTGCTTCGCCCATGTTCCAGGATTGTGTGATGCGTAACGTGAACCTGCGGCATCTAAAAGCTCTTGCATTTTTTCAGTCGATGTTTCGGCTAATTGAGCAAAAGTTAAGATTCCGTCGTTATTAAAGATTTCAGCAATCTTTGGACCGATACCTTCGATTTTCTTCAAATCATCAGCTCCATCCACTTTCTTTGCTTTTTTTGCTGGGGCTTCTGTAACCTCCGCAACAGCTGCTACTGGTGCATCTGCAACTACTACCTTTTTGGCAATTTTCACAGGAGCATCCACAACAACAGCATTATGAAAAGGAAGTATCTCAACGAACGAACGTCCCTTAAATCCTTTTTTGAAATGAACTGTTCCATCCACTAAGGCAAACAATGTATGGTCTTTTCCAAGACCAACACCTTCTCCTGGGTTGTGGGCAGTACCTCTTTGACGTACTAAAATGTTGCCTGCAATTGCTGGCTGACCTCCGAATATTTTTACACCGAGGCGTTTACTATGTGATTCACGACCGTTCTTTGAACTACCCGCTCCTTTCTTATGTGCCATTTTTTTGAATGATTTTATAAGTAAGTAGTAATGAGTTAAATGTTTATGAGTTAAAACCCTAAAACCTAATCCCTAACTCCTTACAACGTGATTCCTTCGATTAATACTTTTGTAAAATTTTGACGGTGTCCGTTTTGTTTTTGATAGCCTTTACGACGTTTCTTTTTGAAAACCAGAACCTTCTCACCACGAACGTGGGCTAAAATTTTACCTGATACTGTTGCACCTGCTACGGTTGGGAGACCTACTTGAATGTCCCCGCCATTATCGACAAGAAGAACCTTATCGAAAACCAGTGCAGCGCCTTCCTCGCCCGCCAAACGGTGGGTGTAGAGGAAACGGTCTTTCTCAACTTTAAATTGCTGACCAGCGATTTCTACGATTGCGTACATTTGTAAATGTT
>JANXML010000238.1 GCA_025354645.1 Arcicella sp. | reverse complement strand
CCAATAAAACTCATTCCCTTATAAATCAGTAAAAGCCCTAATCCGATTCTCACGATGTCGAGCCAAGCTGGGTGATGCGTGTCACCCCAATGTTCAATGCGTTCGATTGATGTCATAGTAATTGTTACGTTTTAATTGAATTTCTTAATGAATTTGGGTATTAAATATTACATTGTCAAGAGAATATTGTACTTTTTTAGGAGAAAATGCGGTAAAATGTTCAATTGGTAATTTGTATGACAATTGCAGTTTTTGAAATCTGCCAACTTTGTAATGTTAAAAGGAAAACGGTTCACGGTGAAAGGAAAACGGTTCAACGAAACTAACAATCGATTTTATTATTATTATTATCAACGCAACCGTGAGCCGTTTACCATTTACCGTGAACCGTTCACCATAAACCGTTCTCCGTGAACCGACAAACAAATGAAAACATTAATAAACCTCACATTCTTGATAGTATTAACCTTTAATGGTTTTTCGCAAGACGCTTCAGTTCGCAAGAAGGAATTTTTATTGGACAAGGGAACTGCCATTAGTAGTTATGACCCAACGGCGTATTTTTCAGGAAAGGCTCAAAAGGGCAAAAAAGAATTCTCATACACGGAGGAAGGCGTGAATTATCAGTTTGCAAATGCGAATAATTTGGAAACTTTCAAGAAGAATCCAGCCAAATATGAACCTCAATACGGTGGTTGGTGTGCTTATGCGATGGGTTCAAAAGGTGAAAAAGTCGAAGTTGACCCAGAGACTTTTAAGATTGTAAATGGGAAATTATATTTATTTTATCACACTTTTTTTAGCAATACATTGACTGACTGGAATAAAGACGAAAACGCCTTGAAAACAAAGGCAGACATAAATTGGTCTAAACTTATCAAAAAATGAAAAATCATAAATTAGAATATATTAGTTGGATAGCCCAAATAATTGCAGCCATTATTTTAGCTCAAACCCTCTTTTTCAAATTCACTGCGGCACCCGAAAGCGTTGCGTTATTCACCAAATTGGGCGTTGAACCTTTTGGAAGAATTGGAGCAGGAATTATGGAATTAATTACTGTAATTTTATTATTAATTCCAAGAAGAGCCTGGTTGGGTGCTATCTTTGGAACTATGACAATGGGAGGAGCAATTATGGCACATTTAACCGTCATTGGAATTGAGAGTAATGGCGATGGTGGATACTTATTTTTCTTGGCTTTAATAACTTTAACGTGTTGTTTAACAGTGGCTTATATTCGCAAAAGTGATATATTTGCTCGATTTTATTTCCTAACGTAATATGCAAGAAGACGCAAAATATTGGTATCTCCACGACCATCAATTATTCTCGGTTTTAACCCGTGAAGAAAACCGTGCCTTATGCTTAATTCCGAATTTTAAGACAGTAAAAAAGAGCGAAATTATTTATTTTTCACACGATGATGAACAGCGAATTTACACTATTAAAAGTGGAACTTTGAAAATCGTGCGTGTAGATGAAAATGGGAATGAGACGGTGAAAGAAGTGCTTCGTTCGGGTGATTTATTTGGGCAATATACGTTTGATGAAGTTGACGAAAATGAGGACGAATTTGCGGTTGCTGTTTCTGAAAAAGTTGTTATTTGTAGTTTTCGGATGAATGATTTTGAAGAAATCTTGAAACGTAATCCTCAATTGGCGATTCGCTACACAAAATTAGTAGGTTTCAGAATTAAGCGAGTGACCAATAATTACACAAACTTGATGTTCAAAGACGTGAAAACTCGTTTTAATTTGTTTCTGAAAGATTGGGCAATGAAAGAAGGAAGTGGGAAAGATAAGGATATTACCATTAAAAATTATCTTACTCATAACGACATTGCAGGGTTGATTTGCAGTACTCGCCAAACAGTTACGTTGTTGTTTAATGATTTGAAAAATGCGGGTTTAATTGATTACACTCGTAGTGAAATCATTGTTCATAATGTCAGTAAATTAGGATAGATTTTATTCAATAATTAAAACATTGACAACTGATTATTGTCCGTTTTGCTATCAAAAATCTTCTTATCTCGAATCTGTTTTTTATGTTGTTCTAAGAAATCTACGAAGTTATCAAGTTGCCTGTAAAGAGGCGTAAAGTCGTAAGTATCAAAAGAATACGTTTCTTGATAAACTTCTTCAAAGTCTGTAATTACGTAATCTAAGGTTTTTACGCCGTGTTTTTTTAAGCCTAATAAATAGAAGTTTTGATGGTTGAAAGCAAAGCGATTAGGTTCATAAAAGCGGGTAGATTTTAAATCAACGGCACGGTTTTCTCCCACTAAATCTACGTAACCATAAATCAAGCAATTCTTGTATTTTGACTCTGAATAAAATTGCGTTTTGTATTTTTGGGGTAATAATAATCTGGCTTTTTCAATAATTCCGTCCTTAAAATCCTCTTCATTTTCACCCGTTACCACTGCCTTTTCGAAGTCAATGCCACGTTGTTGAGCCTGAGATGTAGGTCTTTTTACTCGATTAATACGATTAAGCATTTCTTGTGTATCCACGAGGATACGCCCCTGAGCATCAAGGGTTTGTGCTTCGTAATAGGCGAAGGAGTTTAATAAAGTGGGATATATTCGGTACATTGGGAATAGTTATTAAGTACTTTAATGAAACTGAACTTCCCGAAAGTAAAAAGAACTTTCGGGAAGTAAAAAATTACCCAATTACCAACCGCTCAACGGGCATATCTCCAACCAAATGATTATCAATAATCTCTTCAACGTCAGATAGTTGTACATTACCATAGAACGTTCCTTCTGGGTAAACTACTAAAACTGGACCAAAGGCACAAAAGTCTAAACAACCCGTTTTTTGAGTTCTTATTTCAGCTAACAATCCTTTTTCTTTTAATGAATTTTTAAAAGCATCGACCAACGCCATGCCTCTTTCGTCACCACAACATTTTTTGGGTGCATCTTTCTGATTTGTACAGATAAAAACGTGTTTTTTATATTTCATTTTTTGTTTGTTTTATGCTTGTCATTTGATATTTTACTATCAATAGTCAATAGTAAAATATGACTTTAAAAAATAAAGGTGATTGATATTAATCATCTTTGGGCAAAGGTCTTTTGTCCAAGCATTTTGTAATGCTCAAACTGTTTTGTGGAGCTTTGGAGGTAATCGTTTTGCATGATTTAATTTAAAAAATCTAACCCACACTGCAATTTAACAGTTTTATCTTAAATTTGACTTAGAACTTATTTACTTAGGACATACGAATCAAAAATAATGACTTTTCAAACGCAAGAACAATATCAATTTATAGAAAGTATTCTCTTTGAAAACCTGGGACACAACCCTGAAATGCTTGATTTTCAGTTTTTTTATGGTGGAAATTTTAACCTTGCTGTAAAAGTGAAAGTGGCTGAGGGTGAGTATTTTATCAAATGGAATCAGGGCGACCATGAGGGAATGTTTGAGTCGGAGGCTCGTAGTTTGCAAGTCTTGCGAGATACGGGCGTGATGTCGATTCCAGAGGTAATTAATCACGGAAAAATCGTGGATAAAGAATACTTGATGATGGAATTTTTGACTACCAGTTTCAAACAATCGAACTATTGGCAGGATTTCGGACAAAAATTGGCTCGCCTCCACAAGCAAACAAATCCACAATTTGGACTTGATTTCAACAACTATATTGGTGCATTGCGGCAGTCGAACGAATGGATGGATGATGGCGTACAATTCTTCATCGAAAAACGCCTAAAAGTGCAAGCAGGATTGGCATTGTATGACCGTAAAATCTCCGAAGAATTATACGCTAAGTTTAATCTTTTATACGAAAAATTACCTTCATTAATTCCAAACGAAAAACCCGCTTTGTTGCACGGAGATTTATGGTCGGGGAATGTAATGGCTGATAATCAAGGACTTGTCGGTTTGGTGGACCCCGCTTGTTACTACGGTCTGCGAGAAGCTGAATTGGCTTTCACGACGATGTTTGGTGGTTTTGAGACTACTTTCTACGAAGCCTACCACGAAGTAAATAACATTGAAAACGGCTTTGGCGACAGAATTCCGTTGTATAATCTTTATCCATTGATGGTACACGTAAATCTCTTTGGCGGTGGTTATTTGGATGCAGTAGAGAAGATTTTGAAGAAGTTTCTTTGATGGTCTATGATGAAGGGGAAAGGGTAAATTCATACGTCAGCTTGTTGGTGAAAAACTAACAAAGACGAAAAGGAAGTAGGTATTTTACTCACCAGTAGAATTGTAATTATTATAAACTGAAAAGAACAAATGAAACATTTTAAAATCTTAGTAGCATTCTTGCTTTTAATAACCAGTTCAAAAATGTTTGGACAAAGTAGCTTTTTGTCCATTAAATTAGAAGATGCTGTCATCAAATCAAAAGAAGAGAAGAAGAATATAATTTTGTATTTTACGACTTCATGGTGTGGTCCATGTCATTACATGGAGAAAAATGTTTTTGTAAACAATGAGGTGAAGGCATTACTCGAAAAATATTACATTCCTGTGAAAGTAAATGGTGATGGTTGGTATGGCGAAAAGCTAAGAAAGGAATATGAAGTTGATGGATTTCCAACATTTTTATTCTTAGATTCAAATAAAGTTATCCTTAAAAAAGAATTTGGAATGTTAGAGGTAAATAAGTTTACTGAATTAATTAACCCTTCAAACCGATATGAAATAAAACAAACGAATAGTACCTCAAAAAAGGAATTGAGAAGTCAAAAAGAGAGTAATAAGTCAGAAATTGGACTGAGGGTTGGATTAATAAACTCTCAAATAAGCAATATTGTAAATGACTTTAAGACGGGTTTTCACACAGATTTTTTTGTTGAAAAACAGTTTAACAGATTTTATGTCAAACCCGCAATTAGTTATGTCCACGTAAATGGAAATCCAAATTCTTTACAACTCCTTTCATTTCCTTGCGAAGTTGGATTAACTTTTTATAAAACAGCTATTTTTGGTTTACCAGGAGGATTTCGTTTCTCCACAACTCCTTACTACTCAATAATTACCAAGAGTCAAAACGATTTTTTCAAAAATTATGATTATGGAATTAGGTACGGTTTAGCTATTTATATTGGACAGTCCAATAGAATTGAAATGCAATTGAATTTCAATAATGGATTGGCTAATTTTATGAATTCTGAGAACAACAAATTTAATTATGTTGGATTGAACACATCATTAACTTTTTAAATTCCAAAGATAATTTGTTGATGAAAACCGTAACACAACTCTACTGAGCTATCAACATTTTTCTTTGAATGATGCCAGTAAAATCTCAGCTCTTTCAGACAAAATATCTAATTTTTTGATAGTCATCAGTGCTGACTGTTTTATCTCTTCAAAAAAAGGTTCTAACTCCAACTTTTGCTCAACTGATAGCTTTTCATAAAAAATATGAAACTCTTCTGCGATATGCTGTTTAGCCTCAATATTGGTTGCCAGCTTTATTCTTTGTTGATATTGCATTGCTATATTTCTCATAAATCAATTCGCAAAATTTCCTTTACCTGAATACACACAAAAATAGAGAGTATCAATGATTTAGAAATCTATTTTAAAAAATTACCAAGAAAATATTTATCTTGTATCACAAAACATAAACTAAAACCCCGTTCACCCTTAACCGTGAACCGTTTACCGCAACATGAATGAAACTTGGATTTACATAGGCATTGGCTACGTGGCTTTATGTATTCTTGCATATTTTATTCAAGAAAGGTTCATTTTCAAGCCCGAAAAACTTCATGCGGATTTTGAATATAAATACGATGACCCTTTCGAGGAACTCCATTTTGAACCCGAAGAAGGCGTAAAAATCAATGGCTTACGGTTTTATCACGAAAAACCCGTTGGTTTAGTGATGTATTTTCATGGCAATACCCGAAGCATAAAAGGTTGGTCGAAATATGCGGTTGATTTCACCCGTCACGGTTATGATGTTGTGATGATTGATTATCGAGGTTTTGGAAAATCAATTGGCAAACGTACCGAAGACAATCTCAACAAAGATTCGCAGTATGTTTACAACAAAATGAGGTCGAAATTTGAATACAAAGAAGAGGATATTATTGTATATGGACGGTCGTTGGGTAGTGGTTTTGCTTGTAAATTAGCCTCTAACAATCGCCCGAAAATGTTGATTTTGGATGCTCCTTATTATTCATTTTCGCATTTGACTAATCGGTTTTTGCCTTTCATGCCGATTGCTATGATTCTAAGGTTTAGCATCAGAACCGACATTTGGATTAAGTACGTTAGATGTCCGATTTACATTATTCATGGCACAAAAGACTGGTTAATTCCTTATTCATCTTCCGTTCGTTTGCAAAGCCTCGTGCCGCTAACTGCCAGATTAACACCCATTTACGGTGGCGGACATAATAATTTGCCCTCATTTCCAGAGTACCATCAGAAATTAGAAGAAATCTTGAAAGGACAATTTGATTTGTTTTTTGATAAATATGAAAAGGGAGATTTTCGTGAGTAATTATTGATTACTGGTTATTTGTTATTAGTAAAGTTATATAATTGATTTCTAAATATTTGATTTTGAGAATCTAATACATTGTTAAGTAAGTTTCTTTACATCCCGA
Source organism: Arcicella sp. (assembly GCA_025354645.1). Lineage (GTDB taxonomy): Bacteria > Bacteroidota > Bacteroidia > Cytophagales > Spirosomataceae > Arcicella. The sequence goes on along the minus strand of JANXML010000238.1, from coordinate 5,134 downwards.
AAGTTATTTCTACTTTCAGAATGTTCAATTCGAATTAACTTCCCGAAAGTAGAAATAACTTTCGGGAAGTTATGTATTAAATAATTTTCCAGATAAAAATGAAAATTATTTACTTGACAATGTATTTAACATCTTGAAAATCAACTCTTTATAACCAATAACTATATCTCCACCACAATTGCCTCACGTACAGGACGATACGCCAAATCTACCATAGAAGCGTTCACCAATAAAGTCTCGCCCACCTGTTGTTGTCCGTATGCCTCATGTATATGCCCAAAGACGTGCAATTGTGGGTGTACACGATTTTGAATAACGTCCAACAAATCCTCACAACCCACTTTTTCGCCCCTATCGGTGGAATCCAAAATGCCAAGAGGAGGTCCGTGCGTTATCAAAATATCGGTGTTTGTTGGAATCAAATCCCAATGTTTGCGAATGTCTTTTCCACGTTTTCGGTTAAACGCCCAATCATAAAACCACGGCTGAACTGGCGAACCCCAAATACGGAATCCTTCAATCAGAATGCCACTATCGTTGAGGTAATCTGCATTAGTAATCAATCGTTTAGCTTCTTTTGGATGCTTCTCAAAAAAGAAATCATGATTGCCCGCAATAACCACTTTATGACGGTGCGGCAACGACCCCACCCACTCATTAAACATTTCAATTTCTTCCAATCGCCCCCTTGAAGATACATCACCCGCATGAATCAATAAATCTCCATCAGGAATCGTCATGCGGTGTTGGAGACTGTGTGTATCAGATATACAAACTATTTTCATTTTCTTGCTTTGTTTTGCCACCAAGACACAAAGTCTCTAAGTTTTTTTAACTATTTCTTCGTGTCTTCGTGCCTTAGTGGCAAAGTCTATCTTTTGTAATTGTCCAATTTTAAAGATAAATTTAACCAAACAAACTGAAAACTCATGCAACGTCGAACTTTCCTTAAACAAACCACCGCCCTCACTGCTTTGTCAACTGTGCAAATAAATGCCCAAACTGTGGATTTTCCCATTGTGCTTTCCACATGGAAAAATGAAAAAGCCAACGATGCCGCTTGGGAATCTCTTAAAAAAACGGGTAGAGCCTTAGATGCCGTAGAAGCAGGAGCAAGAATCCCTGAAGCTGACCCAAATGATACCTCAGTAGGCTACGGAGGCTTCCCAGACCGTGATGGAATCGTGACCTTAGATGCTTGCATTATGGATGAAAAAGGCAATGCAGGTTCAGTCACGTTTTTGCAAAATATCATGCACCCCATTTCAGTTGCCAGAGCGGTAATGGAAAAAACCCCACACGTGATGCTTTCGGGCGAGGGAGCCTTGCAATTCGCTCTTTCTCAGGGATTTAAGAAAGAAAACTTACTAACAGAAAAAGCAAAAAAAGCATGGGAAGAATGGAAAAAAACATCTAAATATGAACCCAAAATCAACATTGAACGCCACGATACTATCGGGCTTTTGGCATTGGGAAATAAAGGTGAAATTTCGGGAGCTTGTACCACAAGTGGATTGGCTTTCAAGATGCACGGCAGGGTAGGGGACTCACCAGTAATCGGGGCGGCAGTTTTCTGTGATGATGAAGTCGGAGGAGCTTGTGCTACGGGTTTAGGAGAATTTGTTTTAAAAACATTAGGGTCATTTCTGATTGTAGAATTGATGAGAAATGGGAAAAATCCTCAACAGGCTTGTGAAGAAGCAATTATGCGAATTGTGAAAAGATATAATTACAAAGAATTCCAAATTGGCTATCTCGCCTTGAACAAAAAAGGGGAATACGGAGCGTATTCAATTCAATCAGGATTTAGCTATACCCTGACCGAAAAGGGCGTTACAAAGGTTTTTGAAGCGAAAAGTTACATGAAGTAATAAAAGTTGTAAGTAATAAGTCTTTAAGTCGTAAGAAAAAATAGGCACTCTTTAACTCCTTATGACTTAAGACTTAAAGACAGCAGACTTTGTTAAATCAATGTCGTTTTGTCAGGAAAATGACTCAAAAAATCGTTGGCAAGTTGTTTGTTTGTATTTATGTTCCTACTTATCACTGGATTTACAAAATGTTTCATTGTAAATCAAATGGGAAGGCTTATTTTTACTGACGATTTTCAGCAACAAGATGGACGAATTAGAAGAAATCAAAATACCTCAAACTTATTCTGATCTCGAAAAACACCGTGTTTTCGATAAAGAATTCATGCCTCATATAGATTCTATGTACAATTTTGCCTTTCGTCTTACTAATGATGAAGACGATGCAAATGACCTTGTACAAGATACTTATCTCAAAGCATTTAGATTTATTAACTCATTTTCACAGGGAACAAACGCTAAGGCTTGGTTGTTCCGCATTTTGAAAAATAGTTTTATAAACGATTTCAGAAAGAAGTCAAAAGAACCCGCCAAAGTGGATTATCAGGATGTGGAAACGACCTATAATTCAGAGGAAGATGCCGAGACAAACCAAACCGTAGATTTACGGGTAGAATCAGTACAAGATTTGATTGGTGACGAAATTGCGAATGCTTTGAACGCCCTTCCTGTTGATTTCAGAACGGTCATTATCCTTTGCGACGTGGAAGGTTTTACGTATGAAGAAATGGCAAAAATCCTTGATATTCCTATTGGAACGGTTCGTTCAAGACTTCACCGTGCAAGAATGTTATTAAAAGAAAAGTTGCAATCGTATGCCAAATCGTTAGGATATAACGTAAACGCTGACAGTATGGCAGATTAGACACGAATATTTTTATTTATTGTTGGAAGAAATAATAATTTTTTTTATAAATTATTATTTCTTTTTTGTTTTATTGAAATATATTTAATCGCTTATCACTTTTAAATATCAATTGATAACCAATATACAGGATTAATCGACACTTCTAAATTAACTTTTTTAAAGTAATTGGAATTATTTTAAAAAGCCTCCTGTTTACTAACTACTTGAATGATAAACAATAAACAAAAAAAATAGACCAATATTAATATTTTATAATCTATAAAAAAACAATGGTTTCCGAGGCTGAGAAAATTCAAAAAAAGACATCATGCGAGCATCAAGCTGAGTGCATGAAAATGGTGCAATTGATTGTGGACGGTCAAGCATCAGACGAACAAATTAACCAGTTTAAATTAAACATGGATACGTGTTTGCCTTGCGAGAAAGGATACGAACTGGAAAAATGTATTAAGGAAACCATGCAATTAAGATTAGAAAAAAAATGCGTTCCTTCAAGTTTGATTGACTGTATTAAACAGAAAATCAGTACTTTATAGAATTTCATAGTTAGAATTAATATATTTTAAGTTATTAAGTTGGTCGTTTCGCACGGATTAACTTAATAACTTTTTATTTTTGTGGAATATCTGATATTTGCTAATTTTTAAAAATTGGTAAATCTGTAACGACGTAAGATAATCACTCTTGGAAAACGGCAAACTCATCATCTTTTCTGCCCCATCTGGTTCGGGCAAGACCACTATTGTCAAACATCTTTTGGCAAATAATAAAAACTTGGGCTTTTCAATCTCCGCCTGTACCCGTGATAAACGTGGACGGAACGAAGAAAATGGGAAAGACTATTACTTCATGACTCCCGACGAATTCAAAGACAAAATCATTAAAAATGAATTTGTAGAATGGGAAGAAGTCTATTCAGGTGCTTATTATGGCACTTTAAAATCTGAAATTGAACGACTTTGGGCATCGGGAAAACACGTTATTTTTGATGTAGATGTTCGTGGTGGCGTTAAATTAAAGGAATATTACAAGGAAAGAGCCTTATCAATCTTTGTGAAAGTGCCAAGCGTTGAGGAATTAGAAAAACGCCTCCGTGACCGTGGCACAGATTCAGAAGATTCTATTTCAAAACGGGTTTTCAAGATGAAATTTGAAATGGCTTTTCAAGATCAATTTGATGTTATTTTAGTAAACGATGATTTAACAACGGCATTTAGAAAAGCACAAATATTATTTGATGAATTTATTGTTAAGTAGATTCTTTACTATAGCTCGAAGTGGCACTTCGAGTTGAACAAACAGGTTATTTGGATTCTCGAAGTGCCACTTCGAGCTACAGCATAATGAAAATCGGTTTATTTTTTGGGTCATTCAACCCTATTCATATTGGGCATTTGATTGTGGCAAATGTCATGGCAACCACTACCGACTTAGACCAAGTTTGGTTTGTGGTTTCACCGCAAAATCCATTCAAGAAAAACAATTCTCTTTTGCACGAATTTGACCGTTTAACGATGGTTGAAAAATCCATTGCTGATAATGCTAAATTCAAAGCAACAGATATTGAATTTTCAATGCCAAAACCTTCATTTACGATTGATACGCTTATTCGCATCCAAGAAAAACACTCTCAGCACGAGTTTAAATTGATAATTGGGGGTGATAATTTGGCTCAATTTCCTAACTGGAAAAATTACGATAAAATCTTAGAATATTTTGGATTATATGTTTATCCAAGACCCAATTCCGTGAAAAGCGACTTAGAAAATCATCCAAATGTGAGATTAGTAAATGCCCCGTCTTTGGATATTTCAGCGACTTTTATTCGAGAATGTTTAAGGAATAAAAAATCCATAAAATATATGGTGCCAGAGGTGGTGGAAGAATATATTTTATGGAAGAAATTTTATTCGTAAATACTGTAGCTCGAAGTGGCACTTCGAGAAGCTGAGTAAAATTGTTAGTCCATTCTCGAAGTGGCACTTCGAGAAGCTGAGTAAAATTGTTAGTCCATTCTCGAAGTGCCACTTCGAGAAGCTGAGTAAAATTGTTAGTCCATTCTCGAAGTGGCACTTCGAGAAGCTGAGTAAAATTGTTAGTCCATTCTCGAAGTGCCACTTCGAGCTACAGTAAAACAATGAAAATCAGTATTTTAGGTTGTGGTTGGCTTGGTTTGCCACTCGGAAAATATTTAGTGGAAAATGGGCATTCAGTTAAAGGTTCAACGACTTCTGAAAACAAATTAGCTTTGCTTTCAGAAGTAGGTATTGAGCCTTTTTTGCTTAAATTATCTCCTCAAATTGAAATGCCGTTGTCTGTGTCTCCACAGACGACAGCAATGTTCGAGCTATTGTCTGTGTCTCCACAGACAACGGCGAAATTGTCGTCTGTGGAG
>JANXML010000224.1 GCA_025354645.1 Arcicella sp. | reverse complement strand
GTGTAACCCAACACAATAAAGCCTTGGTCGGCGGTTTCTTTTACGGACGTAACCACATCATCCCGAGAACCCGCCAAATCCACTTGCCATGCAATTGTTCCAGAAATATCTGTTTTCACAATCCATCCATCCAAAAATCCTTTTCTGGAACCTTGTACGTCACCGTTTGAAGAAGACGTTTGTCCGCCCATGATATAGCCACCATCGGAAGTTGCGTAAGTTGAATTCAGGGTTTCATTGGATGAACCACCCAATGGGTTTTGAGAAATAATGCTTGGTTCTGGAGTTTGGGCGTGGATTTGTACGTGCATAAATAGGCACGTAAGCAGGAACAAAATACAAAATTTTGGTTTAAGAAAGTGTTTCTTAAACGTTTTTATTAATGAATGGCGGTTCATTTTTATGTTGGGATTAAATCCTTAATTTTTCACGTAACTCGCTTGAAATCAGGGCTTTTTGTTTAGATTTATAATCATAACAAACAATGCGAGACGTTCCCTGGGCGGCAATTCTTTGTAGTTTTTCACTATACACAATGTGTTGCATCACAAAGCCATATTCGGTAAAAGAATCGGGCAATATTCGTGCCGTGATTTTGATATTATCGGGGAAAGTTAGCGGTGCTTTGTATTGGCAATTTACCTCCGCCAAAATGGGTCCAATACCCGCTTCACCCATAAAATCCATAAAATTAATTTGATTGAAAAAGGCAATGCGAGCATTTTCAAAATAACGTAAATAAATGATATTATTGACGTGTTGGGCGGCATCCATTTCGCCCCATTCAACGGTTTGAGAGATGATGATGGGATATTGTTTTAGGAATTCTTGCATGATTTTATAAGAAATTATTTCGCTAAAATAACAAGTTTTAGGTTTTGTAGTTGTATTATCATGAAAACAATAAAAAAATCAGACCTGCCTACAAAAATCTGCGTAACCTGTGGGCGACCTTTCACATGGCGAAAGAAATGGGAAAAGGTTTGGGAAGAAGTTAAATACTGTTCGGATAGATGTCGTAATGAGAAGAAATAAAGTAAATTTTGGTGATAATAGCGGGCTATTTAGTATTGAGATAAATTTAATAATTATCAATTAAAACCAGATCTTAAATTAGGATGAAAGTAGCCAAAATATGAAACCAGAACCAATGTTAAGATAGTTTATAATGCAATAAGTAGTAAATTGCAGATAGATATTTGATAGAAAATCGCATTGATTATTAAGACTGCCTTACTTCAAATGAGGCAGTCTTTTTATGTTTAAATTTATATAGATATTACCGAATAATGGATAATGGCAACATTTTAAGTACTTGATTAGTAGGTATATAGGCAATATTAGTAAATTATGTAGTCATTTAATATTATCATTTGTTAATCATTACATTAACCCTACTTAATGTCTGGAAGATTGCCAGTTTAAAACTCAAAAATTATTTAAACTTAGACATTATCATACCTCATGAAAAAAAATCTCCTACTAAAAACGCTTTTTATTCTCAACGCAATTCTTTTTTGTGTTTTCGTGAATAATACTTTCGGACAACAGGGTCCTTCGCAAATCATTACTGGGCAACTCGTTAGGGTATCACCCAAACTTACGGATATTAAAATCGAGCCTCTGGATACTAAAACAAGACCGTTGCCCAATGATGAGAAGGCGATGGAATTTAGACAGAAAGTCAATAAAAAGTGATTAGCAATTGATAATCTTAAAGCCATCAGTATAGACAAGTCCGTTCAAAATGGTATCCCTACTCAAATGTTGAACAGGGAGCCAAAAGCACTAATACAAAATTTTAATGGTGCTGGAGCCGTAGATAATACTGCCGTTGGTTTTGGGTCATTAGTTCCCCCTGACCCATCCGTAAGTGTAGGACCTAATCACGTAGTTCAGATGATTAATTTGGTGCATAAAGTCTATAATAAATCTGGAACTTTATTGACGGGACCATTAAAATTTAGTGCCATTGCCAGTACGGCTACTGACGATGGCGACCCTATTACGTTGTATGACCATATTGCAGACAGATGGATTTTATTACAGTTCAGTAAGCTATTTACAAACGGACAAGAATCCTTGATTTTTTGTGTTTCACAGACTGGCGACCCCACAGGGGCATATAATGTATATGAATTTAAAACTGCGGGCGTTTTTCCTGATTATCCTCACGTGGGTATTTGGAACAATGCTTATGTTGTAACGACTCATAATTTTAATACCGCAGGAACAGCATTTATTGGACAAGGCTATTGGGCTTTTGATAGAAATAAAATGGTGGCTGGTGTGCCAACCATCACTGCTATCGGTTTCAACGATGCCAATGCTTTTGGTTATTTACCCGCCAGCACAGAAGCGGATAAATTACCTGAGTCAACGTCAAATCCAACATTTGTAACGTATGATTCTGGTGAATTTGGGGGTATAGACCGATTCCAAATTAGAACATTAACCCCAAATTTTGTTACTCTTGCTTCATCTGTATTGAGTGCCGCTACTTTGGATGGCTTAGGTGACCGCATGATGATACAGCATTATGGAAGGTGGATATACGGGTGTTGGTAACTTAAATTTGAATCCACAATTTGTTAATTTATATCCAAATGGATTGAGTCCAAACGTCTTAGGAGATTATCAATTAAACAATACCTCACCAGCAATTGATGCAGGTGATAATGGAACTATTTCATTGACAGACAAAGACTTAAGTGGAAATTTAAGAAGATATAATGGTGAAATCGTGGATATGGGAGCGTATGAATTTCAAGGCAGTAGAGTTGGTGGAACGATTATCAGTGTTACGTCTGGTAATTGGGAAAATGGCTCAACTTGGATGGGCGGCATAAGTCCATTGGCGGGTGATAATGTGATTATTAACAACAATCATAATGTAACGATACTTAATTTGGGTATTGCCAAAAATGTAGAAATCAGAACCAATGCCAAGATAATTCATAGTACGGCAAGTAGTAAATTACAAACGGGAATTTAAAACAAAAAGCCTTGAATTATCCAAATTCAAGGCTTTTTTGTGTAAAAACGTTAATTATTCAGTTGGTATTTCTCAGGAATTTGCAACCTTATAAAATCGTTGAATCATTAATAATAATAATACAACACTCAATACCAGACAGTAAACAATTTCTGGAAAGAAGATAAAATTAAGCATTAAATAAAATTCAAAAATGATTGCCAGAATACCAATAAATATGCCAAGCATAAGCGATGATTTTCCGAGTGTTTCTGAAAAAAAGTGTAATTTTTTCATTGATTAATTTTTAATGGTAGGATTTCTAACAGCAGTGTATTTCTTTAACAGCATTTTAAACATGGCGTTTATTTACACGTGGTTAATTGCAGAAAAGTTGCACATAAAATAGAAAAAATAAATGTTTCGTAAAAATAATGAGTTTTCACGGAACAATTTACATTTTAAGTCAATTTCAATATTAAATTTTAATGTAGTCGATATATTATACTTTAAAAATTTTTAGCTTTGTGCTTGCCTAAAATAGGTTGACATCAAAATCAACTTATATATGAGCAAATTAAAATTAGAATCTAAGAAAATTACAAAACTAAACATTCGCCAAAGACGAGTTTTTAGTGAAGAGTTCAAACGAGAGAAAGTACAGGAATTAAACGCTGGACTTTACAGTATTAGTTCTTTTTGTAAATTGTGGGATGTAACATCTCCAGCGGTTTATCGTTGGATTTATCTTTATTCCCCTGAACATAAAAAAGGAACAACGATGGTCGTACAAAAAGATAGTGAAGCTACGAGAACCAGTGATTTATTAAACCAAGTTGCTGAACTTGAACGTTGTCTTGGACAAAAACAAATGCAAATAGACTACCTTGAAAAATTGGTAGAATTAGCCTCAAAAGAGTATGATATTGACTTTAAAAAAAACTTCAATGTACGGCGTTAGAGTATTTTAGAGTTCATATCAAAAGATATTCCTATTTGAAGAAAGACCTGTTTAAACTCTGTAATATTTCCCGTCAAGCTCACCATCAAGCACTAATTAGAAAACAAAAATGGGTTGATATAGAATACTTGATTGTGGGTTTGATTTTACAGACTCGTGAAGTACATCCAGGGATGGGTTTAAGAGTAATTTATGATATTCTTAAACCCAATGGTTTAGGACGTGATGCTTTTATTAGTATTGGATTTTCTTATGGTTTTAGATTAGTAACCTTCAAAAACCCAATTAGAACCACATTTTCAAGCCCATATAGTCGATATAAAAATCTGTTGGTCGATAAAAAATTAGATGATATTAACCAGTTGTGGACAAGTGATATTACCTACTATAATCTGTCAGAAACATTCTATTACATCGTCCTGATTATGGATGTTTACTCTCGTAAAATAATAGGGTATTCTGTGGCTGATAACATGAGAGCCGATAACAATTGTCAAGCTCTTGAAATGGCTTTTAAAACTCGTAAACAATATCAGTTTACCAACTTGATTCACCATTCTGATAGAGGGGGGCAATATATCAGTGATAATTATACAACTATGCTCACAAGGGCTGGTATAAAAATAAGTATGTGCAATGAGGTACATGAAAATGCCCATATTGAAAGGGTCAATGGAACAATCAAAAATCAATACCTCAGACATTGGAATATTACAAAATTTGAGGAGTTAGAAAATCGGTTAAAGCGAACCATTGATGCTTATAACAACGGTAAGCCACACAGTTCATTATTAAAAATGACTCCTGACTCGTTTGAACAATATATCAAAGAACTTGAGGTTGAAAAAAGACCTAAATTATCAATTTGGACAACAAATGAAACAAAAAATATTAATCCAAATCAATGTATAATACAATTCTAACTATATTACCAATATTTATAAATCGTGTCAACCTATTTTAGGTAAGCACACTTGTAAGAATTTGACTGTCAATATTTCACGTACTCATAAAGAATAATTTCCTACAATTTTGTAATAATATTTTCTGAATTTACTTTTTCTGTTGCGTCTTTGCAACTTTGCGGGAATACTTTCACCTTCACATTTCCAATGCGTTTCTGCGACTTTGCGTCAATAAAACACTTTCCACATAAGGTTCAACCGCTTTTGAAGCGATTTCATCCCTAAGTCTCAAACCCAATCTTCTTTCTAAAACATCATCAACCGTAATAGCCATTTCTTCTTGAACAGCATAAACAACTTCCGCCTTAATGAATGGATGATTTGGCGATAATAATTCTTTAAAATCTGGCTGACTATCAGTTATTTCTATTACTTTGACTGCATTTGTTCCATATTTTTTCATTAGATGTTGAGCCGTCCAAGCCGTGACTCCATATTTATCTACTAATTGTTGCCAATCTTCAAAACGATAATTTTCACCTCCGTGCAGTACGTGATGTTCAGACGTACATTTTACGATTTCTTTCCTAAATACTTCTTTGTAAATTTCATCCAACGTATCTTTTGCCATCAATCGGTAAGTCGTCCATTTCCCGCCCATAATACTGACTAACTTCGTCCGACGGTCAATTTCTACTTCATGGTCACGCACGAGTGATTTTGTATCAGAATTCATCGCTGAATGTAACTGAGGCTGTAAAAGTGGTCTGAGTCCCGCAAAGCCACTTTTGATTTGGTCGGGCGTAACGGTTTTTTCAAAATAACGATTCACATATTCCAATAAATAAGTTTTCTCATAATCCTCTAATTTTGGATTTTCTGAAAGTTCGTCCGCTTCATCAGTTGTTCCAACTAATACTTGGTCCTGCCAAGGAATCATAAAAATAACCCGTCCGTCGTCCGTTTTGGGAACAAGGATTGCCGTATCACCTTTCATCACTTCACGAGGTAAAACCACATGAGCTCCACGACTTACTTTAATGCGGGGTTTCAATTTTGAACTCGCCATTTGGCGAATACTGTCCGCAAAAGGACCCGTCGCATTCACGAAGACTTTGGCATTTATTACAAATTCATTTTCAGTAATTAAATCTTTGATATTCAATGATTTAAGTCTTCCATTATCTTCATTTTTACTAAACTTTAACGCTTCGGTATGATTTAAAACCAATGCCCCGTTCGCCTCCGCCGATTGTACAATTGCCAAACAATAACGAGCATCATCCAACTGTCCATCATAATACAAAACGCCCGAACTTAATCGTTTAGACTTCAATTCTGGAATCAGATTTAGGGTTTCTTTTTTGGATAACCATTCACTTTTAGCAATGCTTTGCGAACCAGAAATCCACTCATACATTTTCATGCCAATGGTGTAATAAATGCCTTCAAAAAGATTAAAACAAGGCGTAATCAACGCCAGAGGACGAGATAAATGAGGAGCATTTTTAAGCAAAGTTTCCCGCTCACGTAAGGATTTGCGAACCATTTTATACTGTTCCCAATCCAATTTTTTCACGGCTTGTTCCAAATATCGAACACCCCCGTGAATCAATTTGGTGGACTTTGAAGAAGTTTGTCCCGAGAAGTCACTTTTATCAATCAATGTCACTTTTAACCCTCGCAAAGCCGCATCAAGGGCAATCCCCGCACCCGTTGCACCCGCTCCAATTATACATACATCAAACTCCTTAGTGGCTTGTAATTTATTGATTTGTTCCTGACGATTCATAGACTGTTGTTATTTCAAAAGCAAATTATTGAAATAAATTTACAGTATCATTAAAATCTTTTATTGTTGTTATTTTTACTTGATATAATGATGTGATTTTCGATTTTGTTACTTGGTTTTTATGTACTTGCTTCGTGTATTATTTATTTCAAGAATCAACGTATCATCTTTCAATGAATAAATAATCCATCCAGCATAGGGGATACAATCAACATTTGGACAACCTAATCGTTCCGTAAAATCTATGATATTTCCAGAAATGCTGTATTTATTGCCAGCATAACAACAGTTAGCCCCAGGTTTTCCATTGGTCAAATATCGTCCATCGTTTGTGAATTCAATTATAGGTAAAGCAATCAAAGTATTTATGGTTACCCAATCTCCCCAAGAATCATCCGCATTTTTATTTTGAAGCATATAAGTTGGAGCCCATTTACCAACGATTGTGGTTGGGGCGATGTCTTCTTTTGAAGTACAGGCTATCAAAAGAAGGGATATTATTAGGGTTGTGAGTTTCATTGGTTATATTTTAATTTTAAAGTTGTGCTATTAATTTCTATTATTTCACTCTTCGATTCAGGATTAGTATTTCCTCCTTTAAATGCCCGTAATTCTGATTTAATTATAAGTTCTTTCCCATCCAGTTTCCAAAAGCCTTTACTTTCTGCAATTGGAATAGGTGGAGTACCACACCAACCATAGTATGAGCGTTGAATCAACTCATTAGATTTGAAAAAAGAAATCCCAGTATCATTATTTTCAAATTTTGAACGGCGAACATAGATAGCAATAAAATCAGTATTGTTGTTATTTAAGGATTCATTCTTTTCATAAATCCAAGTCCCAATCAGAAGATTCTGAGAGCCAAAATTTTCGTCATTTTGTTTGCAAGAGGATAAAAGAGAAATGAGTAAAATTGGCAAAAATAGTGTTGCTGTTTTCATGATTTTAAATGTTTTAAATTTCATTTCCATAAAGACACCACTTTCCCTAAAAACGTTGGAATACAATCCATATTTCTTTTCTAACTTCCAAAACCCACTCATTTATTGTAATTTTGCAGACATTTTCTTTTTCTATTACAGGGAAAGAAAAATTATTGTTAATTGTTAATTGAAACATCGTGAATTTTAAAGAATATAAAAACCTCGATTACGCACAAGTTGCCGACGAAATCTTGAAATTTTGGCAAGATGAAAACATCTTCCAACAATCTATTGATACCCGTGAGGGAAATCCAACTTTCACTTTCTACGAAGGTCCGCCTTCAGCCAACGGAACGCCAGGGATTCACCACGTGATGGCACGGGCAATAAAGGATATTTTCTGCCGCTACCAAACCCTGAAAGGCAAGCAAGTCAAACGCAAAGGCGGTTGGGATACGCACGGATTACCCGTAGAATTGCAAGTGGAAAAAGAATTGGGCATTACAAAAGAAGATATTGGCAAGAAAATCTCGGTAGAAGAATATAACCAAAAATGCCGTGAAACCGTCATGAAATTCACGGATATTTGGAATGATTTAACGGAAAAAATGGGTTATTGGGTGGATTTAGAAAACCCTTACATCACCTACGAAAACAACTATATTGAGTCAGTTTGGCATCTTTTACAGAAATTATACAAAAAAGGATTGCTGTATAAAGGTTACACCATCCAACCCTATTCTCCTGCGGCGGGAACTGGACTTTCATCTCACGAAATTAACCAACCAGGTTGTTATCGTGAAGTGAAAGATACGTCCTTGACAGCTCAGTTTAAAGTAAAATTAACGGGTAAATCGGGCTTTTTGTTTGATTCTGCCAATAGCGATAATATTTATATTTTGGCTTGGACAACTACGCCTTGGACATTGCCAGCTAATACGGCTTTGACGGTTGGAAAAAATATTGACTATGTCTTAGTAAAAACCCGAAATCCATATACTTTCGAGCCTGTGAATGTGGTTTTGGCGAGCGTTTTAGTCAGTAAATATTTCAACGAAAAAGGAAAAGATGGCGATTTTACTACGTATAGTGATGGCGATAAAATCATTCCATGGACGATAATTTCGGAGTTCAAAGGTAATTTTTTGGAAGGCATTGAATACGAACAATTGATGCCTTACATACAACCCGAAACGGCAGCTTTCAGAGTAATTATCGGGGATTTTGTTACGACCGAAGATGGTACGGGCGTGGTGCATACTTCGCCAACTTTTGGGGCGGACGATTTCCGTGTAGCGGCTCAGAATGGCATTCCTTCTATTTTTGTGAAAGACGAAAATGGTAAAGATGTGCCAATTGTGAATCGTCAGGGGCGTTTTGTAGCTGAAATTACCGATTATGCCAACGAACCAGTGAAGGAAGCATATTTATCGGACGAAGAGAAAGAAGAGCAAAGAATTTTGCAAAACAGAGACAAATATTTATCCGTCGATGAGCGAATTGCAATTCAGTTGAAAACAGAAAATAAAGCCTTTAATGTGCAGAAATTCGACCACCCTTATCCGCATTGTTGGCGGACGGATAAACCAATTTTGTATTATCCTTTGGATGCTTGGTTTATTCGTACCACTGCGATGAAAGACAAATTGATTCATTTGAATAATACCATTAACTGGAAACCAGAATCTACGGGTACGGGTCGTTTTGGCAATTGGTTGGAAAACTTGGTAGATTGGAATCTTTCACGTTCAAGATATTGGGGAACTCCTTTGCCAATTTGGCGTACTGAAAACGGTGACGAAGAAATTTGTATCGGTTCGGTTGAAGAGTTGATTCATGCCGTGAAACACGCTTTGAAGGATGATATTTTGAGTCAAGAACAACGAGAATTTAATGAGAAATTCCTTCAACAATACGAAGACAAAACCCATGATTTGCACCGTCCTTATGTGGATGAAGTTTTCATGGTTTCTGCCTCTGGACAATTAATGACTCGTGAAACGGATTTGATTGACGTTTGGTTTGATTCGGGGGCAATGCCGTTTGCCCAATGGCATTATCCGTTTGAAAATCAGGAAATTTTTAAACAATCATATCCAGCAGATTTTATTTCGGAAGGCGTTGACCAAACTCGTGGATGGTTTTTTACGCTTCATGCCATCTCAACGATGGTGGAAGAATCGGTTGCCTTCAAAAATGTGGTTTCAACGGGATTGGTTTTGGATAAAAATGGCAACAAAATGTCTAAGAGGTTGGGCAATGCCGTTGACCCGTTTGATACGCTGAAAAAATATGGTGCCGATCCAACTCGCTGGTACATGATTACGAATGCCCAGCCGTGGGATAATCTTAAATTTGATTTGGCGGGCATCACCGAAGTACGTAATAAATTCTTCGGAACGCTCACAAATACCTATAATTTCTTTGCGTTGTATGCCAATTTAGATGGCTACAAACCAACGGGAAATATTGATTTAAGCATTACTACTGAATTGGATAAATGGATTTTATCAAAACTACAAACGTTGATAAAAGAAGTGGATGAATCTTACGAAACCTACGAGCCAACAAAAGCGGGTCGTGCCATTCAAGATTTTGTTTGCGACCATCTTTCTAACTGGTACGTCCGTTTGGGTAGAAGACGTTTCTGGCAAGGCGATTTAACCAACGATAAACAATCGGCTTACGAAACATTGGCATTTTGTTTGAAAACCGTTGCCCAATTAATGTCGCCAATTGCTCCTTTTTACGGAGATTGGTTGTATAAAAATATGACCGATTGTACGGCAAAAAAGGCTCAATCGGTGCATTTGACCAATTTTTCAGCCGTAAATGAAGCGTGGATTAATGCTGATTTGGAAACTTCGATGGAATTGGCACAGCGGATTTGTTCATTGGTGCATTCAATCCGCAAGACCAACCGAATCAAAGTTCGTCAGCCTTTGAGTAAGGTTTTGATTCCTGTGTTGAGTGAAAAAACTCGTCAGCAAATTGGTTCGGTGGAGGATTTAATCAAGACCGAAGTAAACATCAAAGCCATAGAATATTTGGATGATGCTTCGGGCGTTTTATCAAAAAAAGTGAAACCCAATTTCAAGGCATTAGGACCAAAATTTGGCAAAGAAATGAAAGCCGTTGCGGATGGAATTTTGGCGATGAGTACGGATGATATTGCCCAATTAGAGCAAACTGATTCATACTTCATACCTACAACCTCATACCTCATCACTAAAAACGAAGTTGAGATTTTAACCGAAGATTTGCCTGGTTATTTATCGGCGAAAGACAGCGAAATCACGGTAGCTTTGGATATTACCATTACCCCAGAATTAAAACAAGAAGGAATCGCCCGTGATTTTGTGAATCGTATTCAGAATTTACGGAAAGATTCAGGCTTTAACGTTACCGACAAAATCAGTATCAAATTAGTAGATTCAGACCCAGAAGTTACGGAAGGTGTGAGAGCTTTTACCGACTTTATTAGTCAAGAAGTACAAGCCGTCTCTTTGGAAATTGTTTCGGAATTGGTTGATGGTCAGGAGGTTGAGTTTGAAGAACTGGTGTTGGTGGTGAAGGTTTTAGTGGTGTAGGATTTTCAATTGTCATTGCGAGCTTTTTAGCGAAGCAATCCGTCAGTTTACGAGGAGAGTACTTCAAACTTATTCGCTTCAATCAAACAGATTGCTTCGCTGAAAAGCTCGCAATGACAGTACATCCACATTTTCAAAAAACCAAAAAACCTCTCAGTTTTAAAACTAAGAGGTTTTTTTATGAAATATTTTTTCAGTTCGCTAATGATTTTTCAATCTTCAACGAATCCAGTGGTTTTTCTATAAAAGTATCTACGCCTACACTATTTGCCATTTCCATAAGATTTCCCATTGCACTAATCATAATTATTTTAGAATCAGGCGAAAGGGATTTTATTTCTTCAACTTTATCTATTCCAAATCCATCGGGCAAATTATTATCTAAAAATAACCAGTTTGGTTTCAATTCAGATACTCTCCCCAAACCATCTTGGAGGGTATGAGAATAATACGATGAAATTCCTTTTCTTTTCAAAAAGTGTTTTAGTAAAAGGCACGTGTCTCTCTCATCGTCTATTATTAGTGCTATATTTTGCATAGTAATTAGCTGTTTAAGCGTTATCATTTCCATAAGAATGAATTTTTAAGGATGGTAGTTATATCCAAAACACCCTGATTAAAGTGATTTATTGTTTATTGTTCTCTCAAAATTAAAAATTCATTCCATCGTAATACAACCATTTCAATCAAAATCCTGCCTTTATAAATCCACAAGTTGTGTATAATCTACCCCGAAAACAATAAAAATTGTGTGTTATTGTAAGCGGTATGGTTGTTTTACTTTAATGATTGTAATTAATAAAACTTTCACATAAACGCTTACAATTATGTCTAATAAATCAAATGTTGTCGTTGGAATTGCACTTGCCGCTGCTGCGGGAGCCGCAATCGGTTTTTTGTTTGCTCCTGAAAAAGGAGAAGATTTAAGAAAAAAAGTAAAACAAAATGCTAATACTTGGGCTGATGAACTTTTAGCAGCCATTAATAAAGGTAAAAATAACGCTCAACAAATTGCTGATGATGCACAAAATAAAGCAAAATCTTGGAAAAACAAAGCAAAAGATGAGTACGAGGATGTTGCTGACACCGCTAACAGAAAAGTTGGTTCTGCATTAGGTGCTATGTAAAAGTATTTTAAGTTGGTAGTTTTCAATTTGCAATGTATTAATTTTCAGACGATACTTAGAATTTGAAGATTCTCTGTCTATTTGTAGATTAATCAATATTAAATAGAACACTTCCAACTTAAAAATTGTCTTACCCAGAAACCTTAAAAATTTTAAAATATAATTTCTAAAATAATAAAACGTATGGAAGCTATCAACCAAATAAAACACAAAGCCGAAGACATTTTTGAAAATACTACGGAATATTTGGAAGCCCGCTGGAATTTGGCAGTACTTAATGCTTCCTCAAAAACTGCTGATGCTGTATCTACTATTGCAACAACTTTGGTGATAGCAGTTTTAGGAATGATTATATTGATTTTCTTTAGCGTAGGAGTTGCATTACTGATTGGTGAAAAATTGAATAGTCCATCTTCTGGTTTTTTTTACGTGGGTTTATTTTACGTGGTAATGGGTATTTTAATTTATGCCATAAAAGATAAGTATATAAAATTGCCAATCATCAATTCATTTATTAAGAAATTTTATTATGAAGACTAAAATAGAAACAATCGAAGATTTAATGGCAGAGAGAGCTCGTTTGAAAAATCAAGTGGCTGTTTCTCACATAAAGTTGACTAATCATTTCAATATTCTTAAGGAGGAATTGGAACCCGCTCGTCAAGTGGTAGGATACGCAAAGAATCTTTTAGTTAATAATGGAAACAGAAAAAGTTTGGTTGGAATGGGTTTGCGTTTTGGCGTTAATGCCATTCTTAAAAACACAATTCTTTATCGTGCCTCATGGCTTACACGTTTAGTTGTTCCATACATTGCCAATAATGTGGTGTCTAATTACGTTGCCAAACATGATACTGAAATATTGGAAAATACGGTTAATTGGGTTAAAGAAAAGACTTTGAATGAACATGATAAACCCAAGAAACCAAAAATCTCATTAGCAGAAAAAGCATTGTTATGGGTGAAGGATGTGACAGCTGAAGAACCAAAATATAGCATAGAGCAACGACATGGTGAAGTGAAGCAATTACAAGCGTAATATTTTTAATATGTCTATGTAACTTTATGAAACATTAAAATATAAAGTTCTACGGAGTGGGGAATTATTTGCCCATTTCGTAGAACTTTTTGCTATATTCGTTAATCCATTAAAATATTGATTATTATGGTTGATGTTAAATTTAACATTTATTTTAAAAGATAAGTCTTTGATTCACAAATACTTGTATTAAATGAAAAATTAAAATTCATAAACAACCTTTTTATTGCTTTGATAGGCTCGTTAATTGAATAGGACTAAAAGTACCCTAAAACCATTCCAATCATGATGAATTTATCACAAAGCCAAAGACAGACTTTTAAAATTACGCCATTACAAATCCAAATGCTTAATTTTTTGCAACTTTCAACGGTCGAATTGGAAGAACGGATTAAGAATGAGTTGGAAGAAAATCCGTTATTAGAGGAAGGAATCGTGGCAAAAGATGAAACCGCAGAGAATGACTTTGATGAGGTGGAAGCAAATGAGGGAGAAGATTACACAACCGTTACAACACCAGATAACGACTATTCAGATTGGGATGAATATGCCCACGATGATAGTTCAGACTATAAAACTAATATCAATAATCATAGTGCCGATGATGATTTATATTCTGCCCCAATCATACAAGAAAGTGATTGGCGAACTGATTTGAAAGCTCAAGTTCATTATTTGCCCCTCAATGAAAGACAAATGATGTTGATGGATTATATTATTGACTCCTTGAACGATAATGGATTTTTGACTACCACTGCTGATGTTATTGCGGATGATGTATCTTTTACCAATAACGTTTTCGTGGATATTGAAGAAGTGGAACATCTCTTGAAAGTTTTGAGAATGATGGAACCTGCTGGCATTGGAGCGGCTGATTTGCAAGAGTGTTTAATGATGCAATTGCAACGGAAAAAAGAACAAGGTACTGATGTTGAGCTTGCGATTGATATTGTTGCGTATAATATTGAAGAATTGGCAGTTAGAAATTACGAAAAGATTATGCGTTTGCGTAATATCACTTCCGATGAACTCAAAAACGCCATTTCACAAATCACTGCACTGAATGCCAAGCCAATTATGGACGGTGGAACATCGTCAATTGCGGTAAAAGATAATATTATTCCTGATTATGTGATTACATATGAAACCAACCTGTCGGGGGATATGTCGATTGATATTGCTTTAAATAATGGGAGAACACCCTCTTTAAAAATTAATAAAGATTTTGCTGAAACCATCAATTCTACGAAAAACAAAGCAGTTAATCAATACATAAACACAAAAATGAGTGCCGCCAATTGGTTGATTGAAGCAATTCAACAGAGAGAAACTACGATGTTGAAAAATATGAAGGCAATTGTATTATTCCAAAGAGAATTTTTTACAACTGGTGATATTCGTAATCTCAAACCGATGATTTTGAAAGACATAGCGGATCAAATTAGCATGGATATTTCAACAATTTCAAGAGTTACGAGTGGCAAATACGCCCAAACGCCTTTCGGAACAATTAATTTGAAAGACTTATTCACGGAAGGTATTAAGGTGGATTCTGGCGAGGAGGTTTCAAACCGTGAAATTCAACAAGCAATTGCCAATTTAGTATCACAAGAGAACAAGTTGAATCCTTTGAATGACTTCCAGTTAATGGATTTGTTAGCTAAAAAAGGATACAACATCGCCCGAAGAACCGTGGCAAAATACAGAGAAAACATGAGCATTCCCT
Organism: Arcicella sp.; assembly: GCA_025354645.1. Lineage (GTDB taxonomy): Bacteria > Bacteroidota > Bacteroidia > Cytophagales > Spirosomataceae > Arcicella. The sequence continues at coordinate 31,600 of JANXML010000224.1, read as the reverse complement.
CCGCCCAAATGCGAAGAGTTTTGTAGGATAATAAATGGAACGCAGATTACGTAGATGGCTTCGCCAACGCAGATTTAAGAGGATTTTTTTGATTAGAGAATTTTCCGAAAGTTAACATAATTTTTTAGATAATATATTGATTACCAGTTATTTAAATGTTAAAAATTACTTTATAAAATTAATCTTCTTGTTATATAAAGTTAAAAAAATCCTTTTAAATCTGCGTTGCCATAGGCATCTGCGTCATCTGCGTGCCATAAAATAAACCAATACCCGAAAATGCAAAGAATATTAGTAATTGATGACGATACCGATATATGTTTATTGCTTCGACGTTTTCTGACGAAGAACAATTATGAAGTTGCCATCGCCCATGATGGCAATTCTGGGTTGAACCTACTTCAAGAGTTCAGACCAGATTTAGTAATGACTGATTTCCGCTTGGGTGATACGGATGGAGGAACCATTCTTTCTAAAATTAAGGAGAAATTTCCTTTTATTCCCGTCTTAATCATTACAGGGTATTCGGATATTAAAATTGCCGTTAATGTGATGAAATTAGGGGCTTACGATTATATCACAAAACCACTTTTTCCAGATGAAATACTTTTAACTATCAAAAAAGCCCTCGAAAGTAATGAAACTCAAGCAGGAAGTATGCAAGAAAATGTTGAGGGAAATAATGGGAAAGAAAATACACAAGAGAATAAAAAGAGAACATCAAAAACACCAAAATACATTTTTGGGGGAGGCGAGGAATCTAATTATTTATTGAAGCAAATTAAATTAGTTGCTCCAACCAATTACAGCGTTTTGATTTATGGGGAAAGTGGTTCAGGCAAAGAATCAGTTGCACAAGAGATTCATTTACATTCAAAAAGGGCTAATCAGCCGTTTGTAGCAATGGATTGTGGAGCAATTTCAAAAGATTTAGCGGGTTCTGAACTCTTCGGACATGAAAAAGGAGCCTTTACGGGTGCCTTAAATCAGAAAATTGGACACTTTGAAATGGCAAATGGTGGAACGATTTTTTTGGATGAAGTGGCAAACCTTCCTTATGAAGTTCAGGTATTGCTTTTGCGAGTTGTGCAAGAACGTACGATGAAACGAATTGGAGGAACAAAAGAAATACCATTAGACGTAAGAATCTTAGTTGCTTCTAACGAAAAACTTGTTGAAACCTCTAAAAAAGGAAAATTTAGAGAAGATTTATATCACCGTTTCAATGAATTTAGTATTGACGTTCCACCTCTGCGTGACCGTAAGGACGATATTATGACTTTTGCTCAATTTTTCTTAGATCAGACAAATGCTGAATTAGGGAAAAAAGTGAAAGGATTTTCTACGGATGTAATTGAAAATTTTATGACCTATGCTTGGTATGGAAACCTGCGGGAGATGAAAAATGTGATAAAAAGGGCTACTTTATTAACCGATGGAGATTTTATTGAGTCTAAAACACTCCCTTTTGAAATCTCTAATTACTCGAAACTATTATTTAACGATTCGCCGCAATATACTCAACAACTACAAGTTACACCGCAACAGTTTAATCCAGTGGTTTCAATTCCTACGATTCCAGTTAGTGATTTTTCAGGTAACGCCACAAAACCGACTTTAAAATCAGCAGCAGTGGAGGCAGAACACGATATGATTTTGAAAATATTAAAAGAAGTAAATTTCAACAAAAGTAAAGCTGCCCGTATGTTGGGAATTGACCGAAAGACGTTGTATAATAAAATGAGAATTTTTGATTTATAACCAAGCATATTCTTGATATAATAACTGCTGTTCAAATTTTTAAGATGGATTTACCCGAATATTTATTAAAAGTATTTTGCTTAGAAAACAAGTCAGATTTATTCGACAGTTTTTTGAGAGCAATTCCTGACTTTGTGTATCTGCTTGATTTAGAAGGGCAAAAAATTAATTATCTCAATGAGAAAGTTGGCGTTCTGGCTCATTATACTGAGGAAGAAGTTTTGTCACTTGATAAAAATTTTTTTCCAGTAAAAAATTATGAAAATCGGCAGACATTTTTTGAATCAATCAGTAAACTTTTCAAAGATGCCGATGAAGGACAACATCGTTCCTTTACGCTCGATTTATTAACAAAAGAAGGCAAAAAGCATATTGTAAGGAATAGAGGCACTTTGTTAATCAAAAATAAAAATGGAGATGCTTCAAAAGTGATTGTTATTGCAGAAGATATTACGGATGAAACAGACAGTAAAGACCGTGAAAAGCATAAGCAAATACAACTCAACGAAGCAGAAAACCTTTTTAATTATGGCAGTTGGGAATGGACTGTGGGTAATGATTATGTCATTTGGTCTAATGGACTTTACGATATTTTTGGGTATGATGCCACACAATTTCCAGATTCAAAAATGGTTTATGGTGTTTATACTCAACATATTATTTCAGAAGACAGACAAAGAATAATAGATATTTCACGAGATGCTTTGAAGAATAAGAAATTATTTTATGAATTTGAACATGAAATAATTGATGAGAAAGGTGAACGTAAATTGCTTTCCGTAAAAGGTAAATGTTTTTTGAATGACCGTGGTGAAGTGGTGAGGGTGTTGGGAACATCGGAAGATATTACTAAATTAAATGAACTCAAAAACTCTTTGGAATTCAAGATTGAAGAATTGAAAAAGGCTCATGAAGAACTGGAAAGAGTAAGGGATTTATTTAAAGAAGCAGAGGCATTAATAAATTATGGAAGTTTTGAATGGGATGTTGAAAAGGATATTGTTCAATGGTCAGATGGTTTAAAAAGGCTTTTTGCTGGCAAGGATATTTCAAAATTACCTGCCAATATAGATTATGAATTTTATTTGTCTCGTGTGCATGAGGACGATGTAGATAGAATAAATGAGATTATACAAAAATCAATCGAAAATAAAAAACCTTACTCTTTTGAACACAAATTAATTAATTTAGACGGGATTCAAAGAATAGTTCATACGCAGGGTTGGGTTACTACAAATGAGAAAAATAAATCTATCAGATTTATTGGAAACACCGTTGATATTACTGAGATGAAAGTTTATGAACAAGACTTAAAACATAAAATTGAAGAATTAAATCGTTCAAATCAGGACTTAGAACAGTTTGCTTACATTGCTTCACATGATTTGCAAGAGCCTTTACGAAAAATTATGGCTTTTGGTGATAGATTGAGCAATAAGTATGGCGAACAGTTGGGTTCAGATGGTCAATTTTATCTATCCAGGATGCTGGATGCAGCTAATCGTATGAAAGTACTGATGGAAAACTTATTGTCTTATTCAAGAGTATCTACGAAAGAAGAACCGTTTGAATTAGTTGATTTAGGAATAACCATTGAAAGTATTTTGAGTGACTTGGAGATGAAAATTCAAGATGTTGACGCTGAGATAACGATGTCGTCTATGCCCACGTTGAACGCTTTGCCAACGCAGATGCAACAATTATTTCAAAATTTGATTAGCAATGCTTTGAAATTTGTTAGACCTAACGTTAAAGCAGTTATAGCTATTGAAGCCTCTGAGGTTGATATAAAAGAGATGAGTTTATTGGGCTTTCCATTTAAAAATAACAAATATTACAAAGTCACGGTGACAGACAATGGCATTGGATTTGATAATGAATATGCCGAAAAAATATTTCTTATTTTTCAACGGCTTCACGGAAGGTCTGAATTTGAAGGAACGGGTTTAGGCTTAGCCATTTGCAAAAAAATTGTTGATAATCATCAGGGTTTTATTACTGCAAAAGGTGAATTAGATAAAGGTGCAGTTTTCACAGTGTATTTGCCCGATAATGAAATTGATAATTAAAATATAGGTAATGTTCAAGTAAGCATTTTGTGGTCGGTTAGATAATTCTTCCTCTTTGTTATAAAATGCTCATTGAGATGTTACTAATTGAAAATATAAATAGTGAGTAAAATTAATTTTCAATAAGTAGGAATAAAAATTCTAATTAATAATCAGGTGGTTAATTCTTATTTGGACGAGTCTTTATTGATAACTACATACCGCAAAACACATAGCTAAGCCATACAATAATGATTAAAGATTATACGATAAAATTACTGTTAGTTGACGATGATGAGGATGATTTTTATCTAACAAGTGATTATTTAAAGGATATAAAAGGGCAAAATTTTGAAATAGATTGGGCTTTTTCATTTGATAATGCCTTAGAAAAAATTAAAGATAAAAATTATGATTTGTGTTTCTTTGATTTTTTATTAGGAGCAAAAACGGGTCTCGATTTATTGAAAATCGGAGCAGCTCATGGATTAAAAGCCCCAGTAATCTTGCTCACTGGTAAGGGCGATCAGCGTATTGACAGAGAAGCAATGACGTTGGGGGCGTATGATTATTTAGTAAAAAGTGAATTAGATTCCGAAAAATTAGAACGCTGCATCCGCTATTCTCTCGAACGTGCAAACACGCTTGCCACCCTCAGAGAAAGTGAAAGAAAATACCGAAACATCTTCGACAAAACCAAAGAAGCCATCTTTGCAACTCAACTTGATGGAACCTTTCGCTACTTTACTCCTTCAACGGCTAAACTATTGGGATATGATGAAAAAGAACTTTATCAACTCAAAATCTATTCTGCATTCGTTAAGTCAGCCGACAAAGAAAATATAATCTCAACGCTTGAAAGTAAAGGGGAAATCAATAATTATGAAGTGTTTCTAACCACAAAGTTTGGAGAACGAAAACAATGTTTAATTCACTGTAATCGGCAAATTGATGGGGAAGGAAATCCTTATTATCTGGGAATAGTTCAAGATATAACTACTCGGAAAAAGGAAGAAAGAGACACACTTTTATATGAAAAAATGGCTGCAACGGGTCGTTTAGTAAGAACACTTGCTCACGAAGTCAGAAACCCGCTGACAAACATAAATCTATCTCTGGACCAAATGAGAGAGGATTTTGAAGAAGAAGATGCTAAATTTTTCTTAGATATTATTCGAAGAAACAGTCAGAGAATCAATGATTTAATTACTGAATTATTAAATACATCCCGCCCATCAGAAGTTATATTTAGTAGATTGGATTTGAAGGAGGTTTTAGAAAGTACCATTGAATTAGCCATTGATAGGATTAATCTCAAAGGAATTACGTTGGTAAAAAACTTAACTGAAAATATTGTTTTAGATTTAGATAAATCCAAAATTTCAATTGCCTTTCTTAATATTATCATTAATGCCGTCGAGGCTATGCAAGAGGGAAAAGGGATTCTTACCATTGATACAACTTCAAACAGTAAAAATGCCATTGTGATGATAAAAGATAATGGAATAGGGATTAGTCAAGAACATATCAGCCGATTGTTTGAACCTTATTTCACGTCAAAAAACAACGGAATTGGTTTAGGATTAGCCGCAACACTCAACATCATTCAATCTCATAAAGCAAGAGTGGAAGTAGATTCTGAATTAGGAAAATGTACCACTTTTACCATCACTTTTCCATTGGCTATTTAAGCATAATTTATAAACTTTCGCAATTTAATTAATAGTATAAAAACGCACTGATTAAAGAATCCGCCAAATTCTTTAATCAGTGCGTTTTAATTATTAACTGATGTTACGTAAGCCCAATGGGCTTAAATTTGAATAGCCGTAGGTGAAACCTACGGAAAATGTAATTGGACAAATAAACCCTGAAAGGGTTAAATATCTTATTATAATGATTTATTTAACCCTTTCAGGGTTATAGTTAGAACGTTAATTTTCCGTAGGTTTCACCTACGGCTATTCACATTTAAGCCTTTTAGGCTTTTACTTGCGTAACATCAGTTATTAATATAAAAGTCAAATAATTATTCTTGAATAATCGTTTTCCTGCGAGTAAACATCTGAATTGTTGAAGCCATCAACATGGCACTAATCATCATTAAAATGCCGAATGCTGCACAATAGACTATATATTTAAAATAAATGATGTCTTGATTTCGAGCAATAATTATTCCGATTAAAGCCCAAATAATTGCCAATCCAACGAAGCCGTTTCTGACATTAATGGTGGCAATGAATCCTACACAACTACCCACCAAAATCATAATACCCACCCATGATTGCCCCGATAAACCCGTTGGCATAATGCCATAAGCCACTAACAATGCCGTTGCGTTAGCGATTGTAGCAATACAAATCCAGCCAATATATAAGCCGAATGAAGCCTTTACTACAACTTTTAGTCCTCCACTCAAATAAGGTTGAACGGGTCTCAAATTTTTATTAATTTGGATTAAAGTACCTAAAATCCCAACCATAATTAGGATAGAAAGTGGAAGAATTTCATAATGCCAAGACACAATCCAAAGTGCATTAAAGATTGCATTGAGTACAAATAAATACCCAATTGCATTTAAAATCATCGCTAAATGCGGCTCTGTTTTCTTACTGAAAAGGGAACGTACTTGATAAATACAAAAAATAAGTAAAGCCAAATAGATGACACTCCATATTGAAAAAGTAATTCCCGCTGGAACGAATAAGTTAGGATATTTATCAGATAATTCTTTGGTGGTTTTTCCATTGAGAGGAAGAACTACTGCCAATGTATTCATCCCAACCATTATGATGAAGAATAGGAAATTTAGGACCTGCAAAGTCTTGATTCTTGAAGTATTAACAATAACTGTCTCGTGATTATGAATTGTTTCCATTTTATAAGTTGTTTTGGTTGATATTTAATTCTACACAATATAAACATTAATGCCACCTACGTCCTCATTTGAACTTATAAGTTGTGGGGTTCTATTTCTACACTTCTACAAAAAAGTATCGCAATTCCCCAATTTTTTTATTCAAAATCTCTACTGATTTGATTGGTACATCATTTTTAATGGAATCTATACAAAACAAATCTCAAACCTTAATAACAAATAAAATCATGAGAAGTCTTTTATATGTTATCGCAGTTATTTTAATTATTGGTTGGCTTTTGGGCGTATTTGCGTATAGTGCAGGTGGTCTAATTCACATTCTTTTGGTGCTTGCAGTAGTGTCAATTTTGTTATCATTGATTCGTAGAGGAGTCTAATTTTATTTTATCCAAAACTTGAACATTTAATGTTATGGAACCTATCATGTTTTTATTAATATCAATCCCTTTGATGGGAATATTTGTAATTTTCGGTCTTTCTCATTTCAAAATTGAGAATAGTACTATCAGTAATTTCAACGGAGGAAATCATAATTTTGACTCATTTATGAATAAAGTTAAGCGTAATTCAATGAAAATTAAACGTTAATAAAAGTCTTCCTTTAAACCTATAAAACTATGATTGCTGGCACGGCTTTTTAGTGCTTCAAATTACAGTATCATTAACACACATAATATAAACTTATTTAATCTATGAAAAAGGTATTATTGGTAGCAATCTTCGCTATGGTTTGCGAAACAACATTTGCTCAACAAAAACTATTTACAGTCGGTCTAAGGGCTGGTGTAAATCTATCACAAGTAGCAGGAAACGATTTGTCGTTGTCATCAGGAGGGAAAAATTTTAGTTTTAAATCAAATGACACTCGGGCTTATGGATTTGTCGGAGGTATTTTTATGAGATTTGGAAAGACAATTTTTATTCAACCTGAAATTTTATTATCGCAAAAAGGCGGAAAATTTGATGTTTTTGAGGACGGTAAAGCAAATGGCAAAACAATAGATTTGAAATTAACTAATATTGACTTTCCAGTTTTAATTGGTGTCAAATTGGGTGATGTTTTAAGAATCAATGCAGGTCCAATTGCGACTTTTAAATTATCGGACAGTGGAAATTTAGGAGATAGCGTAAAGGAATATCAAGGACAAAGTGCCAACGAAACTTTCAAAAGTATTGTGTTGGGTTATCAAGCAGGTGTGGGTTTTGATATTGGTAAATTAAATATTGATTTACGTTATGAAGGTAATGTAAACGATGTTGTAAACGTAAAATTTGCTGATGCTAATACAGCCTCAAAATTTGCTGCAAAAGGAAATTCATTGCAAGCGACAGTTGGATTTAATTTTTAATAACCAAATATCAATTCAAAAATGAGAAAGGAAGTATTAGTATTCGCAAGTATTATTGCGTTGGGAACGTTCACAATGACTTCATGTTCACGTAGTGAGAAAAAAGAAATTGCAGAATCAACGCAGAATGCCCAAGATAAAGTAGAGCAAAGTGCAGATAATGTTGCCTCCGACGTGAAGGAAGGTGTTAATGGAGCGTCAGACGATTTCAAACAAGAGCGTATGAATATGTCAGCAAAGATTGAAGAGAAACGCCGTGGTATTAAAGAGGATATAGATAAAATGGATGCAAAAATGGACAAAGCAACTGCTGATGAAAAAGCTCGTTGGAAGGTTCGTAAAGCCAAAATGCAGTCCAAAGTTGATGATTTAGATGATTCTATCGATGAATTAAAATCAGATACCAAACGCAATTGGAAAGAATTTAAGTCTGACTTAAATAAAAAAATAGATAACATTCAAGAGGATATTAAGTAAATGTTTTTCTGAATATATTTCATCAATAAGACATTACGTAGATTTTTAATAGTGGTTAGATTGTGGGAATAGGGAGCATATTAATGCTCCCATATTTTAAAAATATACGTAAATTAAAAGATTTTAATAGTGGTTAGTATTGTGGTAAAGGGGGGAATTATTTTCCCCTATTTCTTACTCAAAATCACTTAGCATAAAGACTTTAAATTAGTAATGGTTAAGGGGTTTCAGAAAGAGTAGGGGAGCTATCTCCTACGCTTTTTTTCAAAATCTTATCTTACTAATAACAACACTAATTAAGCAGTTAGGATTTTACTTAAAGGAATAGTTCATTGAACTATTCCTTTTTTATGCACAGTTTCAAAAGGCTTAGAGAATATTATGTCGATAAGAAATTAATGTGTGAAAGGTTGAAACTTGCAAATTATTAGAGCTACATGAATTCATAAGTTGCCTTCTATAATTCATCATTGATTTGTCTCAAAACAGTACAACATTCCTCATTTTGTAGAAATATTTACTCAAATAAAAAGCATAAACGTATTATCCTAACTGGTATAGAAGTTTTAATAACTTATGTGCAAACAAACATTTAATATTATGGAAATTGACCCAAATAGAAAAGCAGATTACGAGATGAAATCTGAGATAAAGAATCAAAGAAGTACAAAACCGACGAATATGTTTCTTTTATTTATGGCAATTTTAGCTGGTTTAGTAGCAATAGCATTCATTGGAGGTTTTTGGTCTTCACACAGTAAAGATAACAGAAATAATATGGGCGTTGTATCGCCACAAGACACAGAAATAGTTACAAAATCAGATACTTTAAAACGATAATTAATAAACAATAACAATGGAAAATACGAAAGAACAACTCGAAAAAGAAGCAGCACAACGCCACATGGACACTTTAGACAAGAAAGCTGATGTTGTAGGGGCACAAGTAAAAGAAACAGTTTCTGATGTGAAATTAGGAGCAGTAAATTTAGTCGATAACGCATCTGATAAGGCAGAAGACTTGAAAGATGATGCTTCGGATACATGGGAAAACGTGAAAGATAAAGCGGGTGATATGTATGATGACGCTAAAGATAAAGCCGAAGAAATTGGCGACAAGATTAGTGACAAATACGATGAATTAAAGGCAAAGGCAAAAGCCGCTTTAAGTTAAAGAATAAGATTATTATACCTCATCAATAAACTAAAAACAGTGTTTACAATTTAAACAGTAAACTCTACATTTCATCATGACAACACAATATGACATTCTCTTGACTGCTCTGAATGAGTTGATTGAGATTAATTATAGTCGAATAGATGGCTATAAAAAAGCCGCAGAAGACATAGATGGCGGAGATTTGAAAGGACTTTTCCAGGGAATGGTTAATGAAAGTGAACACTTTGCGGATGATTTGTCGGCACATGTTGAGAAATTTGGTGGTGACCCTGCAACAGGAAGTACATTTACGGGCAAGATTCATCAAGCTTGGTTAGATTTTAAAGCTGCCATTTCTTCAAACAACCGTGAAACAATTTTGAGTTCATGCGAATTTGGTGATCAAACAGCGATTAAGGCTTATGACACTGCTCTGGCTTTGGATAAAGTACAAGCATCTCCTGATTTCATGAGTTTGTTAAACGCTCAACGTTCTTCAATTGCAGAATCTTTGAAAGTTGTTCAATCTTTGAAAAATTTAGAGCATCATGCAAAATCTGAACAAGAGACATTGAGTGGTCAAGACAAATACTAATTTTAGTAGAATAAATACCTTGTTTTTTATTAAAGAATGCCAAGACAATCGTTTTGGCATTTTTCTGTATCTACGTACCAATCAAAGTTAGATAACACACATTAAAATTTTAAAATCATGAAAATCAAGAGCGAAGAAATCTTGAAAGGATTAATTAGCATTTTCAAGATTAATGAGTATCGGATTGAGGTGTATCGAAAACTGATTAATATGATTCACAATCCCGAACTCCAACCTTATTTCAAAGCCCAAATAGAAGAATCTGCTACAATTATTGAAGAATTGAATCCGTTGATGGATGCCGTAGAAAATGCAGAAAGTCCTTTGCACTTTGAAGATACGAAAATGAATCAATCGCAATTTTATTTTGGTATGGCTCGTGCCTCCCAAAACCCAAGAACTGTAATGGTATCTTGTCAGTTTGGGGATGAATATTTGGTGAAGACTTATAAAAAAATGTTAGAAGTTTTAGAAATCAAAACACTTCCCTATCTCAGAGATATTTTAATGAGACATTTGAATAATCTTCAAGCAGCCTTCGTAAATGTAGAAAATACTTTGCTTGAAAATATTCCAATTTTAAGAAGAAAGTAAAAGTTTTACCCCAATATGTAGAATAATAACCCCTAAATAATCTTTATATAATTTTACAAAGATTTAATAATCAGTTACTTAAAAAATTATTTGTTAATTATGTTGCTGGAATACTATTTTAAATATTTCTTACAAACCAAATAACAAACAGCGATGAATAGTTTATTAAAAAAGTTAAAAACACACACAATTTTTATTATGACCTCAGCCGTTCTTGCTTTTGGTTCTTCGTCTTGTAATTCGTTTAAAAAACTTAATAAAGAACAACGAGGGGCAATCATTGGCGTTGGAGCGGGTGGAGCATTAGGGGCAGTGATTGGCAGTAAATCAAAAAATCCTGCGGTTTATGCCATCATTGGTTCAGCCGTTGGAGGTATTGCAGGAACTTTTATTGGAAAATACATGGATAAACAAGCCGAAAAGTTGAAAAAGGATTTGGATGTTTTGGCAGATGTTGAAAGAGTGGGAGAAGGCATAAAAATTACTATGAAATCAGGCGTACTTTTTGATTTTAATTCTTCAAAAGTAAATCCCAAAGTGAATTCTAATTTAGTTCAGTTTGCCGAGACATTGAAACAATATCCAGATACAGAAATTTTGGTGGCGGGGCATACTGATAATGTTGGAACGGAAGACTATAATATGAAATTATCTCAACAAAGGGCGGATGCCGTAGCGAGCGTATTGAAGGTAAATTCGGTTTCAAAGGGTCGTCTAACAATATTAGGATACGGCGAGAAAAACCCAGTAGCGGAAAACGTTTCAGATTCAGGACGTGAACAGAACCGTAGGGTAGAATTCGCTATTGTGGCAAACGATAAATTAAAAAAACAAGCAGCTAAAAATGAAGTTGCACAACGATAATTATTAATCTCTTTCCTATAAAAATAATAACTCGAAAGTTTTCTTTCGAGTTATTTGCTTTTTAAGGGTTAATGAACTTGATAAATCGAGTATAATATTCCCCAATTAATAAAAATCATGCTTTTAAGCACTGTGGAACGATTTATTGAATTGGTTATTATGTACAACTAAATATAAACGTAAACAAAGTAATGAGAACAATTATTAACAAAATTCAGCTATCGATATTGGTAATATCCTTAGCTTCTACGGTGGCATTTGCACAAACAACAACACCGAAGGATAGTATGAAAGTAGATACTATTAAAACGCAAAAAGTGGCAGCAAAAATGGATACCGTAAAAACAAAATCGGATTCAACGAAGACAAAAATGGCAATAAAATTGGATTCGACAAAAGCAAAAGTGGCTGCAAAAATTGATACCGTTAAGAAAGATGTAAAAGTAGCAGTGGATAAAGCAGTAGATAAAATAACACCAAGTAAACCTACGGAAGTGGCGAAGATAAATACGCCAAATGGTGGCGTAACCTTAACCGCCGACCCAACCTCAGATGCTGTTTTTCATAAAGGTTCATTAGTAATTGGGGCGGGCATTGTTTATCAGAAAGACCTATTGCCAATTATGCTCGTGGGTGAATATGGAATAGGAAGAAATATTGGTGTAGAAGTCAGAACTTGGTATGGTAGTAAAACCACGGATGGCGTTAAATACAGAGATGGATTGTTTGGAGTAGGATTGAATTATCATTTTACGGGTGATATCAGAAGCTCATCTAATAAATTTGATGCCTATGTTGGAGGTCTGTATGGTAAAGTTTTAGACGATACAGGTTCTGCTTTTTATGCTCAAGCAGGAGCAAGATATTTCTTTGTCAGTCGTCTTGGTATATTCGGAAATTTTAACATTGGATTGATTGGAAACAGAGGAACAAACTTGGCAGTTGGATTGGCATACAGTCTTTTTTAAAGAATAAGAGTTAGTATAAAACTAATTAATAGAATATTCATGGCATGACTTATGAGTTAAGTCATGCCATGAATTAACTTTTTCCAAATACTTAGTATTCAAAAATTATAAAAACGTCGTCGGAGCTTATTGCCTCGACGACATTAATTTGACATATAATTACTACTTAAATCTAAAAATTTTACGCAATCATTAATGGAAAAAGGCAATAAAACAGGCTTTAAAAAAGCACTAATATTCACAGTGATTGGAATTTTTGGGCTTTTATTGATAGTATCCACCATTGGTTTTTGGAGCATAAAACCAACACTCTCAAAGCGTATTAAAACCGCTGTTTTAGAATCAACCGATAGTCTATATCATCTTGACTTTAAGGATATTAACTATAATTTAATCTCGGGCAATGCGGAGGTTTTAGGCGTTGTTTGGCGTGCGGATTCAAACTTATATAAAAGCCTAAAAACAGAAAAAAAATTGCCTGATAACATCTATCAAGGTAAAGTAAATAAGATAAAACTATCTGGTTTACATCCTTGGACTATCTTTTTTTCTGAAAAACTTGAATTAGGAACAATCTCTATTATTGACCCAGATGTGGAATTATTACATGAAAAACAACCATATAATTCCCTGAAAACAGTAAAATCTCCTTACCAGATTATATCAAAATTTGTTAAATCATTTGCGGTAAATAAAATAGTTTTTCAGAATATCAATTTTACCTATCACAACCGAGCTAAACCGAATAAACCTCATGTTAGTAAGGTAGAAAATCTTGATTTAGAGATTTCTGACTTATTAATTGATTCAACTTCTGATAAAGATAAAAAGCGTTTTTATTATACAAAAGAATGTGTTTTCAGTTTGAAAAAGGTGCAAATTCCTTCACAAGATTCGCTTAATACGATAAAAGTTAATGAATTGCTTTTCTCGACAAAAACTCGTTCCCTTTCCGTGAAGCATTTGGTGGTTCAACCTCGTTATAAAGAAATGGATTATAGCGTTCATACCAACGGGGACGACCGTATTGGAATAATTTTTAACGATATAAATTTGAAGGAAATTGATATTGAAAAACTCTTTAAAGAGAAAAAAATATACGCCGAATCTATGAATATTAATCAAGGAAATGTGAGGGTTTTCACGGATACAAGAATATTTAATGTGCCTCCAAAGTCTCCATATCGCCCTTTTCCGCATGAAGCATTCAGAGACTGGAACCTTAAATTTATGATTGATACCGTCAAAATGAGGAATTTCAATATATCTTATTCTGAATATAATCCTGAGACAAAATTAACTGGGAATGTAATTTTTAAAAAAGTTACGGGTAAAATAAAAAACTTTACTAATGATACGCTCACTTTAAAAAATAACCCAAATTGCCAAGTAGTTTTCAACGGTTATTTGATGAACAAAGCAGAAATTACTTTAAGATTTGACTTTGATATGATGGCTCCGAAAAGTGATTTTTTGTTCGTGGGAAATGTGAAAAAAATGGAGATTTCTCACCTCAACCAAATTACATCGTCTTTGGGTTTTGCCCGTGCTGAAAAAGGAACGCTTAATGAATTTACTTGTAATTTGAAAGGAGACAAATATGGATTGAAAGGCTCTGCAACGATGTTATACCAAGATTTGAACATAACACTTTTGAAAAAAGGAGATGAACCAGGTTTGAAAAAGAAGAAATTATTATCGTTTCTTGCGAATCAATTTGTGATAAAAGACGCTAATCCCATTGGCAAAAAACCCATTAGAATTATAACTATTGAATATGAAAGAATCCCAACAAAACCTTTTTTTTATACACTTTGGAAGGGAATTTTATCAGGAATAACAAAATCGGTGATGGGATAAAAAATTGGCAGTGGATAAGTGCGAGAAACATGATTTACATTTCATTAATCAAATTTACCAACTGATTTTTCTGCACAACGCCAGATTGTCGCCAAATAATTTCACCTCCTTTAAACAGAATTAACGTTGGTACACCTTGAATTTTATAGGTTTCTGCCGTTGTAGGCGTTTTATCTACATCAATTTTTATAACCCTCACACGGTCGCCCATTTGTTTTGCGAAATCCGTTAATATGGTTGACATTGTTTTGCAAGGTCCACACCAAGTTGCAAAAAAATCTACCAATACAGGTGTTTCACCAGCTATAATATCACCAAATGTTTCTTTTTTATCTGCCATATTGATTTATATTTTAATAACCTATTAACTTAAATGGAGCATTTTAAAACGGATATCCCACCGCAATATTCAATACCAAGTTTTCACTTCGCCAGTTCGCATCTTTCAGGTTAAAATTTTTCAAAACCCAACGGTCATTTTCGGGTAAATAAGGCTTACGCACGGGCGTTGCCAAGTCGAAACGAAGCACTAAATAACTGAAATCTAAACGCAAGCCAATGCCCGTTCCGATGGCAACTTGTTTATAGAAATCTGAGCCAAAAACGCCTTCTGAACCATAAGCATCCGCATCTTTTTGCATCCAAACGTTTCCTGCATCAATAAAAAATGCTCCGTAGATATATTTATTAAATTTAGTACGTAGTTCACTATTTATTTCCAATTTAATGTCTCCTGTTTGGCTTCCTAAAAAGAGGTTACTAATTGAACCCGTTGAACGGTATGCTCCTGGACCTACGCTTCGTGCGATAAAAGAACGAATACTGTTGTTGCCACCCGCTGAATACTGTTTGGTAAAAGGAAGTGAAATCGAATTTCCATAAGGCAATCCATAACCCAATACAAAACGATTAGCAATTTTTAAACTTTTTGTTAGTTCGTAACTATATCTAACATCAGCATCTAAACGAGCATATTGAGAAATCGGAATGCGAAACAAAGTTTGAGGAACATTATTACTTGGACCAATATTAGATAATAAACTTGCTAAATTTCCAGCAACTTCCACACCGCCAGCGAAAGTGAATTGAGATTTTGAATTGGGTTTTGGAGAAGGAGTATAGTTAATTGTATAACTCGAACTCATGATTAATCTATCACTCAAAATTTGATCAAATGCGGCAGGATTATCGCTCCTAAAAATTTCTTCTGTGAAATCTTGCGATACATTTGCTTTCACTAAATTAATTGAAATAGGCGTAAATGAATGTTCCAGAGCATTATTTTGCTTCCAAGCATATCCCATGGTTGCTTTAAAAGAAGTCAAATCATAAAGACCTCCTCTATTTAAAACCTCATATCCCACTCCGATATTTGTTTTGGGTAAAGCCTGATTTGTAATAGGATTAGTTTTAAAAAAAGGAATAACAAACCGTGGAATCGTCAAGACTGCCTCAATAGCATATTTAGTTGAATTAATTGAACCAAGCGTTACACTTGCTCCCCCAACTTGAAAATCTAAACCAGCCGTACCCTTTATGTTCAGCGATTCAGCACCACCAAAAATATTTTTATTTATCCAAGAAAGAGCAAAGTTTGTACTCGTGAAATTGTTAGATTTCGTGCTGGCATTAATATCAAATAGAATAGATTTTGCCTTTAAAGGAGTTAAATAATAATAGACATCCAACAACGCAGAATCCGACCGTGGAACCAAATTAAAGGAGTTTTTTACAAATTTAAAGTTGCCGTTCAGGTTAATTAATCTCGAAAGTGAAATATCTTGCATATTACTACTGTATCTGACGCCTCTTCTGAAACCAATTGCCTGTGCAAAAATTTTGGGTTTAAAGGATTCCGTTCTATCGTTCACCTTTATGCCTTCAAAAACAACCTCTTTCGCTTTGTCATTTATGGTGTCAGCCAACATAATTTCGCCATAATCCGACAACACATGAACATCTCTAATTCGATAAACTTTTCGATTAACTTGCGAAGTAGAAGGCTTAATTTTTAAGGTTAGATTCACTTTATGATTCCCAACCGAAGAATCTGCTTCAACGAGAATGAAATCGGGTTGAAAATAGTAATGTCCTCTTCGTTTCAAAACGTTATCAATCCTTGACCGTTCACCCGCAATAAGCTCAAAACGATAAGGAAAGCCTGTTTTCAAGAGAGAAATTTGATTTTTTCCTCTGTATGCTTTTCCTAAAATGGCGGTATCTTGGGGAGCAACATTAATGCTATCAATGTAATATCTTTGGTGTAAATTTGTGGTATAAATTGCCGTTGATTTGCGGTTTTTATCTGATAATTCTCCCGTGGCAGTCGAGCGAAAATAGCCTTCATTATTCAACAAAAATCCGATTTGTCTTGCATTGGCAGCCGTCACACTTTTACTCGCTAAAACGGGTGGTTCACCAAATCTTTTTCTGAAAAAACTCTTAAAACCTTTATCTCCTTTGGGTTCACCGAAGAGATAATAAAACCAAACTTTATAAGGAAATCCTAAAATCGTAGAATTGGGTTTAGGCTTTACAAAACCCGTCAAAAGTGCTTCCACGTTCTTAATTTCAGCTTTTGCAATGCCAGAATCCGCCACAATTTTCACTTTTGACCCAACGTATAAACTCTCCCCAGCGGGCAACTTCTTCGTAACCGAACAACTACTAAAAAATATTGCTAAAATAACCATCCACGAATAGATAGACCACGGATGACACGGATTAGATGGATTAGATGGATTTACACTGAGACGCATGGTCGGATTTAATTTATAAAGAATTGAGTAAGTATATATACAACTTTGTTAAGGATAATACAGCATTGAAACCAAACTTACAACTAATAAAAATCCGACTATGTGTCTTAGTGTAAATCCATCCAATCTGTAAAATCCGTGGTCTAATCATTTCGTACAGTGTTAAGTAAATAATTTTCAGTTTATATAAAAAATTATTTGCTGGCAGACTTCCCGAAAGTTCTTTTTACTTTCGGGAAGTTAATTCGGACTAAACTTCCCGAAAGTAGAAAGAACTTTCGGGAAGTAAAGAGACTTAGTTAACAATGTATTACTTCTTCTTAGCAAATATTTCTTTGAATTTCCCGTATTCCATTGTCACCGTGAAACCAACGCCTGTTTCTACAATAAATCCCTCCAAAACCGATTGAAACTGATTTTTTCGGAAAGCCTTAAATAGATATCTGCCATCGCTGGTTAATTTATAATTCACTGTCACGTTATCAAATACTTCGGAAGGATTTCGAGTGATATTTGAGGTATTTTCCAGCTCAAAATTTCGTCCAACTTTTACTTCAATCTTATCATTGAAAAAGCCTTTCGACAAACCCAAACTTAGGTCGGTTCGTTTGGCGGTTGCCCCATTAAAATAATCTTGCGAAGAGGATAAATTTACGTCCAAATTCACGCCTTTTATCAAATCAGAAGCCAATTGATCTAATTGATTTGATAATAATTTACTTACACTTTGTCGTGCAATTGCCTCCGCATTCACACCACCGCCACTATTTGAGAAAAAGTCAGACGATTTCTCTGAGAAAAAACGATTCAATATCAATAAAGCAAAAACCTGTTTGTCAATAGTAGATTTATCCCCATTTCCAGTGCCTTCGTTTAATGCCGTCAGTCTATCTCCAACATTCTTAATTACGTCCTGAGAAACCGTTAAATTTTGTTCTTTTGATACCTCAATTTTAAACGACGGTTCTGGTTTTGATAACTTTCCTTGCATCGTTAAGAGTACATCAAAATTCATTTTCTGACGGTAAATATCTTGGTTACTATTGGTTTCATTGGTCATTAATTCAAGCGGAGCAGTGCTTGTTCGGTAAATGGCAGTGATATTTACATCGGCATTCGTTGGGTCGCCCGTCCAGATAATATTACTGCCTTTTTGGATAAGAAATTGTCGCTTTAACACCTCATACGTCAAGCCATAATTACCTTCCGTCAAGTCATAAGTTCCAAAAATAAATGATTGTCCGTTGGCGTTTACGCCCGCATTTAAACGTGCATTACCCTTTACTACCAAATTATCACCATTAATTTCATCCACAACAATCGTTAATTCCGATTTATCATCTGCTTCAATATCCAAGGCAATTTCCGAGACAAAATTGTTCGCAAACATATCGGCATTTGTCGTGTCTTTTTTGATAGAATCTTTCGGTGGATTTTTCCTATTTACGAATACTACTACGCCTTCAATACTGCTTACATCGTCTGAATTAGGCACAATTATCGAAATCTTACTATTTTCTCTTAACTTAACATTCCCCTCAATTTTAGCTTTTTCAGATACTCCTTGCAACTTCAAATCAGCATCTATAAAAGCATTTCCATAGAAAAAATCGTTGTCTTTTCGGGTGGAATTAATAACCATAAAATTCTTGGCATCCACCGTTAAATCGTACTTTACCAACGGAATATTCGTTAAAACAACTGTGCCATTTACTTTCAAAGGCTGGTTCAAGGTATCACTCAACGTAAATTGATTTAATCGAATTGTTTGCCCCTCAAATATCAAATTTTGTTTGTCAATTAAATACCTACTTCCCAATTGAGAAACATCAAAAGCAACCTTATCAAAACTCAAATTTCCTACCAATTGTGGACTCGTAGTTGAACCTTTTATGTTGGCTTTTCCTGATAATACTCCTTTCGCTCGTCGCAACATTCCAAAACTGAAAGCCTCCACCGTTTCTGCTCCTAACTTGTTGATATTCAGGTTTAAATCAAACGCATTTTTAGTTTTCAGGTAATAATTTCCTGATAAAGAAAGGTCATTATTTGCACTAATCAGGGTAGTTTTCAAGGTAATTTTAGTCGGTGTTTCATTAAAAGCATTCACGTCTATATCGCCAATAGCAATTTTTTGAAAACGGAAATTTTTAACCGCAATATCGCCCGTGAATGAAGGGGTTGCCATGTAATTACTCAACAACATTTTACCATCAATTTTACCACTCGCAAATGAAGAATCGGGCGAAAATAAAGTGACAAAATTCTGAATATCCAAACTATCAGTCGTTATATTAATCGGACCATTTGGCGTGTTAGTCGTACTGTTAATTTCGAGCCGTTCTTGTCCCCGATTTATGTTGAAATTTCTTACCAATAAACCTGCATTTCCATACTGCAAATAGCCCGTAGAATCCACTTGCCACGACGTATAATTCAAAAATAAACCACCCTTTCTTAATCTTATACGGTACTGATTATCAACGTTTTGCAACAATCCAGCAACGGCATGACGGTCTTTATCAACAGAGTCCTTGAAGGTTGCTTTGAAAGAAGCAATATTGTTACTTACATCACCCGATAAACTGGTTTTTCTAACTTGAAAACCCGTTAAAATTATACCATCAAGACCACCTGAATAAGTTAGTTTTGTGGCATTTCCAGCCATTTTCATCCTTACATTTTTCACTTTAATAGTGTCATATTCCAAGTAAGGCATTAATAAATTTGCTCTGAAAATAGTATCCGCCTGACTGTCTAAATTTGCCAAAAAACGAGCAGTATCTAAGCGAGTTAAGCCTGGCACAAAGGCTTGAATCAGTGGGTGTTTTACCAACCTAATATCCATCGTTAAATTATATGGAGACGTGACGGGTTTGTAGGCAATATCGGGCAGAACAAAATACTTATTTATCGTTGAAATAAAGATGTCAGAAAGTTGTAAATAATTGAAGTTACCGTTCAAATTTGCCTTCAAAAATGGAGCATTTATCGTAATTTTTTTGCCTTCTGGACTATTGGCGGCAGTTAATGAAGTATTCTCAATTTTGATGGGTTTTCCATCTTGCAAAAGCGTTCCTTGTTTAATCAAAATTGTCCCACTCGGATTGTCAGGATTTGTGGTTGGCATATCAATGTCAATATCTCCCCGTATGCCAATATTTTCTGCATAAAATCCTAATGGTTTCAAATTTAATTGACCAATATTTACGTTTCCTTTCACACTTGGATAGGCTTGTGAAATATCCAATTTTATATCAATTAAAAGCGTAATATTTGGGTCTTTAATGTTGCCTTTCACGTGGGCAATCTGATAGGCTAAATCCGCTTGCAAAACCACATTTTTATAATCATATCCCTTCAATTCTGCCTGTTGAATTGTGCCATCAACGGAACCTCGCATCGTCTTTGGGTCAATACCAATTCCCTTCACTTTGGCTGAAAGAGATATTCGTCCAATTTGTTCGGTCTGTTTCAAAAATTTACCCATCTCAAAGCCTTGGAAAGCAATTAATCCCTCATATTGTTGATTTTTATTAGCAGAAATATTAACCAACTTTCCTTTAAAAGAAGCATTCCCTAAGTCAGATTTTAGTTTGGTATCTAAGAATAAATTAGCAATTTTTCCTTGAATTTTTCCAGTAATTGCCACTCGATTGGGTAATTCAATTTGGTTGGGAATTGAACCCTTCGGAGCAATTTTTAAAAGGTCTTTTCTCGTAATAAATAGTTCTTTTACATCAACATTTAACGATGTTTTATTAACATCAGGAAGACCCGTAATTTGTCCTTGAAAATCTAATTTCGCTTGTTCAAAACCTTTGATTGAAGTCGGGGCAATTCTTAGATTATTCACATTCCCAGAAATCGCTCCATTGAACCGTAAAAGCTCATTTTCGTTGCCTTTAAACGGAGGTGTTTCAGCCAAATTTGGGACTAATAAAAGAATATCTTTGAAGGCTAATTGACTATTTTTAAGGGCAGTTTTTATTCGAACTTTTCCAATATCATTCGTCAATTGATTCATTGAAGCGTATGTCAAAACTAACTCATCTCGAAGAATAGATTGAGGCGTTTTCAGTAAGAATTTTTTGAGATATGTTTGTCTGTCGGTATAAGCAAAATCCGTTTGTAAATTCTGAATTTCAAAACCAGATTTATCTTTAAACGAACCACTATAAATCCACCCAGAAGTTTGATTAGGAGAATAATAAAAACGTTCAGAATTTAGCTTTAAGTTGCTGATTTTCAAGTCACTATAATTCATTCCACGCTTTTGCTTGGGTGAATTTAAGTCTTGATATTGAATCGTATTTCCATCGAATATAATTTTATCGACTAATACTTTCCAATTGTTTGTTGATGTTGTCGAATTAGCAACGCTGGCGGGGTTTAACGGGGACGCCAAGTCCCCGCCAGCGTTATTTTTCTTAGCCTTCTTCTTCAAAATCACCACACTCGCCTCCGTATTAAATAAATTAACCGATTTCAAATGCACATTTTCACCCGACAGATATAACTGGTCACCTTTTGCATTAAGTCTTCCTAATTTCACAGTATTTACCAAGCCCGATTTTTCCTCAATAATTTTCCAATTAATATCCTTTACATCCAATTCCGTAAAAGCTAAATCCAAGGTATCAGGCGATGAAGTTTCAACGGTCGGTTTTGTGGGAATTGCTGAATACAAACGCAAATTCATGTTCCCACCATTAAGCAATAATTTATCCAAATGATATTTTGAAGTTGCAGGGTCAAAAGCGGTGAAAGAAGTCTCAGTATTGTCCAAATGCACTTTTGCATTCACGCCCGTAACATCGTCCAAATATTTTAACGAAACATCTTTAAACTTCAAATTCTCAATATTGTATTTGAGCGGAACGCCTTTTGTAGTATCAGCAACAATTTTTGGGTCAGTTTTAGGAATAAAAGCATCCAAAATATAGGCAAAATTAAAAGTAGTATCGGGCAAAGTTCGCTTGATATTTACCTTCATATTTTCGAGATTTATCTCATTAATTGATACTTCATTTTGCATTAAAGCCAACATATCCATATTTACATATAATCGTTGACCTGCCAACAAAGTATCACCTTTATTATCACTAAAATAAACCCCATTTAACTCAATCCAATCAGGAATTTTATAATTTATCTTACTGATACTGAAAGGCTTATCAATTTTAGTTTTCAAATATGCCACCACCCGATTTGTCAAAAATTTTTGACCACCAGAAGTTTGCAAATAGAAAAAAACTCCTACAAATAATAGGAGTATGGACAATAAAATAATACCAGTTATTTTTAAAAAAATCTTCATAGTTGGTTTGTAAAAACTCATGGCATGACTTAGGGGGATGCCCAATCTCATGCCATGAGTAAGAATAAAACTACCGCTTAAAATTCACCGCTTCCAACGTAGGATTGAATACAATATTTGTTGTCAACTTCACATTTCGCTTATCAATACTACTGTAATAGGTTCCAAAAGAAGGATAAATAATTCCGTTTGCAGCCGTCGTATAAGTCGAATATTCTTTCGTAATTTCCTCACCAGTTGCCAACTTCTCGACCTGTTTTGTCAGTAAATGAGTGACATTATCAAAGTATAAATCATACTTAATATCTTTCCCAGATAACTCAATATGATGCAATCTTTGTGCCCCCACAACTTCCAAACCCACATAAGTTGCAATATATCCTTTGGCTTGATAGTTATAAAAAGGAGCAAACATATCCGTAATTTCACGTTTCATGTTCGTTTTTTCTTTATCACTTAAATCCTTTGTGTCATACACAACCGCCTTATCACGACTACCCATTGGAACTCTAAAAAACGCATCCGACGGACTAACCGCATAAATAAAATTACGCTTCATAATGGTCTTCGTTTTCAACATCGACATATCAGCAATCGAAGCCTTCACTTCCATATCAAAGTCACTCGGAGCGTTCGACACATAAGATTGTTTTATTGTATAGGTTTTCACACCATCCCAAAGTTCTTTACCACCCGCAGCGGTATAGTGAGCATCAAAAACCTCATCAACCGTTTGGGCAAAAATATTAACAACCGATAGGATCATTAATATCATAATCACGCTTATTTTTTTCATCGTCTATGTTCGTTTAATGTGTTAACTAATAGAAAAATATAAAAATGTCTTTTTCATTTTCCTTTACAAAAACTACGAAAAGTGTCTTCAATAAGTTTTATCAAAGACACTCTTTAACAATTATTTAACAAAATGAATAGATAATAAATTGAAGAAAAATTGATTAACTAATTAGTAATCAAATAATTAGTTACTTTGACAACTAATACCCAATAACTATATTTCCCTGTCCTGCGAAAAAATCAAAGCTGTATATGGAGCAATTGAAATGGTTGCATTGAAAGGCAAATTATCGTATTCTCCTTGCGTTGCCTCCGAATCCGTAGAAATGTAATTATCAAATTCCTTATCATATCCTTCCCAATCACTATTAAATCGTAATTTCCAAACTCCATCTTGGGGCATTCCAATCACATAATCATCGTAAGCATTACTGGAAAAATTAAGTACAACAACCGTACTATCACCCTTTCCGCCTGCGTTTGAACGATGAAAAGCGAGAATTTTTCTTTCCTCATCCACCCGAATAATCTCCGTATTTTGTCCCGTTAATCCTTCCGTATTATTATTGAAATTTCTACGAAGTTGAATTAAATCACGATGAAGTTTATTGTAACCATTAAATTTTTTCAAACGCTTCCAATCAATCGGGTCAGTATCCGAAAACCATTTATCCTCCAATAATTCTTGTCCTTGAAATAACATTGGAATTCCTGCCGTCGTCAAAGTTAAAGCCACACCTAAGGATGCCCTTTTTTTAGAAAACCAATTATTAACACTATTCTCAGCAATTTCCTCTGCCACACGAGCCTTACCATTTGCCACTTCATCGTGTGATTCTGTATAAATAACACGCTTAAAAGCATCGCCACTATATTTGTTCAAAACTGCCATACAAACATTTTCAATATTACGATTTGAATCTTCCTGTGCAATTAAAGCCTCTCTCACAGGATGCACAAAATCCGCATCCCACTGACTTCCAAAGCCTAAACCTCCGTCTTGACCAATATAATTAGTTATTGAGTCCAAGCCATGCAAATCTTCTGCAATCGTCAATTTCCAAGGATATTTCTCAGCTATTTCACCATTAATCCAACGTAATAAACTTATTCCTTCTTGTAAAGTAGTGCTTGGATTTTCATCAGAATTCACATTTCTGATGTAAGGAATCATATCCATTCGCAACCCATCAACCCTAAATTCCTCAACCCACATCATAGCATTGTCACGGATATATTGACGAACTTCTGGTCTGCCATAATCAGGGCGACTGTCACCCCAAGGCGTTGTTGCTCTCCAATCGTTATAGAAATATATTCCACCCATATCGTTTTCATGCCATCCGTCAAATTGCCAAATATCCATGTCTGTTGGTCCAAAATGATTATAAACAACATCAAGAATAACGGCAATCCCTCGCTCATGAGCGGCTTTTATCAATGCTTTGAAAGCATCTGCACCACCATAAACAGACTCAATCGAAAAAGGATATGCAGGGTTATAACCCCAAGAAAAATCACCTGGAAATTCAAAAGGAGGCATTACTTCAATAGAATTAATGCCTAATTCCTTCAAATAATCTAATTTTTCAATAACACCATAAAAATCACCAGGTTTTCCTTCTTCTTTCACATTGAAAGTACCCGCATGAAGTTCATAAACAATTAGATTATTCCAAGAAGGCATCTGAAAATTATCGTCACCCCAATCGAAAGCATTTGCATCATAGATAATTGAATTACCTATTGAATTAGTCATTTGTTTCGCATACGGATCATTTCGCTGTAATTTACCCGAAGGCGTTTCTAATGAAAATTTATATTCATCCCCAATCTTAGCCTTCAAAACATTACCTCCCCAATATCCATTTTCTTCGTGTTCCAACAAATTAGTTCCATCTTTCCACTTATTAAAAGCCCCCACCACACTCACCGATGTGGCATTAGGAGCCCAAACCCTAAAAAAAACTCCCTTTTCATGAGTAATCGCACCCATTCCATCAACATTCACTTTTTCGTTTGTAGTAAGTTTCATTTTCTATATTTTATGAATTTAATATTTTAAAGAATGCTTAATACCACAAAATATACATACCATAATACTTAGCTCTAAATAACACGCTAAAATCCCCATACTCATAATGTAGTGTGGAATATTTTCTACAATATTTTTATTCATAAACTAATAAACTCCATCCTTTCTACGTAAAAATCTGTTTTCAAATATATAAGTACACCATTAGAATTGTGGGTAATTAACACAATAATAAAATAATACAGTAAAATTAATTAAACCTAAAATCATTTTATAAGATGTTTAATTTTTTATAAATACTTAAGAATGAATAAGTTACAAAATAAACTGTGATCTCTTTTTGAAATCCTACTGTTTGAGCGTACTGACCGTCGCATGGCGAGTTTGGGATTTTTTGATTTTCTTTTGCGGTTGCAGTTACTTTCTTATATTTGATGGGGTTGCCCAAACTGGCACGCATAGCGAAGAAAAGTAAGCACTAATGCAAGGAAGTTTTGTTATTCCGAAGCAAACCAAATAAATTTCTTAAATATCTACTTAATCATTACACTTTGATTTTTGTAGTAGAAATGTGTCTTTAAACCAACTTTATAAATTAAAATCAAATAAATCAAGATAAGAGCCAATCATTTCAACCCTAACATTACTTTGTCATTCCTAAGCAACAAGCAAACTGTTTTTAGCTTACGTCAATAAATCACAATACTCTACCCGATGAAAAATTAGAATTAATAAAAAAAGGCTGAAATTTGTAGTTCTCAAGCAACAAAAACAGCCTTTAATGAAAAATATCATCAGTAGTAAAATTAGAAATTTATTTTCAGAAATCCCATTGGCTAAGAATTTAGCACGCCAAACGTTTATTTCAGAATTTACTCTTGGCGTTATAAAAAGTAGAAATGTACAATTTAAGGAGGTTGGACTACACTTTACAACTGACTCAAAAGTAGAATCAACTGAAAGGAGAATACAGGCATTTTTTAAAGATTTTGAATTTGACTATCAACAAGTTGCTATACTTTTAGTAATGTTTCTACCGAAAGGTAAATTGAGCTTATCCATTGATAGAACAGAGTGGGATTTTGGTAAGTATCAGTGTAATATTCTTATGGTAGTTGCTCGATATGATGGAGTTGGCATACCTATATTTTGGGATTTATTAGATAACAAAAGTGGTAACAGTAACACTCAAAACAGGAAAGACTTAGTTGGTAAAATTCTCTCATTAATTGGAGTTGATAGAATTGCAGTCATTGTTGGAGACCGAGAGTTTATTGGACATGAATGGTTCAAGTATCTGAAAGACAATAACATACCATTTTGTATGCGAATGCCCAAGAGTCATTTAATAACCCTGAGAGATACTAATGTTTATTCCGTAACAGAACTTTTATCAACTCAAAGTGAACGATACTATCAAGATTGCATGATAGATGGTGTTTGGTGTAATGTAATGTTAAAAAAGTTATCTGATGGCGATTTTTTAATTTTAGCAGGTAGTTTTCCCGCCAAACAATTAGGAGGATTTTATCGAAGAAGATGGTCGATAGAAGTTTTTTTTCAGTCAATCAAGGGGCGTGGATTTAATTTGGAAAATACTCATTTAAAATCAAGTGAAAAAATCAAAAAACTTCTGGTTTTTGTCAGTATAGCTCTTGGGGTATGTGTAAATGTCGGAAAACACTATCACAAAAAAGTACAAAAAATTAAAATAAAGAAGCATGGGTATAAATCCAATAGTTTCTTCCGAAAAGGACTTGATATTTTGAGAGAAGGTTTTAGCAATGGCAACCAAAAGTTTATAAAAATTTGGGATGAATTTTTGAATACGTTTACTCGGTGGATTCAAATACAACTCTCTCATTATCAATACTTAATAAAGATCATCGGGTAGAGTAATACAACATATATACTTATTGGAATTCCTTCTATAAATACAAGCTTTCAAAGTAAATTATTTGTTTTTAATTCTGAAAAAAAAGAAATTGAAAGCGAAACAATTTGGTTAAATTCAGCTGATGAATTTAAGAAAAAAATATTTATTGAATTGAATAAAATGAATAAAATGAATACTGCGATTTTTTCATTTGAAAATCGACAATTAGTAAATACAAAATTTATTTGGGATCAATCTATTCAAGATGAATTTGATAATTATTTGCCAAAATCAAAGAAAGGTAAAATTAGACCTTGGTATTTTTCTTAACCTACGGTTTCTCGCTCTTCGAGATGTCCCGCTCTTCGAGATATTCTAAAGGGCATCTCGAAGTATAGATAAAAAGGATTTCCAATCCCCCTCTTTTGGATTTAATTCCGTTGTGGAATGATGAAATCGAACTGTAAAGGACTTGTAACCCTAATACTCAAAAACCTCAAAATGGTAAAAGATTTTTAAAACCAAAAAGAGCGTCCGCTCATTATTTGAGTAATGTTGATGTGCTAATTTATCACCATTCACACGCAAATAATAAGCAAATGCTCTGTATAATATTGGGGATAGCGGGTGTTATGAGCAGTTGGAGGCGTATTTAATTTGAAGAGTCTTTTATCTTTTGAATAATGTCCTGTACTTTTTTTGTAGGCAGTTTAAAGGCTTTTGAAATTGCATCAGCATTTAAACCTATTTCTAATAAGCCTTTAATATGTTGGAAAGTTGTTAACTCCATTGTTATTTCTCTTTCTTCGGCTCTGATATGGTCTGCAATAGTCATGGCAATATTGGTTACGTTGTTTGAAACTTTGGTAAATATAGGAGGTATTTCTTTCTTTGTCAAGTTGATAGCGTTCTGAATATAAATGAACACACTTTTGATAAAATCTAATTGTTGTTGAGTATCCAATTCTTTGAGTTTTTCTAACCAAAAAGGCGTTAGTTTCAGAAATTCATCATTTTCATCATGGCTATGTTTCAACAGCATCGCCGACATACTCAGGATAACATTTTTGATAGAAGCCAATCTATCGTCACCAATATCAGAGAGCGAAAACAAAAGGTAATCAAAATCGGGAATGAATTTATGCAAAACCTCTGGCAAATCCACAAAATAGCTTTTCAGAGATTTGTATTCCCATGTAGTATCTCCATGATGAATCACAATGGGAATGACAAGGGACAAAACTTTTTTCCCATCTTTGATTTCCTGTTTCCAAATGTTGATAATGTATTGCAAAAGCTGTACGTGGGGAAAAGAGACGGTATAAGATTTGTGTTCAAACAAAAGCGTTACCAAAGTTTCTTGATTAGCAAGATGCGTTTGGTAAATAATATCAGAGAAATATTCTTCCAATTCATCATCAATAAAAGAATCAGAAACCCTTTTTAGGTCTTGGAGATTAATTTTTTCTCTGATTTCAGGTGGAAATAATTCTTCGATAAAACTTTGGGCAACTTCTAAGCGAGAGAAGGTCCCGCTTCGGCGTTCCGATTAAAGAATTTATCGTGAACATTATTGATATCTGGTTTGGGTTTGTCTTGTTTCTTTTTACTCATAGTGGATTGTCGTTTTTATAAAATTACACAAAATTCATAATAATCTCCTAAACGATTTTAGTAGTAGAGTGTCCATTATTTCAATATTTTGTGTTATTGATTTATGTATCTTAACGTAAAACTCCAACAATGGAACGAATAACTAAGCCCCAATTCTTACCTTTGTAAAATATTAAAACAACAAAAGATGGACATATACGTAGGCAGTATTCCTTTTAAATGGAAGGATTCAAATTTAGTGGAGATTTTTGGCGAGTTTGGTGAAGTACATTCTGCCAAAATTGTGATGGATAAATTCACTCGTCAGAACAAAGGTTTTGCCTTTGTGGAGATGCCCAATGATGAAGAGGCAAAAGCGGCAATTGAGGCATTGGACGGTAAAGAATTTGAGGAGAGAAAAATTGTGGTAAATCAATCTATTCCAAATAATGCGGGAAGTTTAGAGAAGGATTCAAAGAAGAAAAAAGTGTATTCCAAGCCTGAAAATAAAGAATGGAAGCCTTTTATGGGTATTGGCAAGAAGCGTAAATAAATAGGGGTTAGTATTCTAATCATCTGATAATCAATTATTTAATGAAAGTAATGCGTAGTCTAAATGAAAATAATAAATAATATCAACAAAAACTTTTGCGTATAATGAAACTGCCTCTGATTTTACCATTATTTTTATTCATTTATACTACAAATGCCCAAGGAATTCTCTCGCACGAAGAGGCAATAAAAATCTCGTTGGAAAATACTTATTCCATCAAAATAGCCAGAAGTAATCAAAAAATTGCAGAGAACAATAACACCGCTGGCAATGCAGGAATGTTACCAACCGTGACGGGAAATATCAATAAAAATTATTCTATTAATGGATTAACTCTACAACCTTTCGATGCAAATTTTCCAACAATTGAGCGTTCTAATGTTCTCAATAATAATGGTGGAACGGGCATAAATGCTATTTGGACATTGTATGACGGATTAGGAATGTTCGTAGCTCGTGACCGTTTGCGTGAGCTACAAAAAACCACGGTTACACAATTAGAGAGTACGCTCGAAAATTCAATTGCTCAGGTCAGTAATGCTTATTATGATATTATTCGACAGTCGAGAAGGGTAAAAAATCTAAAACAAGGCTTAGATATTTCAAACGATAGATTGAGACTTTCCAGAGACAGATATGAAGTTGGGCAAGGATCAAAAGTGGATTTTCTTTCGGCACAGGTGGATTTCAACGAAGACAGAGCCGCTCTGATTGCCCAAGAACAAGCCTTGGAAAGCTCTAAAATCAACCTTAATTCCTTATTAATCAGAAATTTACAGACAGAATTTGTAACGCTCGACACAATTATTTACGATAAAAATCTTTCACTCGAAAATCTTCGTGAGGCAACTTTAAAGCAAAATCCAGCCTTAGTGTTGGCGGAGCAAAATAAACGATTGGCTGAATTTGATTTGAAGCTACAAAAAGCTACTCAATATCCACAGATTGATCTCCTGACTGGTTATAATTACAACTCAACCAATACTGGTGCAGGACAACCCCAATCCACAAAGTCATTTCAAAGTTTTGCTTTTAATTACGGTCTAAGAGCTTCGATAAATATTTTTGATGGCTACAATCAAAAACGGAGAATTCAAAATGCCAAAATAGGGCAGGAAATAGCAAATTATCAAGAGGGAGATTTAAGAAATCAACTCAACACGGCTTTGGAGAGAACATTTTTAAGTTATAAAAATGCGTTAGAATTAATAAAATTAGAAACGGAAAACTACAAAATTGCCCGTCAAAATATCGACATTGCTTTTGAGCGATACAAAGTAGGAAATTCAACGGCGTATGAACTTCGGGAAGTGCAACGCAATGCCGTGGCGGCGGAAACCCGACTAATTGAATCAGAATTTAATGCCAAGATTACGGAAATTGAATTGTTGCGGTTGAGTAGTAAAGTTATAGAATAAATCGCTAAATTCGAGTATTCAAACACAACGGTTATGAACTCAAACAACATTATTTACATGGGTGTCAATGCTCCAAGAATTCATCAAGAAATCATTGCTAAATTAGTTTATGGCGTTACATCTTTCTTTAAAAATGGAGAAACCAATCTATTCCCATACCCAGAAACGATGATTGATGAAAGTGAAACAAGTCCTGTGCCTGATGTCATGTTGGTGAATCGTGAAAATGATTTGGCAGAAGTAATTATCGAAATTACTCATACGCAAGGCTTTAAAAAAGATGTACAAAAAATGAAAGAATTGATGGAAGAATACAACGTTCCAGAAGGGTTTGTGTATGATTATAAATTGAAAGTTTGGCAGAGTATTTTACCAAAAAATAATGCTTCACAGTCGTTTTGTGAAGCATTAGGTTATGATTTGAATAATTTTTTGATTGATTAAACTTCCTCAATCTCAACAGACATTTGTTTGTCATAAAGCTCTTTATAAACCCCATTCGCTTCCATCAAATCATCATGCGTGCCTTGTTCAACAATATGTCCATTGTCCAGCATAATGATTTTATCCGCCAATTTTGCTGATGAAACACGGTGCGAAATAATGACCGAAGTTCGTCCTTTCATAATGCTTTGAAGGTTATTCAAAATTTGATTTTCCGTTTTTGTATCAACCGCCGACAAACAATCGTCCAA
>JANXML010000209.1 GCA_025354645.1 Arcicella sp. | reverse complement strand
GTCATAAATATCATCCGAAATATTCATCAAATTATTACTTAATTCAACCCTTTTTGGTTTGCGACTTTCCTTCCTAAAATCGGAAATTGCTACGTTTAAAGCAATTTGATACATCCACGTTGAAATTTTAGATTCTTGTCTAAATTTTGGAAATGCTCGCCACAATTGAATCACTATTTCTTGGAATAAATCTTTCTTATCATCAGGGTCGTGCCGATACATTCCGCACACTTTATGCAGTATTCCCTGATGTGTTTTGATAGTTTCAACAAACTGATTTTCAGTAGATTGATTCAATTTTTGGAGGTTTTTAGGGATTAGTCGTTGGGGGAGGGGTAGAATTACAAATGTGTTTGTTTTTTTTGATTTAGGTATCTTTTTCTTATCGTATCAATTGTATTAAAGGTTTCAACATTATCAATTTTGTTAGGTAAAATATTTTCAATCCATTGTGGAAACACAAGATTTAATTCTTGAAAAACGATTCGCCCTTTCTCCACTCCTAAAAATTCGATTGGAGCATCAGAATTATTCGTAAGAATCAGATAATCAGGTAGTTCAAAATAATGTTTCAATAATTTTAGACCATTCTCGTATCTCATCTGGACTATATCTGGTCTTACAAAATGACCTCCTTCTTTTACTCGATTCAGAACTCTATTTATACAGATTTGGACGTTATCGATACAGAAAAAATTAATCACAATTTTGTAATCAATCAATTGAATACCTTCTATAAATTTCCATGTTTCATTATCAGCTAAATTAGTCTCAAAACCAAAACTTTCTTGCTTCGCAATGAGCTGATTCATCTGCATAGTTGCTTCACCATTGGCTATTTCCTGTACATTTACATCACCTAACGACTCTCGAAATTGTTTAGCTATATCATCAGCATTAATGAATTTAATATTTTGAGGAACAAAATCATAAAAACTGGTAGTTTTACCAATTCCGTTTGGTCCAGCTAAAATGTACAAAATTGGGTTTTTATCCTTCATAACTTCTCACTAATTCTTGATTTTCAACTTCAAATTTTCTGCCATCAGCAAATTCAGCAATGACTAATCCATTAATCTCATAATAGATTGGTAATCCTCTACTAAACGCCTTTTCTTTGGCTCTTTCTACTACTTTTTTTGCAACTTCTATCCGCTCTTTTTCATTCATTAAATGGAAAGATTTACTCGCCCCACCATACAATAATTGATATTCATTTTTTACCATTTTCCTATATTATTTTGTATTATAAAATTACTTAATTTCCATCAAAAACACCTTCTCAGTTTTATCAGTCACCTTAAATCTGTCATCAATTCTATGTCCAACCACCCACACAATCGAACCATTTGAGGTTAAAACATAAACCTCTTTTTTAAGATTTAACGGTACTTTTGTGTCAATCAAAAAATCACTTATTAATTTCTTTTTATTCATACCCAAAGGGCAAAACCAATCACCGTCTTTCCACTTTCTGATTTGCAAAGGAAAACGAACTTTATCGGCATCTAAACAAGCTACTTTTTTTGCATTTGGAATCACAAAATCTTCATTTTTTTCAAAAGATTCCCCAATCAATAATTGCTGACTGCCGATTGCCGATTGCCGAATGCCCGATTCAATGACTTGACTTTCAAATACTTGCAAATTTTTCTTCGTAATCACTAATTCCGTACGGTCTTTCACGAGTGTATGCGTAGGAGAGAGGAATGTTCGTCCAGGATCTTTGTCAAATGCCTCAAAAATATCTTGACATTGTTGGTAAGTAAAATGAAACGGCTTCAACATTTCCGACAATTTAATCATCGGTTGTGAAAGCGACTGAATTGCCTTATAATTCACAAAAAATGCCTGAGAATCAGACCACGTGATTTGCTTTCGAAGCATCTCCATTTCTTGCTCAAAAATCTCTTCAACTGCCGATATTCTTTCAACGGTTTGTTGAATGGTATTTTCCAGATTTGGGTTGATTTTTTTTAATAATGGCACAACCTCATTCCGAATCAAATTTCGCTGATATTTATTGGATTCATTGGAAGAGTCTTCTCGCCAAATTATCTGATTTTCAACCACATAGTCAAAAATACTATCTTTTTCTGCAAACAACATGGGTCGAATAATATGCCCTTTTTTTGTCTTTATACCGTGTAAACCCGCAATTCCTGTGCCTTTTGTAAGGTTCAAAAGTACCGTTTCTAACACATCATTTTGATGGTGTGCCGTGGCAATATAATCACAATTGTGTTCTTTTCTAACTTTCTCAAACCACTCATAACGCAAAATTCTGGCTGCCATTTGCGTAGATATTTTTTCATTATCGGCAAATTCTGTGGTTTGAAAGGTCGTAATTACAAAGGGAACTTTATATTTAATTGATAGTTTTTTTACAAACATTTCATCTTCATTTGATTCTTCGCCACGCAACCCAAAATTGCAATGGGCAATCACAAAATCGAACTTTGCTTTACTGAAAAGATCGCACATCACCACGGAATCCATGCCTCCACTAACCGCCAAAAGCACCTTCTGCATTGGTTGAATAAGATTTTGTTTGTTAATAAAAGTTAAAAATTGGTCAAGCATCGTATTATTTGGGTAATTTTACGGTTAATATGAATATAAAATATCTCGTAAAAATACGTCAAATAAAATTGTTAAAAGTAAGATTTGACAATCATTCCCTGACGACTCTAAAAGTTATTAAATCAATAAGCACAATAATTTTATTTTTGTGTTTTCTTAATAGTTACGCCCAAACTCCCGCCATCACTCCCATTGCTCCAACCAATCCAAATCAAGTAGAAATTATTAAAGCTGATAGTTTAGTTGGACAAAATACGCCATTTATGTCGGTAAGGAGGTTAATTGGAAATGTGGCACTTCGACAGGCTACTACACTGTTATACTGCAACTTAGCCATTTTAAATGAAACAACAAATATCTTAGAAGCCTATGGAAAAGTGAAAATTATTCAAGCCGATACCGTTACGATTACGGGTGATACTGCCTACTACTTTGGCAATGAACGTAAAGCAAAAATTAATGGTCGAGTAAAGTTAGACGATAGGACTATCATTCTGACTACCAATAAGTTAGATTACGATTTGAATTCCAGTATTGCTTATTATAACACAGGCGGTAAGGTTGTGGATAAAAAAAGTACATTAACCAGTCGGGAAGCATATTATAATACCGTCACTAAGTTGGTAAATTTCAAAACCAACGTGAAAGTATTAGATAAAGAGGGAAATTTAACGGCGGATTCTTTACGGTATAGTACGCTTTCAAAAGAGGCATATTTTGTTGCCCCAACGTTGATTGTTAACGGAAAGGATACCACTTATGCCAATCCTGGTAGTCAGTATAATACGGTCACAAAAATTGCTAATCTCAAAGGACGCTCAACGGTGAAAACCGATGATTACATCATGATTGCCGATACCATGATTTATGACCCACCTACCGAGATTGGGATTGCCAATGGAAATATTGTGTTTTTATCTCGAAAAGATAAAGCCATTCTCACGGGCGATAAAGGGCGATATTCCAAAAGAACGGGCATAACGAGAGTTTTTGGTCACGCTTTGTTAAAAAATATCATGGAGAATGATACGCTCTTTTTGAATGCCGATACTTTGGTTTCGTTAGACAATAAAGAGACGAAAGTGAAGAAAATGTATGCTTATAAAAAGGTTTTAGTTTATAAATCCGATATGGCAGCTAAATGCGATTCTTTAAGTTATAATGTCTCTGATTCAACGATTTATTTTTATCAAAAACCCATTCTTTGGAACAATAAAAACCAGTCTGAGGCGGATTCTATCAATGTTTTATTGAAAAGAAATAAAATCAAAACGATGAATATGAAGGGCAAATCCTTTGTAATATCAATTGATACTTTGATTAATTATAACCAAATTAAAGGGCGAAAAATGCTCGTGAATTTTACTGATAGTTCAAGAATTGAAAAGGTGACGGTTGAAGGTAATGGCGAAAGTATTTATTATGCCATTGACGAAAAAAACACGGTCACAGGTATGAATCGAGTACAATGTGGGAAAATGAACATCAATTTTAAGAAAAATAAAGTTAGTCGAATTGCCTTTTTGGCGAAACCTGATGGGCGATTTGTTCCCCCAAAAGAAATAAAAACAGATGATAAAGAATTGGATGGTTTTCGTTGGAGAATCAGTGAAAAACCTACAAAAGAGTCAATTATGAAAGTGGTTGCACCCCCAGTTTTAATTAAAAATATACCTGTAAAAAAAGATTCTGTTTTGGTTAAAGAAGTTCAAGAAGAAGTAAAAAAAATACCGTTGAATAAAATTAAGAAAAAATTAAAGTCAAAATTTTGAAAATTGGATAATTTTAATATATTTTTGTCATCAAGATAAAATCTTAACTGTTTGATTTTCAATCATTAACCAAAAAAATTAAGTTTTTTTAAATGTTTACCTTATAATTAACATATTTTAAGAAAACTGAGTGCAACCTTTTTTGTAATTTTACAGTCTAATAATCATAGCAGATAGCCTCGCATGGTTTTTGTGGAGAACTTATCATACTAAACAAAGTAATATTTGAAAAAAAATTTTACAATGCAATGAAACTTATACTAAGAAATTCGCTGATGTTTATGATGCTGACAATTGCTATGTCGGGGTTAAATACATTTGCCCAAACCGATAACCGTCACAAAAGTCGTTTGGATATAAAGCCTAAAACAAAGACCGCATCGACACCTGTTTTATTCAAAAAAACTTCCTTTTCGTTTTTTCAGCCATCTTTTTTATCGCTTGATAGAAACATTAACTATCAACGTTCGACGGTGATTAATCAATATTTCACCAATTCTTTTCTATTACAACCCGTTAAAAATCAAGTTGTTAAGCCTGAATCTTTGGTGGCTCAACCAGTTATTGCGGTTGTTGAAAAGGAAAGTAAATTAGAAGA
The DNA here is from genome assembly GCA_025354645.1 of Arcicella sp. Classification (GTDB taxonomy): domain Bacteria; phylum Bacteroidota; class Bacteroidia; order Cytophagales; family Spirosomataceae; genus Arcicella. Next base: position 1,698 of record JANXML010000209.1, on the reverse strand, counting down.
GTTCATCAGTTCGGAAGATAGATTGTTTTCGAGTGATAAATTAACGGTTTCAAACATTTACCCAAATCCTGCTGACGACCATGCAGATATAGATTACGTAATTGCACCATCTGTGGGAGATACAAAGATTACGTTCTATAATGTATTAGGTAGTGAAATGAAAGAAGAGATGTTAGATAAAGACCAAAAGAAAGTGAGAGTTTCAACCAGAGAATGGAACAACGGAATTTATCTTTATCAGTTATCATCAGAAGGTAAATCGTTGGTTACTAAGAAGTTATTAGTAAGACATCAATAAAAATATTTTGTAAATCGGAGTTTAGAAGCTATACCTTTTTGGGTATAGCTTTTTTTATGTAGAACAGGTTTCTAACCTGTTGTATAAAAGGGAACAGGTTGGAAACCTGTTCTACATAATTCCAAAACTTGCTCCAAAACAGGTTTTTTATCATCATTTTCAATTACATAATCTGCAATTTTCAACCGTTCTTCATCTGAAATTTGTCGAGCTATTATGTCTTTTATTTCTTGTTCAGAACGTTTGTCTCTCGCTTGGATTCGTTTGATTCTAAGAGCAATTGGAGCATTTACCACAATAACTTTATCGAATATATTGTTGTCTCCTGCGGCTTTCATCAATGCCGCTTCGTACAATAAAAATGGGGATTTTGGGAATTTTTTTACCCAATCATGGGCATCTTTATGGACACACGGATGAACAAGTGAATTTAGTTGTTTTAGTAAATCAGGATTATTAAAAACTTGTGAAGCTACCCACGCACGGTTATATTCGCCCTCAAAAGTATAAGCCTCATTACTCAGAAGATTTATGATTGATTTTTTTAATACTAAATCGCTGATAATTAAATATTTAGCCCTTGAATCAGCATCATAAATGGGTGTGTCCATTATTGAAAAAATCTTACAAATTATACTTTTTCCTGAGCCAATTCCTCCTGTTATTCCAATGATTTTTTGATTCATTTGTTAGTTATCAATTGTTTTCAGTTTTATGAAATAATTAAAAATAAGTGTCAGTATAAAATTAATTAATAGAATATTCATGGAATAACTTATTATAATTTATTCATGGCATGACATGAATTAATTTATTCCAAATACTTAATTCGACTTTTTTGAGGAACTAATAACCAGTAACAAATAACTAATCACCAAGTATTATTTCAACAATTCTGCCACTTCAAAACTTACGGTAACTCGGTCTTTATTGGCTTTGATTAACGCATTTTTAGGCAAAGGCAATACCACTTCGTCGTCGTAATTTTCTTGTAATCTTCGAGTTGGTACTTTTACTAAAATAATATTTCCCATTTCGTCTAAAACTGATTCGGGACCTGTTAAAATAACCTTTCTGGGATTAACATTTATCAAACTTGTAATGACATAACGGTCTTTTAGCGATATGTTTGAACTATCAATTTTTACGTTAAACTCCCTACTAATTTTGCGGTCAAATTCTAACTCAAATCGGTCAGCAACTATGTAATTTATTTTAACGTCTTTGATATATTCTGATATTGAATCTGTTAAAGAACCAGTATTTAATAGCTTGGTTTTCAATGGCTTAGTGATAGAATATTTGATGGGCGTAATATCCAAAGACAATGCTTTACGCAGTAAACTCCAACCATTTCCAGAAACATTTACTGATATTTTTTGTGGTAAAGGTTGAGTGGG
>JANXML010000189.1 GCA_025354645.1 Arcicella sp. | reverse complement strand
ATGCACTTTGGATTTATAAAGGCTTACATATGGCTTAAAAACGCTACATAGCAACAGCATACATTCTGAAACACTACCAACTTTATTATTGAGTCTTTCCGCAAATCAGACTTTTACGCTTTCCAAAGCAAAAGTGATATCTTTAACTGTTATTACTAACAATACATTTCCCTTCACTATCATCAATACCGAAGTCGGAAATCGTCTTGAAACAGAGTTAAGGCTTAGAAAAACGATTAAAAATTTGAATATAACAGTTTCAGTTCAAGATTTATTCAGAGGCAATCAAGACCGATATAGAAGACCAGTGAACGATATTCTTATCGTTGAAAATTACTATAATGACACGAGAAGTGTAGGACTTGCATTGAGTTACAACTTTGGTAGTAAAACTATCAAAGATAAGCGGGAGAGAGATACGGGTAATGCAGATGAGAAGGGGCGTGTTTAGAATTTATGTAATTTTTTTCCTTTGTTGGTGTTTTCCACCAACGACTCGTGCGAAAGCAATTGGATGAATATTTTTTATATATAACTATTTGATAACCAGATATAAATCTGTTCCTTCAATTGTTGGAGAAAACTCCAACAAAGGCGAAAATTTCATCATAACGCAAATATTATTATACGGTTCACCGCTATTCTAAACATAATCGTACATTTGGTTTCACTATTTCCCGCAAACCATGAATACCTTAAAAACCATTATTATTGACGACGAGCAGAAGGGACGGAATTTATTGAATGAATTGGTAAAACGTTATTGCCCAGAAGTAGTGGTTTTGGGTTTGGCAGAAAGTGCCACCGAAGCCATTTTGAAGATTCGTCAATTGAAACCCGACTTTATTTTCTTAGATATTCAAATGCCCGAAATCAATGGTTTTCAGATGATTGAAATGATGGGAGACATTGATTTTGAGATTGTTTTTGTGACGGCTTATAATGAATTTGCCGTGAAAGCCTATAAATACGCTGCCTTCGACTACCTCCTGAAACCCGTTGACCCTGACGAACTCCATAAAACCATTGAAAGATTGAAATTAAAACGGCAACAAATTGGCTTACAAGAACGCCTGTCATTGTTGATGAAAACCTTAGAAGAGCCAAAAAAATTGCCTTCAAAAATCACGGTGAGTAATTCGGATGGCATTTCGGTTTTGAATATTTCGGAGATAATTTATTTGGAAGCGGATGGTCCTTACACAACTTTCTTTTTAATGAACGGAACAAAAATTGTATCGTCTCACAATCTTAAAGAATATGAAGAAATTTTATCGGATAATGGCTTTTTCAGAAGTCACCACAGTTTTTTATTGAACATGAATCATGTGTCAAAGTATTTAAAATCAGACGGTTACGCCTTAATGAGCAACGGAAAACATACCGATGTGAGCAAGCGTAGGAAAGATGATTTTGTGCAGCGATTGACGCATCTGTAGTTTCGATGTTCGATTTTCGATGTTTGAAGTTCGTTGTTCGGTTTTCGACTTACAAACATCGAGTAACGAAAATCGAACATCGAATAACTCAACATCAAACATCGAAAACCGAAAATCGAACAACGAGCATCAAACAACGAAAACAAACAGAGCCCCAACCGCAAATAAATCAATTATCCACAGCGTTACAGACACTTCTTTATATTTCCCCGTAAACACTTTCAAGATTGTCCAAGATAAAAATCCCCACATAATTCCTTGGGTGATAGAATACGAAAATGGTATCAGAATCATAGCCAGAAACGCTGGAATGGCATCATCCAATTTATTCCAATTGATTTTCGTGATGGGTTTTATCATAAAAACGCCCACGATTACCAAGGCTGGAGCGGTGGCAATGGCTGGAATAATGGACAACAAGGGCGATAAAAACATGAAGGGCAAAAACAATAATCCTGCCGTGATGGCGGTGAGTCCACGTCGTCCGCCTTGCTCAATTCCAACGGCAGATTCGATGTAGGCTGTCCCTGGACTTGTCCCTAAAATTCCTGCCAATAAAGTGGCTACGGCATCGGTCAAAAGTGATTCTTTCACGTTGCGAGGTTCTCCGTTTTCGTCATAGAGATATGCTGCTTCGGCAATGCCCACGAAGGTGGAAAGGCTATCGAAAAGGTCGGTGAATACGAAGGCAAAAATGATAGGAATTAAGGAAAATTTCATGGAACCCACAACATCTAATTGACCAATCAAGCTAAAATCGGGTTTAGCAAAAACGCCTTGAAAATTGACCAACGTTTTTTGTCCAAAATTGATAACAGAAGCATCTCCCCAATACCTACCAATAGGAATGGCGAGTAAAGTTGTAAAGATAATTCCAATGATTATTCCACCTTTTACTTTATTAATTATCAGGATTGAGGTAAGAAATAATCCGAATAAAAAAGTCAAAACGATGGGGTCTTTGAGGTTGGCAATACCGATTAAAGTAGCAGGATTGGAGACGATAAATTTAGCATTTTCAAAACCTATTAAGCTGATAAACAGACCAATACCTGCTGAAATGGCAAAACGAAGCGGTTTAGGAATGGCTTTGATAATATGAGTTCTGACATTAAAAATTGACAAAATTAAGAAGAAGACTCCCGCCCAAAAGACCGCTCCCAACGCCACTTGATAGGAAATTCCCATGCCTTTGACTGCCGTGAAGGTGAAAAAGGCATTTAAGCCCATTCCTGGAGCAACGACGATAGGATTTTTGGCGTATAAACCCATCATAACACTGCAAAAAAACGACAATAAAACCGTGGCAGTCAACACCGCAGAAAATGGCATTCCCGTTTGAGAAAGTATGGAAGGATTAACCACGATGATATACATAGTGGCTAAAAATGAACTTACGCCCGCAAGAATTTCGGTTTTTTGAGTGGTTGGAGTCATGTTTTCGATGTTGGTACAATGTTCAATAAATATTCTGGTATTTTTCAGAACAGGATTTGTTAGATTTATAAGATACGGCAAGATTAAAATCCTGTAATTCTTGTCAATCTCATAATCCTATTCTAATTTTTTGCGTGAGAAAGCATCTGCATTTTTAGATTTGTATTTTTGAAAGACAATTTTCTGAACAAATTTCAACGGAGCCATGCCATGACAAATATCTACCTTAAAACAATCATTAATAAAAATAGCTTATTATTTTGAAGATTAAAGCGTGCAATCTACATTTACGAAAATACAAAATCAAATCAATGGCAAAACATCTTGAAACGGGTAAAAAAGCGGAAGTATTAGCGGGAATTTTTTTGGAAGAAAAAGGCTACGAAATCATCGCCAGAAACTATCGGTATGGTCGTGCAGAGATTGATTTGATTGTGAAAAAGGGCATTTTTGTCGTTTTTGTAGAAGTAAAATCATTGACAAACACTAAATTTGGTAATCCTGAAATTAGTGTTACAAAAAACAAAATTAACCTTGTAACAAAAGCCGCAGGCAACTTTGTTTACAGCACCAATTGGCAACAACAAATCCGTTTTGATATTGTTTCAATTATCTTTAAAAGTGAGGAAGATTTTGAAATAACACACTTTGAAGATGCGTTTTATTAGTAGAACAGGTTTCCAACGGGGACACCCAGTCCTGTTTTTTACATTCATTAAACGGATTAGAACCCCATTTTTTACTTTCATCAAACAGGTTAGAAACCTGTTCTACTTAACCCATGCTTAAAAAAGACCGTTACAAACAACTGATAGGATATTTTACAGAGAATTTCCCGATTGCGGAAACCGAATTAGCTTATCGTACGCCTTATGAATTATTGGTGGCAGTTTCTTTATCCGCTCAATGCACCGACAAACGAGTAAACATTGTTACCCCTCCACTTTTTGAACGTTTTCCCGACCCCGAATCTTTGGCAAAAGCAGAATTGGATGAGGTTTTTCATTATATTCGCTCGGTTTCGTATCCCAACAATAAAGCCAAGCATTTAATTGGTATGGCAAAGCGTTTGGTAAGTGAATACAATTCGGAAGTACCAAGCAATATTGACGATCTTCAAACGCTTCCAGGTGTGGGCAGAAAAACCGCAAATGTGATTGTTTCAGTCATTTATAATCAGCCCGCTATGGCAGTTGATACGCACGTTTTTAGGGTTTCGCACCGCATGGGATTAGTGGCAAAGAAATCAAAAACTCCCTTGGCAGTTGAGAAAGAATTAATCAAATATATTCCGAAAGAATCTGTTCCTGTGGCACATCATTGGCTCATTTTGCATGGGCGTTACGTGTGCGTTGCTCGCTCGCCTAAATGCGGAGAATGTGCCTTGAAAGGGTTTTGTAAGTATTTTGAGGCTTTGGAGAGGAAGAAAGTTAAGTTATTAGTTACTGGTTAATAGTTATTTGCTATCATGAGTAAAATAAATTTTCAGTAACTGATAACCAATATCTAATAACCGACAACTAATACCAAATGACCGAATATTTACAACAAAATTGGCTCGAAGTTTTGGGCATAATTACTTCCTTAATTTGCGTATGGTTAAATACTCGTCAGAATGTTTGGGGATGGTTTTGGGCGATGGTTTCTTCGGGAATTTATGCTGTAATTTTTTGGCAATCAAACCTAAAATCTGATGCAGAATTGCAAATCGTTTTTATCCTTTTGAGTATTTATGGAATTTATGAATGGAAGTTTAATAAAAGCAAAGAACCAATACTTTCTGTTAGTAAAATTTCTTTACAATTAATTATTATCTGTCTGGTTTTCTTAGGATTATTTACTGGTATTTCTGGGTATTTACACCATAAATATTTGGGAGCAAGTTTGCCTTATTTAGATGCTGGATTAACCGCCATTAGCCTCATCGCAACATGGATGACCGCTCGTAAGTACTTGGAAAATTGGCTGTTATGGATTGGAGCGAATGTTTGCTACGTAGGAATGTATGTCTATAAAGGACTTTACGGAACGAGTATTTTGTATGTGCTTTTGATTGTTTTGGCGGTGAAAGGATTTGTGGATTGGAGGAGGTCGATGAGGTGATGATTTACCATATTATTTCTACCAAACCGCTGTATTTAGAAAACTTTTCATCAATAGAAATTATAACAAATGTTTCACTAAAAGCTGTTGCAATTATAAGTCGATCAAAAGGATCACGGTGATCTGCGATTAAAGAAATTAATTGATAATCATCCAAATGTTTATTATTGATAGGTAAAAGATTAATGGATAATTTATTCAATTCATCTGTTATTTCATCATTATTTCTTTTTGAATCCATCTTACCAATCTTAGTTTTTATGGCTATCTCAAAGAAAGAAATCACACTTACAAATAATTCATTTTCAGGATTTTTTAAGATGTTTCTTGCATTTACTGACAATTGAGGGTCATCTTCTAACATCCATAATATTACATGCGTGTCCAATAAATATTTCATTCCATGTATTCTTTTAAATCGTTTAAAGGCTCATTAAAATCTGACGAAAGTTTAAAACTCCCCTTCATGGTCCCTAAAATACGTTCTTGTTTTGGCTTAATTTTTAATGGAATTTCTTCCATAAAAGTTACAAAAACCTTTATTTTTTGATTTGTTTGAGGTATTTCTTCCAAAAATATATGACCATTTTCGTAAGTACCAGAAATTGTTGTTAACATATTATTTCAAAATTTAAGAGAATAATAAATCAAATATACAAATAATTCTCCTGCAAAGAAACCCCGTATTCCTCCACCAACAAACTCACTTTTCGCCCGCAAGGCATTGCCCAATTATCGACCTCATGTCCTACTGAGAAACCGTAACAAACTGGAAAATCATAGTCCGCAATGGCTTCTTGAATTATTTCATTGGCGGTCTTTCCAAAAGGCACTTCATTATCCTGACAATCTGAAAAACTGCCCACGATTAAACCTGCCAAATGTTGTAATTTTCCGCTACGCTTCAATTGTATCATCATGCGGTCGATGTTGTATAAATATTCATTTACATCTTCCAAAAATAAAATTTTTCCATCGTAGTTAATATCTGATTTTGAGCCAATTACGTGAACTAATAGAGCTAAATTCCCACCAATAATTTGCCCTTCTCCTACCCCCAAACGATTCATTTGATGCGGTTCAACTTTGTAATTAATTTCTTCTCCAAATAGTATTTTTCTCAGACTTTCTAAAGATTGTTCTCCGCCTTCTTGCAAGAATAATTTAGGCATCGTGGCGTGCAGACTTTCGATATTTAGGGTATGAATATGGCAATGCACGGCAGTAATATCCGAAAATCCAATGACCCATTTTGGCTGTTTTTGAAAGGCGGTGAAATCAATAGAATCCAAAAAACGAGAACTGCCATAACCTCCTCTTGCTGAGAAGATTGCCTTGATTTCAGGATTGTCTAACATCATCTGAAAATTGTTGGCTCGCACGGAATCATTACCCGCAAATTGATGATATTGGCTTATGAGAGATTCACCCAAAATGACTTTTAAACCCCAAACATTTTCCATTAATTCAATGGCTGGTTTAAGAACTTCAAAATCAACTTTTGAGGCTAAGGCTAAAATGCCTACGATGTCACCTTTTTGGATTGGATTTGGTTGCAATGATTTGTGAGATTTTAGATTTTTGTAAAATTACACCGTCAATAACTTTAATTCAAATTTTGCAAATAATCAAATTTATTTTCTACTGTTCAGACAGTATTTCATTTTCTATAAATACTGTCTGAACAGTATTTTATCTTTCGATATTCCAACGGAAATTTGTATCACGGAAAAAATAAAAATTGTATTATAGTATTTTATTTTATAAATTTCTTCGTATATAATCTTTTTTACTTACGATGCCAACTATAAAAATTTTAATCGCTGATGACCATCACTTAATTGCAGAAAGCCTAAGTATGTTGCTTGGGTCGGTTGATAAGTTTGAGATTTTGGGCGTAGTAAATAACGGTTGGCAAGCCATTTCTTTTATCGAAAATAATAATGTTGATGTTGTGTTGGCAGACATCCACATGCCCTTGCTTAATGGACTCGAAATGGCGATGAAATTGAAGGAAGCTACAACTTCTACACGCATCATCATGCTCACCATGAGCGAAGAAGCCCATCATATACGGGAAGCGTTACAGGCAGGCGTGCATGGCTACGTCATGAAAAGTGCCGAGAAACCCGAACTCATCAAAGCCATCAAAACGGTGTTTGGCGGAGAGAAGTATTTTAGCGAAAAAATAATCAAAAAATTAGCGGAAATAGAGGATGTTCAAAGCCCAAACGGTAAAGTAAGAATTGAGGACATTATGCCTTTAACGAAGCGAGAGATAGAAATTTTGCGATTAATAGTAGAAGACCTCAGCAATATAGAAATCGGCGAACACCTCCACATCAGTAGCACAACAGTAGAAACTCACCGACGAAATTTGATGAAAAAGGTGGGTGTGAGTTCGGCAATTGGCTTGATGCGTTGGGGGTTGAAGCATGGGTTGGTGGAGGGGGTTTAGGTTTTATTTTCACAATTTAAACAAAATAGATAACTCATGGCAGCATTAAGAGAAATTCACTCATTTTTTAGGAAAGATGCAGATTTTAAGAATTTAACCATTGGTGACTTACTTCCAGAAATCTCAAAGAAAAAAATTTTTCTTCCCTCAGATCTTAACAGAACCGTCATTCAGATTAATCATATTACAGATACCTATGTTGCATTTGATGGTCAAATATGTTCAAAATTTAAAATAAAATCTCCACAAAAAGACCAAGTAGGTGTTCTGTATAAAAAAGAAAGTTTTTTACATCATGATGGCGATAAAAACCAATTATTCGTATTTCAAGATTATGATTCGACAGGAAAAATATTAAAAAATATAAAAGCAAGCTTGGGAGATGACAAAAGAGACTTTTTTGCTCCTACTGCCATTTCAGGTGCGTATGACACTAATTTGATTAAGACATATACAGACGGTCATTAATACTAACTCCAAAATTATTAAGGATGAAGTTCATCGAAGAAATATCAGAACTTCATCCTTGAATACAATTATGAAAACTTTATCAGGAAAAACCGTTTATCAACATTTAATAAATTCAGATTGTGAAAATTTGAATTTTGGGGTTGAGGTAATTCATAATGGTAGTTTTACCGTAACTGAAAATTTGAATTTATCAAAAAATCATACATTTAGAGTACGTTATAATTTAGCAAATACCAGATATAGTTTATTCATTAAACAGCCCAAGAAGGATACTAAAATGTCGATTGAGGCTATCGAAAATGAGTATAATTTTTTCAAATTAGCGCATCTAATACACTATAATTCTGATTTAATAGATTTTGATAAAGAAAATACAATTCTTCTTCTGTTGAGTAACCCAAATTTTATAAGTTTAACAACCAATATTTATAAAACGTATGATGGATATGTAGGTTTTGCAAGTTCAGCATCAAAAATTCTCTTTGATTTTCATGAAAAATTTAAACTTAAAAATATAAGAAAATTAAGTATAAAAACTTTCGCTTATTTATCTGCCTATAAACCTGAATTTTTAGAAGTAAGAAAAAGATGGAAAATAACGGCAGAGATGTGGAGTTTTGAAGACTTCAAAACGAGAGAAATTGCACATAAAATTGAGCAAGCAGAACTTTTTTTTGACTCAGTTAGCTCATCGTGGAAAAAATCTGAAACTGTAATTCATAGAGATTTAAAGTATTCTAATTTTATTATAAATGATACAAATTCAAATGAATTTCAGCTTATTGACTACGAATTAGCAGCTATTGGAGATAGATGTTGGGATGTTTCAGAATTCATTTTTCAACTTTTGAGGAAGCAGTCTTCACCTGACAATATTGAAGAAGACCCAGAATGGATACTTAGTATGCTTTATGATTTTTCAGACTTATTGGTTTCAAATTACTATATACACCTAAACGTGCAGAAAGAATCATTTTATAAAAAGATACTTTCTTTTTTCATCATTAGGCTTATACAAAGTTATGTATCATCCGTACTAAGTAATTTGTGGGATGATAAGAAAAAAGACATGGAATACAATAATATTATTTTTCGGAATTATATACTTATTGACGCAAATTTTGTAATCAATTGATAATCAACCAGTTATGAGAACGACAAATTTTACATAAATAGCTCATTATCAGCATATTATGAAAGTCTGCGACATTAAGTATATAATTCCGTTATTTTTTATTGGAACATAGTAGATAACTATTTTAATTCTGAAAATGATTATTACTCGAACTATATAAAAAAACTATAATTGACTATGTTTAAAGAACTTTTAGATATAATTGAAACTGATTTTTTCTTTCCTAATAAAGATGATTTTGAGGAATTCGATATAAACTCTTTGACAACTAAAAGAGTTTTATCAAGCGATGATTTCTATGATTTCTTAGAATATTATAGTATTACATCTAAATTACAAGAAAAACTTTATGAAATTTATTACTTTGATGATAAAAAAATTACTATAGAAACGGATGAATTTATTTTTAATGAAAGTATCTTTAAAAAGATTTCTGTCAAAGATGAGTTCCACGTATCAAAATTTTGGCAATTTGATTCAGATAGTAAAGTTTTACGAAAATATAGTGAGCAAATTATTGCTCCTCAAGGGAGATTTTATGAGAAAAATGATAAGGAATCTTACCAAGAAATTATTGAGACAAAAATCAAAAATGCAGAGTTACTTCTAACAAGGTTTAAGTATAAAAGTCAGGTTAAACGCATTTAAATATTAGCGAGCATTTGGCTTAGATACTGGTCATTCCAACCTGCCAATTTTCTTCTACTTTTAATACTTTCTTTGTCAGTTATATTATTCAGTAATTGTAATGACAACTTACGAATTATTGC
>JANXML010000187.1 GCA_025354645.1 Arcicella sp. | reverse complement strand
GCAATAATTCGTAAGTTGTCATTACAATTACTGAATAATATAACTGACAAAGAAAGTATTAAAAGTAGAAGAAAATTGGCAGGTTGGAATGACCAGTATCTAAGCCAAATGCTCGCTAATATTTAAATGCGTTTAACCTGTTTATTTTTAACAACTGCTTGTACCGTTGTTAAGCCGTTTTTATTGACATCATTGGTAATTGTCGTTTGAAAGGCATCAATTGAAGTTTTAAAATAGGAGTTCTCAAAAATGCCCTGCGACATAATTGGTAAACCTCCAACACGTTTTACACCGCCACTATTAACGTTTGAAAATGCCTCGAAAAGACTTGGAAAGCGGTAGGCATTTTGGTAAGAAATTCTGAAATTTTGGTCTTCGGAAGGAGAATAAACCATTGCTAATCTCGGATTCCATCTTAAATCAAAATATTGATTCTTATCTGCCCTCAATGAACCATTTATTTTTAGTTTATCGTTCAAAAACAGTTTCGTTAATTGAATAAATCCCCCTGTTTTGCTGTAAGTCAGATTTTTATCCGCTTCAACTGGATTGATGAAATAATTTCCATCTGGAAAAACTTCAAAAGATCTAAAATCAATGCCCGTAAAAATGCTTAAACCCCACTTTTCTCTTATATTTTTCGCCCATTCTCGTGATTACGAAGGGTTTTTGAGCCTGAGAGTTCATGGAATTGACCAAATCCCAAGCTCTTTTATAGGACATTTCCATCGCTTTGGCAGCTTTTGAAATAGAACCGTGTTCGACGATAAGTTCTAATAATTGAATTCGCCCTTTACCCAAAAAACGTTCAGAGCCATCGTGGCGTTCAATCCAGATGGCTCCTGTTATAATTACTTCATGTGGATTTTGAAGAAGATTTTTCATGAAACTTTAATGCGTTGCTTTCGACCAATTAAAAAATATATTAACCATCCGAAGGGAACAAAAATGCACAACAAAAGCCAAAATATTTTTTGATTACCTTCAAACTTATTTATGGCAATATCGATACTGGCAAATATCAAAAAAAATATCCATGAAAGTAAAAATACTTCCCACATTATTAAACCAATGGCGGGTTCGAGAATACTGAGTAATTCCATGTGATTAAGTTTAAGAAAATTGAGTTACTAAATTAGGCATTTTTTAACAACTTTTTCACCAAATATTCAAATTGAGGTTGGAAAGAAAATTCGTAGGTATTTTCTCCTTCGGGAATGACGTTTGGGGATAAATAATAACTTTCCAAAATCCTCGGAACTTTGATTGCTTCTGCCAATGAATAGGGAAAAGATTGGTTGCCAATGAACAATTTTGCTCCTGCAATGATGGAAGCTAAGGTTAAAAAATCAGACGTTTTTTTGTATTCAAGTTGAGGAATTGATAATTTCATTAATTCATATTCTTCGGGTAAACCAATGAAAATCAGATTATTATAATTTGAAAGAAAAGAATAATTAACGAAAGGAGCATTATAGCGAACACTGCGAGCGATGACAATTTTATCATTCATCGAAGAATCAGGTTTAACAATAATCCAGGGTTTCCCCAAATCATAAGTTGTGGCAAAAACATTGAAATACCAACGACTTATATGTCCTTTATCAAAATGCAAGGGCATCGTTCTGAATAAATCTAAATCATAATCAATGGGTTGATTTTCTTGAAAAATTTCAAGGCAATTGAATTGAGGTTGAGCCAGTAGGAGGGGAGTTAATAAAGCAACTGATTTATCATTCAAAACCACATTACCCAGAGGATGTTTGCCATCTGTTTGAACAAAATTATCCGTTTGTAGATACAGATTAATTTTGGCTTCACCCGCTAAGGCATACATGGCAGGAAGAGCATAAATAATATCGCCCAAATTCCCACTGTGTTTAAAGTTGATGAATGCTTTTCCACGATTTTCAATGAGAGGAATTATGGGCATTTCATGGACTTGCTGAGCGTATTTATACTGTTTGTAGGCTTTTTTATCCTTTAATTTTAAAAATAATAAGGACAATTTGTTGAGCTTTTTGAAAGACATAGGTTTAATTAATGTTAATAAACAAACTCTCCAAATTTCGATTTTATCGTAACACCTTTATTCTCAGCACTTTCCACTCGTCCAATTATTTGAGCATTGATGCCAAAAGATTTTGCAATATCAATAACCGTCTGAGCATATTGTGGATTTATATATATCTCCAAACGATGCCCCATGTTGAAAACCTTATACATTTCTTTGTAATCCGTACCAGATTCGGCTTGAATCATTTTGAAAAGCGGCGGTAATTCAAACAGATTATCTTTGATGATGTGAACATTATCGACAAAATGCAAAACCTTCGTTTGAGCCCCGCCCGAACAATGCACCATGCCGTGAATCACAGGGCGAAGTTCGTTCAAAAGAGCTTTCACAACGGGTGCATACGTGCGAGTAGGGGAGAGGATTAATTGCCCTACGTTCAAAGGACTTCCAACTACGGGATCTGTCAATTTTTTTGAACCACAATAAATCAATTCTGCTGGAACGGAAGCGTCAAAACTTTCGGGATATTTTGGGGCTAAATAATGCCCTAAAACATCATGACGGGCAGAAGTTAGTCCATTTGAACCCATGCCACCGTTATAAATTTTCTCATAATTAGCCTGACCGTCAGAAGCCAAACCAACAATTACATCACCGTCTTGAATGGTATGATTTGAAATCACATCGGTACGTTTCATGCGAGCAACCACGGTGGAATCCACGATGATTGTACGCACTAAATCGCC
>JANXML010000169.1 GCA_025354645.1 Arcicella sp. | reverse complement strand
ACTTAAATATACCAAAAGCGTCTTGATTGATTTCGAGACGCTTTTTTGTTAATCAATTATTTTCTCAAATACGAACTCAGGATTTTTACCATTCAAAACCTCCTGATAAATTTCTTTCAACGGGCGATTATCAACAAATTTATAGCCCCAATAATGCAAACGATAAGTGTTTACCGCCCTTGCTGATTCTTGATAATTATGAATAGAATACGCCGACGTTGCCCATTCATGGTATAATTGTTCTGTTGTTTTGAAACTTGTTTTATCAACAATTTTTAAGAATTTATCCAAATTGTTTGTGAGTGCAAACGCATATCTTACTTTGTCAATATATTTATTTAAACCATCTTCCGAAAGACTATTCACCATCTTTTCACGATTTATCGGGTCATTTTTTAAGCCATAAACAATGGCTTTGTATGCCTTCGGTTCTTCATTTTTTGGTTCAAGAAGATACGTTTTTTGAAGTAAATTAATAGATTCTTCAAACTGTCGATTTTTTGCATATAGCATGGATAATTGAATCAAACTACTTTGTCTTTTCGAAGCTAAAGTTTGTACTTTTTGATATGTTTTTATAGCCTCTACAACATCACCTTCTGCTTCTGAAAGATTGCCAAAAATAATTTGTAAACGGGCATAATTTGGATGATGATTTATCTCTGATTTTATGATATTTTTTGCCACTTCAAAATATCGTTTTTTTGTTGTTTCTGGAATAGGACTATTGGCAACATCATTCGCCATATCTCCCAATTGTTCAGCCACCTCTTGTCGTCCGATGTATGCTTTTGAGTATGCTTGAGTATAAGTTTCGATTACTTCCTCAATTGAACCTGCTCCGTATGCACTCGCAATCATTTTATTGGTTTGATAGGCTTGCTGGCAGGTTATATTTATGGTAAATATGGTCAGAATAATAATGATTACGCTCACTGATAAAATCACTCTATTACTCAATGAAACGGGCTGTTTGAATTCTTTTATAACAAAATTATTTTCAATAAATGCAATCACGGTCATAAAAGCCATTAGACTCAGGAGGTTGTCAAAAAGAGATAAATTCCCAATAAAATAAGCCAATAAAAAACCAGACAAAATGATTTTTGTTGAGAGATTTATACTATTATTTTTACTCCATAATTGATATAAAATTGCTACCCAAAGGCACATATAAGCCATTAGCCCTAAAAATCCTCCTATGATTAACCACTCCAAAATAATGTTATGGACACGGTCGTACCAAGTGGCATCGGCGTATAGTTTTGGATTATAATATTGGGCGTACGTATAATGATAAGTTTCCTGTCCCCATCCCAAAAATGGCTTGGCTCTAATGCCATCAAAAGCTACTTGATAATTATCCAAACGAGATTTGAAGGTATTTGTACCGTTGTCATCTGTAATTCTGGTGATTCTATTTAAGGAAGAATTAGTTTGAATAAATTGTGATTTTCGGAAGTAGAAAAGGCTTGAAATTCCAATGAAAATGAGGGTGAATATTATTCCTATTACCACTTTAAATTTCCTTTGAGAGGTTTTGAAAAAAGTCAAAAATAACATCAAACCGCCACCTAAAATTAACCCTGACAATGCTCCACGGGTTGAGGTTTTGAGCAAACAGATTGAATAAAAAATCAAGAAAATTAAGGCAACTAATAGATATAAATTTGCCCATATTTTTTTACTTTTTCGTAACGGTAAAATCCATTCAGAAATTAGTAAACCTACCACAAAAAAGCCTAAAATTAGATAAGATGCTAATTGATTGGCATTTCCCACGGTGGCAACCACACGCCCACTATTAAAAATCATTTCCTCTTGATTATAACTTTGAATTATCCCTTTTACAGAAACTATAAAAGCTACGACTGATAGACATATTCCAAAAATTAGCCAACGTTTTCTGGAATTCATAATTGATGAAATCACAAGGCAATAACCGAAAACGCCGAGGTAAAGAATTAGCCCTGTCATGCGTTCAAAATTTGAAAAGATGCTTAGGAAAGTATCTACGCCTAAGATATCAACGAATAGAAGAATTAAAGTAAAGAGAGAAATGGCAATGTTGATAGGCGTTTTTTTAGGTCTAAATTCTGGATTTTTTAGGATTAATATTAACCATAAACCAAAAATTATTTCTATTAAAAACCGAAAGAAAAACCCTTTTTCGCTCTCAAATGCGTAGAATAATTTCTTCCGATAAATTAATGGTGTTAGGGTTGTGATTAACACCA
This sequence comes from Arcicella sp., assembly GCA_025354645.1. Lineage (GTDB taxonomy): Bacteria > Bacteroidota > Bacteroidia > Cytophagales > Spirosomataceae > Arcicella. The sequence continues at coordinate 3,356 of JANXML010000169.1, read as the reverse complement.
AAACAAAAATAATTCGATTTAGAATTTTAAAAATCATGATGATTGAGGGTTAGTTTTTATTTAATCACATACCTTTTGAAAATCAAATTATAGAATTCTACTATTAAGCTCATCTTGATAAACTCAAAAATACTTCAATTAGTGGAATGCAAGCAAAATACAAAAACTGACTGACTTTGCAATTTAGGACTATTGTTGTGAGTAAAATGAGAACCAAAATAATTTGACTTATTATGCTGGTAAACTTATGGTTGCAGATAACGATGAAAGCGGTAATGTAGTCAATAAAAATCGTAGAGACTAACAATTTTTATTTAACGGTCGGTATAAAAAAAATCTTACCGAAAAATAAATTTTCCATACCAATTAATTGATAATCAGCTACTTTGGTGCAAAATTTAACTGTAAAATAGTAAATAAATTTTAAAGATGAATATAACTGACGACTCTTTTGAGCCTGTCTTAAATCGTATTGTTTTAACTTAAATTAATTACTAATGAAAAAATTATTTATCATTCAGGCTTTACTTTTTGTAAAGGAATTACTACCAATACTAATAATCAATTTATTATGTATAGTTAATGTCATGGCTTCGGAAGATGAAAGCTCAAAGGGAAATGCTAAAAGACTATTGCTACCGCCCACCCCAACGGTTACAGTGGCATTGCCACCTTCGGCTGGTTCAACTTGTTATTCTGTTTTGACGGCAACGGGGTGTGGTGTAACTCAAACAAGATGGTATATTGGAAGTTCAATATATTCCTTTGGTACTCAAGTGATTGTTTCAACCAATATCTCACAAAATATTAAAGCCGTTTGTTATGATACTGGCTTAAATCAACTTGGCAGTTATAGTCCCGAATACAAAGCATTGAGTGCTACTTATACTGAGGTAATTCCCAACGTTTCAACTATCTGTGCGGGGACTTCCATTGCACTCAATGCCAGTTCTGCCATTGCTGGACTCACGTATCAGTGGCAACGTAATGCTTCAAATATTTCGGGGGCAACCAATTCGAGTTACTCTGCTAACTTGGCAGGGACTTACACAATCGTTGCTTCAAATGCTTCCTGTAATTCCATATCGCTTGGAGCAAGTGTGGCTGTTACACCAATTCCAGTTCCGCCAACTTCTATTACTAAAAATCCCAGCGTAGCAGTTAATCCAGGAACTTCCGTTTTATTGACGGCAAGCACTTGCGGAACAGGAAATACCTTTAAATGGGAGGATAATTCAACCATAAACCCTCGAACAGTTACGCCCAACGCAACAACGACTTATTCGGTCAAATGTGTTTCAGGCACTTGTGAATCCGCTACCAGTACGAGCGTTACAGTTGATGTTTTACCGACAATTACCGTATCCAACACAACACCTACAAATATTTGTTCAAATGCTGGTTCCTCATTTCCCGTTACATTTACTTCCACAGGGGATTTTACGGGGAGTTTTACGGTTACTTTAACCAAAATTATTACTGGTTCTTGCCAACCTCAAACATTTGTTCAAACGACTGCAACAACCGCCACAAGCCCAGTTACGCTTGTTTTGTCAACCTTTTTTAACTTAGTTCCTACTGGTAGTGGAACTGGAAGTTGTAGTAATGTCTCTTACAGAATTGATATAACCAATACATCAACCCTTGGAGCAATTTCTTCAAATTCTTATGCTGTTATCGTCAATCCACGTCCTGTATTAACTACCTCTTTTACAGGAGCTTGTGGAAGTCAAACTGCTAATTTTGCTACCCAAACAATGCCATCTGGAACGTTTCAATGGAAAAAAGATGGCGTAGATGTGGGAGTTCCTAACATAGGGACTTCATCTACGTATGCTACAACAGTTGCAGGCACTTATACAGTTGATTACACGGATAATATTTGTACGGTTACCTCAAATCCTGTTGTGTTTAATCAAAATGCGGTTCCTACCATTGCTTTGACTCTTCCTGTTTCACCAAGTTGTACTTCAAAACTCACTGCCTCTGGATGCTCAGGAACTGTTTATTGGTACAGAAATGCTGAAAGTTATTGGGTATTTGAAACCTCTGGGAATACGTACTTTTTCCCTGGCAGCAACAAACCCCCAGAATACAGAGCAACCTGTTTTGCAAACAGTTGTGAAAGTACACCGAGCAATGTTTTGAAAGCAACGCCAAATAATTTCACCGAAATAATCCCAAGTCCAAGCGTAACAATTTGTTCAAATGCGTCAACTCTTTTAAATGCCAGTTCAACTTTTTCGGGATTAACTTATCAATGGCGTTTGAACAATTATAATATTTCGGGAGCAAATGCTTCGAGTTATACTGCAACCTCAGCGGGTTATTATTCACTTTCCGTTACCAACGGCTCTTGTGGCCTTATCACCTCGGCAACCACCGTTTTTGTAACGACTGTTCCAACGTTGAGTATCACCTCAACCGTGATAAGTCCAACAACAATTACCAATGGGCAAAGCCTGACTTTAACCGCCAATGGATGTTCTGGAGGAACAGTATTATGGTCAAATAGTGCCACCACGACCAGTATAACGGTTTCGCCTTCCAGTAATACCAACTATTCATTTACTTGTACACGACCCCCATGTATAGTCACAAGTAGCGGTTTTGTGGTAAATGTGAACGCACTTTCACCACCAACATTGTCTTCGTCCGCTGTCAGTACGTGTACGGGGTCGAGTGTAACATTAACTGCAACAGCTTGTGCGGGTGGAGGAACAGTCACGTGGAGTACGAGCCAAACAGGATTGACAATTTCTGTTAGCCCCACACTTACAACTAATTACACCGCAACGTGTACGGTCGGTTCAGTGACGAGTGCGAACAGTTCACCGATTTCGATAGCCGTTTTTGATGGAATAATTACCAGTTTAGCTTCGGGTGATTGGAACACACCCGCCACATGGTCTTGCAACTGCATTCCTGCGGCTTGTAATGATGTAATTGTGGACACGGGTCACGTGGTAACTATCCCTGTAACTCAAAAAGGACGATTACAAAATTTGACTTTGAGAGGAACGGTGGATGTGAAAACCACAGGAACAATGGCTTTGAAATAAGGCATTAAAGGTTTTAAACGAAAGTCTTTGCCTAATTGAAGGCCTCCGTTTACAATAGACAAGTTTTAAAATAAGGATTAATTAAACAAATTAATAGTCTTAATCTAAACGTAAAGTAATGAACAATTATACCCCGCATTTTTGCGAAATCACTAATAGACCTCTTTCCTAAAAAACATATAACTTTTCAAAGATTAAGATTTACGAGTCCACATACTATTAGCCAAATTTGTGCAATGTGATTTAGACGATTTCGATAGGTTTCTTTAACCATTCTAAAACATTTACATTTTC
>JANXML010000152.1 GCA_025354645.1 Arcicella sp. | reverse complement strand
GTGGACGTTGATGCGTGTATTACGTTGTTGGATGAATTTGAAGAAACGTCTTTTGTCATCATCAAACACACCAACGCTTGCGGCGTAGCCTCGGCTCCAACCGTACACGAAGCCTACAAAAATGCTTTTGCTTGCGATACTATCTCTGCTTTTGGGGGTGTTTTGGCAACCAACGGAACGGTCGATAAAGCCTCGGCGGAGGAAATGAATTCTCTATTCTTTGAAATATTAATTGCCCCAGATTTCACGGAAGAGGCTTTGGAAGTTTTGAAATCCAAAAAGAACCGTATCTTATTGAAACGTAAGGAGATACAAGTTTCAACAATGATGTTCAAAACACTTTTAAACGGCGTTTTGGAACAAGATAAAGACCTTTCTACTGAAAAAATAGCTGATTTTAAAACCGTTACTGAAAAAACTCCAACCGAATCAGAATTGAAGGCATTGGAATTTGCTTTGAAAATCTGTAAACATACCAAATCAAATACGATTATTTTAGCCAAAGAGGGGCAATTATTGGCTTCTGGCGTGGGTCAAACTTCAAGGGTTGATGCGTTGAAACAAGCCATTGAAAAAGCGGGAGAATTTGGCTTTGATTTGCAAGGGGCTGTTATGGCTTCTGATGCGTTTTTCCCTTTCCCAGATTGTGTAGAAATTGCTCATAAAGCGGGAATCACGGCTGTAACACAACCAGGAGGCTCAATTAAAGATAAAGACTCAATTGCTTATTGTGATGCCAATGGCGTGGCGATGGTAATGACGGGGGTGAGGCATTTTAAACATTGATTTTCTTCGATGTTCGATGTTCGTATTTCGATGTTTGGTTTCCGAGCAACGAGAAACGAACATCAAATAACGAACATCGAACATCGAAAAAATCAATATTTCACCTTAATTCCGTGATAATATTCCTGAGCTTCATAGTCTTTGCGAAGCGGATGTCCGACCCAATCTTCGGGCAGTAAAATCCTTCTTAAATCGGGATGATTACTGAAACTTATTCCCATTAAATCAAAGGCTTCACGTTCGTGCCAATCTGCCGTTCGCCAAATATGACTTACGCTCGGAACAATCGGTAAAGGCTCATTTTCTTTGTTTCTTTCCACAATCACTTTTAACATCAACGAATGCTCAAAAGGAATAGAATAGAGATTGTAAATCACCTCCATCGTACCTTTTTCCACGCCATTATCCAAACCCGTTAAACACGAAAGCATATCAAAATAACATTCTTTGTGCGTGTGCAACAGCATACAAACCTCCGCAATGCGTTCTGTTGGCACAGTTAGGCATTGGTGATCGGCTTGAAGAATGATTTCTTCGCCGAGGTTTTGGGTCAAGATATTTATGAATTTTTGTGGCATATTTTTAATTTGAGAAATGCTCGGTACAATGGTTATTAAACTATTTCAACTTCCCGAAAGTAGAAGTAACTTTCAGGAAGTAAAAGATATTTAAAGTTAAATACACTATTTAATAAGTTTTCTGGGGAACTTCCCGAAACAATATCCATTGCGGGTAAATAACTTTCGGGAAGTAAATTCTGCGTTTTATACATCTCGAAAGTTCCTTCTACTTTCGAGATGTTTTTCCAGAGAATTAAACTCTACCCAAAAAACTTATTAAACAGTGTATTAAACCTCTTAGACAACCGCAAAATCAGGTTTTTGATTCCTTGCTTCTTCCTCTTCCATTTCCAAAAGTGCCTTCGGAGCTACTAAACTTTCGTTCCTAATTTTCTCTTGTAATTTCAAAAAACCGCCAATCAAGGCTTCTGGACGGGGTGGACAACCTGGAACGTACACATCCACGGGAATAATTCTGTCAACGCCTTTCACAACATGATAGCCATGTTCCCAATACGGACCGCCACAATTTGAGCAACTTCCCATTGAAATAACGTAGCGTGGTTCGGGCATTTGTTCGTATAATCTGCGGATACGATCCGCCATTTTAAAGGTCACTGTTCCCGCCACAATGATCACGTCCGACTGCCGAGGCGAAGGTCTTGGAAAAACCCCAAAACGGTCTAAATCATAGCCCGAAGCCATCGTCTGCATCATTTCAATGGCACAGCAAGCCAAACCAAAACCCATGGGCCACAACGAACTCAGCCTCGCCCAATTAATGAGGTCATCTACTTTGGTGATTACTACGCCACCTTCATTAAATTGTTGATCTAATAAACCTTGCATCTTTTTCAGTTGACAGTAAACAATAAACAGTGAACAGTTATCAGTGAACAGTTATCAGTAAATAATTACCGAGACAAATCAATTAACTGCTAACTGTTTACTGCTAACTGTTCACTGTTTTTATCTCACAATCGTTACATATCCCGTCAAACTTGGTACGTCGGGACTTGGTTTTATCACGTAAAAATACGTTCCTGCGGGTAGTCTTTGTCCATTTTGAATGCCGTCAAAGGGTTGAGTCTGATATGCCCCTGAACCAACTGAGTAGAATATTTCACCACCCCAACGGTTAAAAATCTTTACTTCAATATCTGGATAATCATTATACTCTCGATTATTATCCAAGATTGCCCAAGTGTCATTAACAGTATCGCTATTTGGCGTGAAAGCAGACGGTATTTTCAAAACTGATTTTACTGAAATCATTATTTTATCCGTTGCAAAACATTTACCTAAAATAGAGGTAACTTTTACAACATACTCCGTGGTAACGTCAGGTTTTGCAATAGGTTGAGGAATATTCGGAGAATTTAAACTCGTTGCAGGTGTCCAATCATAAACATATTTACTGCCCGTGCTTCCCACACTTTTCAATCTTATTGTATCTCCTCTAAAAATAGTAATATCATTCCCCAATTTTACGGTTGGGGTCAAATCAACAATAGCAGTTTTTGAAGCATCTTTTCCACAACCTACAAGCGTTGTATAAGTGTATTTAATCGGAAATGAACCATATCCAGAAAGCAAAGGGTCAAATTCATATCCTCTCACTCCCGTACCCGAGAATACGCCCAAAGCAGGGTCGTAAGGACTAACATAATTTCGCAAATCAATCTTCGCAGATTTCACAGCACAAACAGGTTGAATATCATTAAATGTTACGATTGGATAAGGATTTACGGCAATATTTACCGCCGTAGGTCCATACGCAAAACAGTCTGTATTCACGGTACTTTCCCCCCTAATCTCATACGTTCCAGTTGAATTTACCTCTAAATCAGTAGTTGTGGCAATATCCACACTGTTTCTCACCCAGTGATAAGTTACACTTGTCTCAATGGGAGCCACTCTTAATTTGACAATATCTCCTTGACAGACGGCAGTTTTGCCCGTTACGTTTGTAATCGTGGGACTTGGAATTGGTGTAACAGTTATTTCCTTGAAGGCTTCGTAGGTACATTTACTGCTTCCCGTTGTAAAATCAGTAACAATTACTTTATATTTCCCAGAAGTTGAAACAGAATATGACTGTGAAAATGCACCAGAAATCAATACATCATTCTTATACCATTCTTTTCTGAAATTATTAAGTGCCGCTCCCGTTGAATTTTGTTCAATCGTTAGAATTATTGGCACGACATCACTGCAAACGGTACTATCTGCAACGGTTAATCTTACGTTTTCACCTGATTGTGGGCGTAATTCTGTATCTAACGAAGTTTCTGTTCCTGCACATGCACCTGTACGAGTAACGGTTACGGTATATTTGCCAGCATCTTTATAAAATACTTTTAGCTGATACTTATTAGCTCCAGGCACAATGACGTTATCTTTTTTCCAAACGTAGGTAAAATTTGTATTATTGACCGTTTCTAAAATTCTGAATGAACCATCACAAATAACGGCTGAGGTTTCATGAATGGTAGGGTCGTTGCCAGATAAATAAATTTTAGGTTTTGGACTCGTGCAATTATCCACCACAATTTCAAAATCTTGTCGGTTTAAGCCAATTTGCACACCTCCTCTGAATTCTCGACATTCAACAGTAATCAAAAATATTCCAACTTGAGTGGGTGTACCCGTCAAAAAACCAGTGTTTGGATCTAAACTTATTCCTGAGCCAGCGATTGGACTTGTGGCAGAGAAACCAGGACGGAAGGGTACTAAAACAAATCCATTATCATAAGATGTTCCATTCGTAAACCCAGCATTTCGAGGAACTATACTATTCGTAGCATATCCTTGTTTACCTGCAACAGTAGAAGAACCAGAGCCAGAATATGAATTAACAAGCCTATACGTTCTGGTATCACCTGCATCGGCATCACTGGCACTTAAATCTACATTTGATAACGGTTGATTTACGCAAGCCACATATCCTTTTTTGAGATTGAAAACGGGCGAAGAATTATCACTACTATTTAAGCGAGGAAATTCTAAGTACATAGTCATCCCGATTGAAGTAGTATTCGCATTTAATGTAGCGTTTCTATTGCCATCAATACAAACAATATAGTAACCATTCGCATTATTGAAGTTTGCTTTGTTAAGAGTAATATCGCTTGAATAAACAATTTTAGAAGTCGATATTGTTACAGAAGAAGCACACGATTGATTGTCATAGGGAATATCATCTGCTTTATTATCAAAATTTATATTAATAGTTTGTATAAAAACATCGCCTGATGCTGTGGCTCCTTTTGAATAAATTTTTGCTGGAATAAAACCTTGATAAAGGCTCGGAGAGATGGCATTATAGGCTTTATCAACATAAATTGTAGCTTTTATATTAAAATTATTACCACCTTTATGCGTAAAATCAAGCGTTCCGCCAAGCGTACTTTGTGCCTGAACGTGAAAATTAATGACTATAAAAAACAAAGAAATTAGTAATTGATAAAAGTATTTTTTCATGCCCAAAATAAAATAGGATGTTGTATTTTATGAACGAAAATAGTAGCGGTTTTTCTATACAAAGTTACAGATTTTTTACGGAAAGATTATTTTATGATAATTCACCAACCAAAATAATACTCAAAAATTATTATGGACAAAACTTGACATTTATCAATTTATTGAATATCTTCATCACAAATTAAAAATAATAAACCTATAAATACCCCGCCGTAATATGATACCAGAACTACAAAATTTTTTTCGATTTTTCATTGATTTTTCAGACGAAGAATTAAATGAAGTTTGGCACTTCTTTCATCCCAGAAAACTTAAAAAAGGTCAGTGTTTATATTCACCTGGAGAAGTTGCTACTGAAACGGGTTTCATTTTGAAAGGTGTTTTCAGGGTTTACTATTTAGTAAATGGCAAAGAAAGTACTCGCTTCTTGGGCAGTGAAAATATTTTTATTAGCTCCGTTCCGAGTTTTACCACGCAAAAACCCTGCATAGAATACGTAGAAGCACTTGAAAATGCCGATTTATTAATGCTCTCATTTCAAGATTTACAGCAGATGTGTAATATGTCTCCAAGGTGGGACAGGTTAGTGAGGTATTTGGCAGAATATTCCTATAATGAACAACAAAGACGTATATATTCACTCATTGCTTTGACTGCCCAAGAGCGATATGAAGAATTTACTAAATCTCGTTCTGATTTAATTCAAAGAATTCCTCAATATATTATTGCCAATTATTTAGGAATTTCCCCTGAGACATTGAGCAGAATCCGAAAGCAATGAAAATCAGGTATTTATACTTAATTTATTGATATTTATCATTTTTTTAATAAATAAATAATCCTGACATTTGCGGTGTATTAACCACTAAGTTTCATGATCAAAAAGGTAAACTAACCATTTACTAATTTTCAGTACAGATGCCGCCAAGTCTGTCAAGTGCAAAGGTCCGCCAGCGTTTGCACTTTTTTTATGGATTTTGTTTATTCAAATTTGCTCACTAATTCTTATCTCCTGAAACCGCAGTTCCTCCTTTCAAATCCACAGGAATACCATCCACTAAATATCCAGTAATTCTGATTTCTGTTCTTCGATTCATGGCGTGTTCTAATTCAGAACAAGCTACGCCATCATCGCATTTATTCAAGAGTTTTGTTTCGCCATAGCCCTTTGCAGCAATTCTATTTTGAGGAATTTTCCCTTTTTTAATAATGTATTCAACGGCTGATTCTGCTCTTTTTTGAGAGAGATTTAGGTTGTATTCATCACTTGCACGGCAGTCTGTATGTGAGCCTAATTCCACCACAATACCAGGATTATCTTTCAGAATTTGTACTAAATTATCCAATTCTTTTGCCGCATCAGGGCGAATTTCCCACTTATTGAGGTCGTAGCGAATGTTTTCAATTTTAAAAGAATCATTTAATTTGATTTTCTTCATCGCAATGGCTCCTTCCACAAAATCAGTGCCGTCTGCTTGTCTCGTTACGTTTTCAATATCAATTCCTGAAACACAAAAAACCTTTTTGGGGTCTTGTAGATAACAGGCAGCATTGAAGTTTGCACGGCGGGTCATGTATCGGGCTCGTTGCCCTATGAGGTCATAATCATTGCCTTTATCGAGGGTGAAAGTGGCAAATCCATTCATTACGATGGCAGAATCTGCTAACTTTTTTTTAGTCAGATTATACAATTTAATGTACGTTCCTTCCAAATCATCACGAGTTTCATAATCATAAGCTCTGATTTGAAGTTTATACTTTTTAACGGGTTCTTGGGGTTTGGATTGAGCAATAATTTGCTGATTATTTAATAGAAAAATAAAAAAATAAAACAAGAAGACATTTTTCATAATTTGGGACTGATTTTTGATAATCATTTTTTAAATTCTAACGAAAAACATATACTTAGAGATGTATTCTTCGTTTAAATGTTGACGCAAAAGTTTAAGCGTGAGTAATTCCGAAAAGAAATACATTATGCTTCCAAAAACAAATTACTGAAATTTTTCTTTATAAATTAAATATCTTGATGAATTTAAGAAACTAATCCAATGAAACAATCCCTGCTTTTAACATTCCTAATTATTGCAACCATTTTACAAAGTTGCGATGAAAGAATTACGCCAAAAACTACTCCTGTTGAAATAGTAGTGACTCCTCCTGTGACTCCTCCTCCAACAACTTCTACTACTACAACAACATTGACTGCTCGTTCTTGGCAGTATAATGAAGTATTGCTGAAAGGTGGAGGCAAAACGGTTGCTCAGTTTTCAAGACCAAATTCAATTGGACTTACTACTGATCGTGGATTAACAAAAATAACTTATAAAATTGATGGTTCACAAGAAACCGAATTAAAAGGAAGCATTACTAAAGGAAAGTGGAAACTTTCAACGGATGAAAAACAATTAACGATTACTGATTCAAATGGTGGTGGAGCTGTTTTTGATGTTGTAACGATTAGTAAAACCAAGTTAGAAATTTCTGTAACGCTTAAAAAAGCAGACTTTAATGATGATGCTGGTTGGGTAGCAAAAATGAAAGATTTAACTTTGCCCGAAACAAGTACGGAATATACCGTTGTGTTCTCGTTTGTGCCAATTTGATTTTTGAATATTATATTTGCAGAATAAAATTAACGATATGAAAAAACTACTACTAATTTGCTTAACAAGTACTATTATTTTTTTACAAAGTTGCGATGAAAGGATTGCTCCAAATGCTAACTTAACCAACAGTGGAGGTTCAACTAATACTGCAAAAACTAAAACGGAATTTTTAACCGCTTATCCATGGAAAGTAGAAGAAGTTTCAGTGAAAGGAGGAGGGAAAACGGTTTTGCTCTATTCAAAGGCAAAAAGTATTGGGTTAAAGTCGGAATATGCGGATTCAAAAACGACTTACAAAGCAGATGGCACTGCTATACAAATTGATAAGGGCGTTTCTGAGAAAGCAACTTGGAAATTTCTGGCTAATGAGCAACAATTACAAGTGACACCAGAACAACAAGACGCACAACTTTATGCAATTGACTTGTTGGATGCAAATAATCTTAACTTAAGAACTACGTTTAAGAAAGCTGATTTTGGTGACGATAATTCTTGGAAAGCGTATTTAGTAGGTTTAGGATTGGTTTCAACCATAGATAGTTTTGAAATTGAAGTAAAGTCGATTCCCATTAAATAGAAATATATTTTTAACGAAAAGCCCTGTATGATTTCAAACATCTTGCAGGGCTTTTTGATTATCTTTGTATCGAATTTTAACCATAAATAAAGGAATGCAACACGATATTATCGTTATCGGTGGAGGAATTGTAGGGTTGGCTTCGGCACTCAGAATCAAGGAACAACGCCCTGATTTGAAAATTTTGGTGCTTGAAAAGGAACGTGAAGTGGCAATTCATCAAACGGGCAACAACTCGGGGGTGATTCACTCTGGATTATATTATAAACCAGGCTCATTGAAGGCGACGAATTGCATAAAAGGATATCATCAATTGATTGAATTTTGTAATCAAGAGAATATTCCCTACGAAATTACGGGAAAGGTTGTGGTGGCAACAAAAGCCAATCAAAGTAAACAAATGGATGATTTATTTATCCGTGGGCAACAAAATGGATTAGAAGGAGTCCGAAAAATATCAGCTTCGGAAGTGAAAGAATATGAACCTCATGTTTCATGTTTGGAGGGGCTTTTTGTACCGCAAACGGGTATTGTGGATTACAAAGTAATGAGCCAAAAAATGGCAGATAAACTGCGTAATTTAGGAGCTGAGCTACAATTCAACGAAAAAGTTACGGGTATCACGAAAGGACATTCGTTATCGATTGTGAAAACCGAACACAATACCTACGAGACAAAATTAGTCATAAATTGTGCGGGATTATATTCGGATAAAGTGGCTCAAATGTCGCAGGACAGCCCAATTGATGTCAGGATTGTACCTTTCCGTGGGGAGTATTTCAAGATTCGTCCAGAGAAACATTATTTGGTTAAAAACCTCATTTATCCCGTTCCAGATCCTAATTTTCCATTTTTGGGCGTGCATTTTACTCGCATGATGAAAGGAGGCGTAGAGGCGGGACCCAATGCCGTTTTGGCATTCAGAAAAGAAGGCTACAAAAAAATGGACATCAACGCCAAAGAACTGTGGGAAACCCTCACGTGGGGCGGATTCCAGAAAGTGGCAGTGAAATATTGGGAAATGGGCTTGGGTGAAATGTACAGAAGTTTCTCAAAATCAGCTTTCACCAAAGCCTTACAAGAGTTGATTCCAGAGATTCAGGAAGAAGATTTGATCGAAGGTGGTGCGGGTGTTCGAGCCCAAGCCTGCGACCGCACAGGAGGACTTTTAGACGATTTCGCCATCATTGAAGATGAAAAAGTAATTAATATTTTGAATGCTCCATCGCCCGCCGCAACTGCCTCATTATCAATCGGTCAGACGATTTCGGAGATGGCTTTGAAGAGATTTTGAAGAGGTATAATGATTTTCCAAAATCGTAAGAAATTTTATACCTTTACATAAAATAAAAGAACAAAAATGTCAAAATATATCAATCCATATACTGATTTTGGGTTTAAGAAACTCTTTGGTGAGGAAGCCAATAAGGATTTATTGATTGATTTTTTGAATCAATTGTTGCCTGAATATCATCAAATAGCAACATTGACATTTAGAAATAATGAAAATCTATCTGAATTTGCTTTTGAACGAAGTGCCATATTTGACATTCATTGTGAAGCACAAAATGGTGAGCGTTTTATTGTTGAAATGCAGAAAGCGAAAATTAACTTTTTTAAAGATAGGTCATTATTTTACACCACATTTCCAATTAGAGAACAAGCCAAAAGGGGTAATGAATGGGATTTTAAATTAACACCAATCTACATGATTGCTATTCTGGACTTTTTGTATGATGAAGAAGCTGAAAAACAAAAATTCTTACGTTCCGTAGCTCTGAGAGATGAAGATGGAGAATTATTTTATGACAAATTACACTTCAAGTTTATACAAATGCCTTTGTTCAATAAGACTGAAAGTGAGTTGGTTACGCATTTTGACAAGTGGATATATTTCTTGAAAAATTTAGAAACATCTAATTCAATTCCTGAAATTTTGAGAGAACCTATTTTTGAAAAGGCATTCCACGAAGCGGAAATTGCAGCCATGACTTCTGGTGAATATGATAACTATCAAAAAAGTTTGATGAAATATATTGAAATAAGGGAAGTCATAAATACGGCTGTGGAAAGTGCCGTAAAAAGTGCCGTAAAAAATGCTGAAAAAGACAATGCTAAAAAGATTGCAAAAGATTTAAAACGATTAGGTATTCCCAAAAATATTATTTCAGAATCAACGGGTTTATCAGAAGACGAAATTAATAATTTGTAAATAAAAAGCCCCTAAAATTGATTTTTAGGGGCTTTTTTGCTACTTCTTCAACCTCAAAATCATCTCTTCCAAAGCCTTGATTTTCGCTTCGGCATCGGCTAATTTTTGGCGTTCTTTTTCTACTAATTCGGGTTTGGCATTGGCTACAAAACGTTCATTTGCTAATTTGGCTTCGGTTGATTTTTTGAAGCCTAACAAATAATCCAAATCCTTCTGAGCCGTTTCTAATTCTGCCTCAACGTCAATTTCGCCTTCGAGAATAATAAAAAATTCATCTGATTTTACAACAAACGAAAGGGCGTTATCGACTTTATCCGAAACGTAGTTAATCGTCTCAGTATTAGCCAATTTCGTGATGATTGACTCAATATTTTCGTAACGATTTCTATTGTCTGTTTTGATAGAAAGTGGTAAAGCAAGTTTTGGTGAAAGCTGTTTGGCGTTGCGTATTTCTCTGATTTTTGATACTAACTCAAACATAGCATCAAAACTTGCCAAAAGTTCCGCATTTACTGCTCCACCTTTTGGAAATTCAGTTCTACAAATACTTTCACCTTCCTTACGAGTTCCCAAAGACTGCCAAATTTCTTCTGTGATAAATGGCATATATGGATGCAAAAGGCACATCAATTTCTCAAAAATCTCAATTGTGGCATCATACGTAGCTTTGTCAATCGGCTGTTCGTAGGCGGGTTTGATAATTTCAAGATATTTTGAACAGAAATCATCCCAAACTAAATTGTACAAAGACAACAAAGCATCTGAAATTCTGAATTTTGAGAAATGGTCTTGAATTTCAGAAATGGTTTGATTAATTCTTGAATTAAACCATTGAATAGCCAAAGCATTACTCGCCGATGACTGTTCACTGCTAACTGTTAACTGTTGACTGAAACGATACGCATTCCAAATTTTATTACAGAAGTTACGTCCTTGTTCAATCAATTTATCATCATAAAGTAAATCATTTCCTGCGGGTGCAGAGAACAATAAACCCGAACGAACGCCATCGGCTCCAAACTTCTCAATAAGCTCCAAAGGATCGGGTGAATTACCGAGCGATTTAGACATTTTACGTCCTTGTTTATCCCGAACAATTCCCGTCAAATACACATTTTTGAACGGCAATTCTCCACGCCATTCATACCCTGCGATAATCATACGAGCCACCCAGAAAAACAAAATATCGGGACCCGTTACTAAATCATTGGTTGGATAATAATAACTAATATCCTCATTTTCAGGGTTTTGAATGCCATCAAAAACCGAAATGGGCCAAAGCCATGATGAAAACCAGGTATCCAGTACGTCAGGATCTTGGGTTAAATCTTCTTCGGTAAGAGCAAACAAAAGCAAATCGTGTTGTGCCTTACGCAAGGCTTCACGCTTGGTTTTTGCCACGATAACTGTTCCGTCTTGTAAATAAAACGCAGGAATTTGTTGCCCCCACCACAACTGGCGAGAGATGCACCAATCATGCACATTTTCCATCCAAGAACGGTAGGTATTTTTGAATTTTGAAGGATACAATTTGATGTTATCATTCATTACGTTTTCTAAGGCGGGCTTAGAAATTTCGTCCATTTTCAAAAACCATTGCAAAGACAATTTGGGTTCAATAACCGCACCCGTCCGCTCAGAAGTTTTCACGATAGATTTGTATTCCTCCATTTTCACCAAATGCCCCGATTCTTCCAAATCTTTGACAATGTTTCGGCGAGCCGCAAAACGGTCTTGACCTACGTACAACACGGCTTTTTCATTCAAAAAACCATTGTCGTCCAAAATATCAATTACGGGTAATTTATGCTTTATACCCAATTCATAATCGTTCAAATCGTGGGCGGGTGTTACTTTCAAACAGCCCGTTCCGAAGTCCATCGTTACGTATTCGTCCGCAATCACAGGAATTTCACGGTTCAACAATGGAATCAAAACCGTTTTACCGATTAAATGCTGATAGCGTTCATCGTTAGGATTTACACAAATGGCAGAATCCGCCATGATGGTTTCGGGGCGAGTGGTGGCGATGGTCAGGTGGCTATCAGCTTTCGGCTTTTGGCTTTCGGCTATGCTTTCGCCGACTGCCGACCGCTGATTGCTGACTGCATATTGAATATAATACAACTTCGCCATGATTTCCTTCTCAATCACTTCCTCATCCGACAAAGCTGTTTTTCCGAGCGGATCCCAATTCACCATTCTTACGCCACGATAGATTTGTCCTTTATTGTAAAGACGAACAAAAGTATCAATAACTGCCTCATACAGAGAGGGTTCCATCGTGAATCGGGTTCTGTCCCAATCGCACGAAGCCCCCAATTTTTGTAATTGATCGAGGATAATTCCACCGTATTTATCTTTCCACTCGTGGGCATATTTCAAGAATTCTTCTCTGGAAATATCCTTTTTCTCGATACCTCTTTCCTTCAACATCGCCACCACTTTTGCCTCCGTTGCGATAGACGCATGGTCTGTCCCAGGCACCCAACAAGCCTCTTTTCCCTCCATACGAGCCTTCCGAATCAATACATCTTGGATGGTATTGTTGAGCATGTGTCCCATGTGCAGCACACCC
>JANXML010000357.1 GCA_025354645.1 Arcicella sp. | reverse complement strand
TTTAGATAGTAAACGTAATTTAACCGAAGCCTATATTTATTTGAAAGATTATGAAAAAGCCTTCAAATTTGGACAAGAAGCATTATTTTTAGCAAAAAAGAGAAAAGATATTAATGAAACCTTGGCGAGTTTGAGTAATATAGGAATTATTTATCTGAATAAAAAAGATTTTGAAAAGGCAAGAACTCATTTCTCAGACCTTCAACAATTAGCAACAAAACTCAAAGATAAAGACTTCATTGCCGTTAGTATTTATTCGCTGGCAAAGGTGGAAGTTGAACTGAAAAATTATGAAAAAGCTCATGTTTTATTCAATGATTTACTGAAATATTACGAACCACAAAGCATCAATTATGCCTCCACTCAAATAGACATTGCCGAAGTGTATGTGGCTCAAAAAAAATATCAAAAAGCCATTCCAATAATTTTGGAAGCTCAAAAAACCATAAAAAAAGAGGGCGGCGAAAGTTCATTACCCACTTCGTATAAACTTCTTTACGAATCCTATAAAGCACAAGGCAACAATTTTGAAGCATTAAAATATCACGAAAAATACATGACTTTAAATGATAGTATTTCAACGGAAAGTACACAAAGTCGTATTCGTTCTTTACAATTTGAATATGATAATACCTTGAAAGAGAGTCAGTTACAAAAACAAAACATTGAATTATTGGAAGAGAAAACCCAAAAACAACAAATTTCTCAAACCCGAAACTTGTTTCTTTTGGGAGGAATTTTAGCGTTGATACTGGCGGGTGTTTTGTTTTGGAATAATCGGAATCTGAACCTCAAAAACCAACAAATTGAATCGCAGAAAACCCAAATTATGTTGGCTCAGGAACAATTAGAAAATGCTAATCAGAATTTAGAATTTAGAGTAACTCAAAGAACACAAGAATTAGCCCTTGCCAATAATGAAATCATCCATAAAAATGAAGAAATAAAAACGGCACTTTTCACGGGGCAAAGTATTGAACGCAAACGAGTTGCCTCTGAATTACACGATAATGTGAGTAGTCTCTTATCAGCTGTGAATATGACTATGCAGGCAATCAGCGGTAAAACATTAACGAAAGCTGACCAAAAAATCTATCAAAATGTGCGTGAAATGATTAAAAGTGCTTATTCCGAAGTTCGTAATATTTCACACAACATTATGCCCGCAGGACTGGAAAAAGAGGGACTTTTAACTACGATTGAACAATTGTTGGAGAAAACAAATCTTAATAAGCAGCTTTCTTTTACTCTTAAATCAAGAGGAATGGAACAACGTTTACCCGTACAAATTGAATTGAACGTTTACAGTATCGTTTTGGAATTAATCAACAATATTATTAAACATTCGGAAGCCACCAAAGCCACGATTTTGATGGAAAATCAAGACGATATTTTTCATCTCCAAGTGAAAGATAATGGGATTGGAGTGGTTGGTCTGGACACCGACCACGGCAATGGAATGGGCAATATCAAATCAAGAATTGAAGCCTTGAATGGAAGTTTTACTTGCAATGCTGAAAACAAAAAAGGGACAAATTTTGAGATAAAAATACCTCTCAATGTAATTTGAGAGGTATTTTGGTTTTTATCGAGTAGTAGTTTCTGCCGTTATCGGAATAACAATATTTACTTCGATCGTGTACATTTGGCGACTCATTCTACCTGGACAAGCACCCCCTAAACCACAACCAGGAGGATTTCTTGGCACAACTATTCCTGCCGAGCCATCTGGCAATAATTTATTAAAAGAATAACCCGAAACGCCCCCTAATTTCAAAAAATTACTAATTTGTGTGTAAGTAGTTCCCTGGTCTTTGAAAAGTAAAGCCCCTTGAAAACTATTGGTATTATTGCTTCCAAAAAGTGCTTTTCCGTCCAACAATGACGATACAGGCAACGTTAATGAGTTATTTCCATCAATCAACTTGATGTCTTGATCATTATTCACAAGCGAATAATTACCATACAAAAGAATAACCTTTTGCGTAGTGATAGCAGCCGTTCTGGCAGAGCTACTTTTGTTCGATGGTTCAACGGCAGTATTACACGAAAATGTAAAAATAACCGCAATTAATACTGAGAGAGATAAGAGTGCATTTTTCATGACTTTTGAATTATTGGTTTTGGGTAAATGATTTTATCGATACAAAGTTAGCGGAGAGAAATACCATCAAGCAATCCTTAATTTTAGGGATTTTTGTGATTAGTTTTGAGGATATTTATTGGCACGCAGATAACGCAGATAACGCAGATACCTTCGGTAACGCAGATTTTCGCAGATTTTAAAAAATAGATTTTAATAAAGTTGAATTATAAAATAGTATTTACGGAACAAAAAATCTGCGAAAATCTGCGTTGCGAAGCATCAAGGCGGACGGCGAGTCTCATCTGCGTGCCAATCAACCACTACGAAAGCCCGTGTTTCATGGCGTATTTTACTAAGCCAACGCTGGTATTGACCCCAATTTTTGAAAATAAATTTTTTCGATGACTTTCAACAGTGGTGGGACTAATAAAGAGTTGTTCGGCAATCTGAATGCCTGAATATTCTTGTGCAATGAGTTTCAGAATCTGAATTTCTCTGTCCGTCAAGATACCTTTCATTGCTTCTTTTTCAGAAATAAATACTTCATTATTGGCTTCGGCAAGGCTCAGAATGGCTTTATCACTAAAATATTTTTTGTTGTTGATAATACTCACAATGGCATCTTCCAACTCCTCTCTTTCGGCGGATTTAAAAATAAAACCGTCTGCACCCGCTTGCAGAGCATCTTTTATAGTTTTAGCATCTTCCGAAACTGTCAGCATCAAGATTTTGATTTTGGGATATTGCTGCTTCACTTTCCAGACCAATTCCACGCCGTTCATCACAGGCATCTGCACGTCCGAGACAATTAAATCGACCGTTTCTTTTTCAAGGATTTGCAAGGCTTTTTGTCCGTTCGAGGCTTTGCCAACCATTTCAATATTAGGTATCGTGCTGATTAACAGGCTGATACTTTCCAATAAAATCTGATGGTCTTCAACAACAATTACTTTCGTCATAAGGAATTTGTGGTTTATTTTAGCTTGTAAATTAAGCGTTTTATAGGTCAAATTACCACAATCATCGTATTAGTTATTGAATGGTAATTTGTGAAAGAACAATGATTTAATGTCATTGAGAACAATTGCTTGTCATTGCGAACGCAGTGAAGCAATCTTGTGGATTGATGCAAAAAAATTTGAGTGAATTGGTATTAATCCATTTGAAAACACCCGCATCAATCAAAAAGATTGCTTCGTTGCTCTCGCAATGACACTAAACGCCATCTCTATTAATCAAGAAGATTGGTTTAACGAAACTCCGATTCACTATGCTCGCAATGACGGCATTCAAATACCAAAAACAAAAAAAGCCCTTCCAGAACATTCTGAAAGGGCTTTTTTATGACTTATCAATCTTAGAAATTCAAACCAGGAAAGTAAGCGTTTGCTCCTAATTCCTCTTCAATTCTGATTAATTGATTATATTTAGCCATACGGTCTGAACGTGAAGCCGAACCAGTTTTGATTTGACCAGTGTTCAACGCCACCGCCAAATCTGCAATCGTCGAATCTTCGGTTTCGCCCGAACGGTGCGACATGATGGTTTTGTATGAATTGCGTTTCGCTAAATTAATGGTGTCAATCGTTTCAGTTAAAGAACCAATCTGATTTACTTTCACCAAAACCGCATTCGCAATGTGTTGCTCAATACCCATTTTCAAACGCTTCACGTTGGTTACGAACAAATCATCACCCACTAATTGGATTTGTTTACCCAACAAACGAGTATGCTCTGCCCAACCCGACCAATCGTCTTCTGCCATACCGTCTTCAATAGAAATGATCGGATATTTATCCGCCCAAGTTTTCCAGTAAGCCGCCATTTCCATTGAATTCAATTGCTTACCATCCGATTTTTTGAAAGTATAAAGACCTGTTTTTTCGTCGTAAAATTCAGAAACCGCCGCATCCATCGCAATAAAAATATCTTCTCCTGGCTTATAACCTGCCTTTTCAATGGCTTGCAAAACAATTTCGATGGCTTCTTCGTTTGATTTGATATTTGGAGCAAAACCACCCTCATCACCCACGTTCGTTGAATATCCTTTTGATTTCAACACGCCTTTCAACGTATGAAAAACTTCCGTTCCCATTCGCAAAGCGTGCGAGAATGATTCCGCTTTCACGGGCATAACCATAAATTCTTGGAAGTCAATTGAATTATCAGCGTGCGAACCACCGTTCAAAATATTCATCATTGGCACGGGTAAAGTATTTGCATTAACACCACCAATATAACGATATAACGACAAACCAGATTCCTGAGCCGCCGCCTTTGCCACTGCCAAAGAAACGCCCAAAATAGCGTTTGCTCCTAAGTTTCCTTTGTTTGCAGTACCGTCCAATTCAATCATGATACGATCAATCTCGCTTTGTTCAGAAACCTCCATACCCCAAAGTATCTCAGATATTTTTGTATTTACGTTGTCAACGGCTTTTAAAACGCCCTTGCCACCATATATACTTTTATCTTCGTCACGTAATTCAACGGCTTCGTGAATCCCCGTTGAAGCACCCGAAGGCACAGCGGCACGTCCAAAAGCACCGTCTTCGGTACGGATATCTACTTCGATGGTTGGATTTCCACGAGAATCCAAAATTTGTCTTGCGTGTACGGACTGAATTGCACTCATTTTATAATTTGTTTTTGTTTAACCTAAAAAATATACTCCAAAATTAATTCTTTTTTCAAGATTGTTTGTACTTTTCCAATAGTTTCACAGTGTCTTAACATTATTACTCAAAAAAATGAAAAATAATATTTGTTCAATTATATTTTTTACCATATTATATTTTGCTAATCAAACAATTGGCTTGTCACAAATTTTGTCAACCGATGATTTTGAGAAGAAATATAACGAAACACCAAACGCTCAACTCGTGGATGTTCGCACGACTGGCGAGTACGGTGGTGGTCATTTACCAAAAGCCCAAAACGTAGATTACAGAAGTTCCGATTTTACCGAAAAAATTCAAACTTTGGATAAAACCAAACCCGTTTTTGTGTATTGTTTATCGGGTGGAAGAACCGTTGAAGCCGCCAACATTATGCGACAAAACGGTTTCAAAGAAGTGTATGAAATGGGCGGGGGTTATTTAAAATGGACCACCAAAATGAAACCCGTGGAAGGCGTGAAACCTTCGGATTCAAAAAATGCAATATCGAAAGAATATTTAGATAATTTATTAAAAAGTGGCAAAGTGGTGATGTTGGATTTCTACGCACCGTGGTGTGCCCCATGCCTAAAAATGATGCCAACGGTTGATAAATTAAAGGCAGAATTGGGCGATAAAGTTGCCATTGAAAAAGTGGATTCTGACGCAAACAAGGCATTAGTTGCCGATTTTAAAGTGGATGAAATTCCAACATTTTTAATTTTTAAAGACGGCAAAATGGTGATGCGAGCCGTTGGTTTTCAGACGGATAAGGCTTTGCGGGAGATGTTGGAGCGGTAAGAGTTTTCGATGTTTGATGTTCGTTATTCGATGTTTGTAACTTTATTTTCAAGGAAGTTTTCGTTTAAAACGAAGGCTTCCTTTTTTGATTGAATTAATTACTCACTCATTTCATTCACAACTTTCATCGTCTCCACGCTCACAGTGCAAACCCTTTGCAACAAATCAATTACTTGCTCTTTGTAATCAGCAAATCGGTAAGTATTGAATTTCTCTAAAATCGTTGGGTCAGTTGGTTTTGATTCTTTGTATTGGTCAAGCACCCATTCTAAGGCAGACCGATTGCCCAATTTATATTCCCAAGCCTCAACAGGAATACCTTTCATAATCGTTTTTTCGTCTAACTCAATCGTTCCGTTGATTTTATCGGCTTTTAGTTTAACTCTAAGCCCCCTTGCCCCCAGAGGGGGAATTTCTCTATGAACTACCACACAAACCCCCTCTGGGGGCAAGGGGGCGTTTTCATAATCAATGTGTAAATCCATCAAGGTTTTTCCCCAAGCTGCCCATTGTTCAAAATCATCGTAAAAGGGGATTCTTGGAAAATCTCTTTTTAGATTTTGCTCGTATTTTTTGCGGTAAGCGGGGTTGTGTAAAACGGCGTAAACGTAATGAAAAATGCTTTCTTTGGTGATAGAACTCATGGTAGAACTCATGGCATGACTCAAAGTCATGCCATGAGTAATTTGAGTATTTGCTTCATAATATGCTCTAAATTGTTCTAAACCCCAATCCGTGATATTTTCAATTTGATTGCCATTTTCATCGTATCGGTAGAGGGGAACTCCCTGAGAATCACCAGTAAAATGTAAATCATAAAAAGTATCAATAGCTAAAATGAAAAAATCTTTGCTTGAAGTAGAATTTTTAATTGAAATAACAAAGTTTCCTCTTTTGAAAATATCTTTTAATTGTCCATGTTCATCAATAAAAAGTTCAGAGTTGTAAAAATAAGCTGGTGAATATGGTCTGTAATTAAGTTTTTGAATTCTATGTTCATCAAATTCTTCTTTAATACCTCTGTCAAATCGTTGTTTTAGATTTCTTGACCATTTGATTTGAGTATCAAAATCTTTATCTTGTTTATCCAATGAGTTATAAAAATTGGCAAAAAACTGCATTTTATTTGCTAAATATTTTTGGGAAGTATCAATAATCCATTCATCTCTATTCGTAGAGATTCCTGTTGAAAACAATTTAAAAACCGCCTTATCAAATTCCACGCCCTGTTTATTGCCTTTTACGTCTTTGGAGGCAAGCGGTAAAAGGTCTTCAAAATCGTTATCGGTTAGGTTGAGCCAATTGCCTTTTTCATCGGGGATAATTCGTTCAAAATCAATGGTTTTCAAGGGGTTAGTTCTCAGCCATTCGAGTTTATCCAAACGGCGGGTTTCGTCTTGCAGGGTGAAATAATGGATTTGTGCTTTGGGCATATTGTTGGGTGATTGATGGGCTATTGTTTGTCTTTAATTTGCTTTTAGTTTGTCTTTAATAAAAAAGGCGGTATATTTACATCGTAGGTTGGCGTTGCTTGAAGTCTGACTCCATGTCGGTGAAGGGTATCCTTCTTAGGGTAATTGAGAGCCTACTTTATTTTTTTCTGTCAATGGATTTCCTTGTCCATACATTTTTCCTTCCTTATCGTAAATATCCCAAATCTTTTCTATTTTATTTTCCATATAATCATAGAATCGAGTTTCCCCCGTTTCAAATATTCTTTGAACAGTCCAGCACATATAGTCTGCAACACTCAATAATGGGTCATCTTTAAATTTCCAAGTATTACAAGTCACTTTTTTAGTTTGTCCTGTGCCACGAGCCATTTCCACTGCTTTTTCAAGATTCTGAGCATGAGTGCTACTGTCTAACTCTGCTATATTCAGAATGAGTTTCTCATCAGTATTAAACTCTTGTATTAAAAGATGAGACAGCAAATCGGCATACATTTCACTGCTTTTACCGTTATATTTACGTTCAAAGATACCGTAGTTTTTACGAGCAACCACGGCGTAGAAAGAGCAATCTAAGGTTTGAATAAAATCAAAGAATTCTTTACGAAGTTCGGGTAAATCATCTTTTGCATGAAAGTAAAAGCCCTCTTTTTTAACCCTTTTCAAAACACTCGGAACATTTTTATAGTATAGATTTTGAGGAATGCTATTTTGCATCTTAAATAATTTCTGGCGAATGGGTATAATGTCGGTATGAAATCTTACCATTCCCAAAATAAAGCAATGACTCACCCCGTGTTCACCCAAAATAGGAACTCTTCCTTTTCCATAAAAAGTCATATCCCCTGCTTCGTCCAAAAAACGGTGATAGTGATTTAGCGGTTGTTTTTCTTTTCTCATTTTTTGTCTGTGGTTTTTATCATAAAACAAATCGCAACGCCCGTCTGAATGCCAAAAACGTTGTGTCCCGTACCCGATATTTTAGGGTTTGCCCGCACATCCGAGCGAGTATCTACGATGTAAATATGGTCAAATTCTTCGGCTACTGATTTTCTGAAACCATCAAAAGTGCGACTATCAATAAAACTCCGATTGGTTACAAAAGCTAAGATTCCACCACCATCTTTTTTACTGATTCTATCGCTCGCCCACCTAAAAAACCGTGCGTACATATCATACACTTTGGTTTTTTGGGCGGTACTTTCCTTGATATAAGTCTCACGGATTCGTCCGTCCACGCCACCGATTTGTTTTTTAGCATCGGCAAAATATCCCCGATTTTTATTATTATCGTTTTCGTTTAACTGATTAGCATTATACGGCGGGTTGCCAATGATTACCGATATTTTACGTTCGTTTTGCCGTTTGATTCTTTGAGCGTTTTCCACACTTAATCCAAAATCAAATTTCAAAGAACCCGTTTGCACATCGTAGCCCAGATTATCCAAAGTATCCACAAAACAAATATTTGAAAACGGTTGATAATCGCCCATGCGTTGGCGGTAGGTATATTCAATATTCAGGTTGGCAATATAATAGGGCAAAATCGCAATTTCGTTGGCGTGGAGTTCGTGGAGGAACTTATGTTGCAAACTTTGCTTGGGTAAATATTCGATAATGTCCGTAATATAAGTCCCCGTTCCCGTGGCAGGGTCGAGGATTTCTACGTTTTTTGAAGCCAAGGTTTTGCCAAAATGTTTTTCCAGTAAATAGTCCGTTCCTTCAATCATAAACTTAATAATTTCGGAAGGCGTATAGACAATTCCTAAGCGGTCTGCCCCTTTTGGGTTGTAGGCTTTGTAGAAATTTTCGTAGATTATTTTCAAAAAAGTCTGTTTTTCGTGGTGGTCAGCAATGGGCGAAGCCGCCGCTTTGATGGCATCGTAGTAATGTTTGATGCTTTGGAGCGTGTCGTATTTAGTCTTACCCGTAAAGAAAGTTTCCTCCATTTTATACAACTCTCGGGCAATATTATTTTCACGGAGAAACTGAGCATCGGAGAAAATTGCTAAAAATATTTCCTCCGTCAAAATGTGCTGAATCAACATTTCGTTCACATCTTGAACGGTAATATTCGGGTTAATTGACTCCTGACAAAGTTCCAAGAATGAACGGCGATTACGAAGAAAAGCACCATCTGGATTTACTTCTTGATTCTCAATCATCTTTCGTAACTCCTTGACAATCTGAGGAATATCTTGTTTAAAAAACTCAACCGCTTTATTAAATTCGGTTACTTGTTGAGGCTCAAAACTGATAAATTCATTAAGGATATTGTCTAATTCTACGGGTTCACGCATATCCGCAACCCGCTTTCTGTTACCGTCCTGATAAAGAACGATTTTCTTAGAATCCTCAAAAATTGTGTTTGTAAGCGGATAGCCTTTCCGTATTTTCTCTTCAATTTCGTATTCTAAATCGACATTTGCTTTACTTTCCCAATGGCCAAAATCTAAACGCAAGGCATTTTTTACGATACCATCGGGCGTGATGGTTTTGCCGTTTTTCAGACGAATATCTAATTCAGGAACAAGAATGAGGTTTTTCTTTTCGCAGTAATGATTAATAAGGTTATAGAACTCATTACGAATTGCCGTTTCTTTTTTTGAACCACCGTATTGTTCAACTTTTTCTCTGCGATTGTAGTATTGGTTAATTAGCTGTAAAGACATAAAGGAATAATGATTAGATTTGATTTGATTTTACGGAATTTACCCTTCTTTAATATAATTTAAAGTTTTTCTATTTTCTTAATTGCCTTATTAGGTGATTCTAAATTACTCAAAATCTGATTTGGAATATATCCTAACCATTCAAGCAAATCTAAAACATCTTGAAAATGATTCGTTGCGTATAAGGTAGATGAATTATTTTGATTGTCGAAACAAATTGGTTCATGATGAGCAATTCTATTACGAATATTATTAATTTGAGTTAGTTTGCTATAAATCAACTTTTGATTCGTTCCCTTCGGACGCTTTTTAAGTATTTGTAAAAGTGTATTACCGAAAACACTGAATTGAATACCTGCAAACATATACCGCCAAAAACCAAAACTTAATTCAGCCACCAATTTATCATGAGTATAATTTGATCCTAAACTATTGAGAGCATCTTTTACTTTTTGTGCTTGTTCAAAACGCCCATTACGATTACACAAACTTTTGTGATAAAATAAACCATTTGACTGAATTGCCTCTTGAAGCCAATCTCTATTTTGCAGTTGATTTTGATAATGTTGGTCAATGGCGTTTCTGAGAGCTATTTCTAACATAGAGATTACCCCGAACAATGACGCAGAAAGTTGTAAATTGTACTTATAAAGACGAACAGATTTATTTTGATTACCCTTTGTAGCGATTAGATAACGCCCCAAGCGTGGTTTAGAGAGAAGTTTTTCGTAAATTATGAATTGTTTTGACATTAAAAATTTGTTTTTTGGTTAGAAAGACCTAATTTTATACTGTATTCCCCGATCACCGCTGGCTTGCTATGTGTCGGGGTATTTGTATTTTATGGGGTTCTATAAATGATTTTTTATTTAAGTTCATTTGAGTTTTTAAGAATCTAAAAAGTTCTCCCCCCTACCCACAATCCACATCCACCACCACAGAAACACCTTTAAAATCCTTCGATAATTTAATATTCAGCACTTCTTCGGCAATAAATTCTTTGGCGGCTTTTAGGTTTAGCGTCTTCTCCAATTTTATCATTACTTCAAACAAAAACTGGTTTCTGATGCGTTCTACTAAGGGTTTTTCTGGACCTAAAACTCTTTGCTTGCTCAGTTTATCGGATAATTTATTGGCTAATTCAACGGCTGCTTTCTCAGCCATCGGTTCGTCTATGTGTTTGATGGTCAATTGAATAAGGCGAGTGAAGGGCGGATATTGGAAATCTTCCCGTTCTTTAATTTCGTCTTTGTATAAACCAACATAATCATTTTCAATAATTTGGGTCAGGATTTTTTGAGACGGATTATTGGTTTGAATCAATACTTTTCCTTGCGTACTTCGTCGCCCCGCCCGACCCGAAACTTGGGTTAATAATTGAAAAGCTCTTTCTGCCGCTCGAAAATCTGGAAAGTGAATCATACGGTCGGCATCGAAAACGCACACCAAGCTAACTTTCTCAAAATCAAGTCCTTTTGCCACCATTTGCGTACCCACGAGCATATCAACGCCTCCGCTTTCGACTTCATTTATCAAGGTCTGAAAGGCAGATTTTGTGCGAGTCGTGTCCAAGTCCATTCGTGAGATTTTGGCGGATGGATATAAAATCTGCAATTCTTCTTCAATTTTTTCCGTACCATAACCTCTCGTTCGCAATTTGGCAGAACCGCAAGCCTGACACGTTCGGGGCATGGGTTCGTGGAAACCGCAATAGTGACAACGCAGTTCTTGACCGTTATAATGATACGTCAAACTGACATCGCAATTGTTGCAG
>JANXML010000126.1 GCA_025354645.1 Arcicella sp. | reverse complement strand
TAACCATTATTTAACGTTCTTTTGGTACAAATAGTTTATGCAAAAAATACACTTCATAGCCATTGGCGGGGCAGCAATGCACAATTTAGCCATTGATTTACATAACCGAGGCTTCCAAATCACAGGTTCTGACGATGAAATCTACGAGCCGTCACGGACTTTATTGGCTGAAAAAGGATTGCTTCCCAAGGAAATGGGTTGGTTTCCTGAAAAAATTACCACTGATTTATCTTGCGTAATCCTCGGAATGCACGCCCGTTTGGACAATCCAGAGTTATTGAAAGCCCAAGAATTAGGTATTAAAATTTATTCCTATCCCGAATTTATTTATTCGCAAAGCCTTCACAAACAGCGAGTTGTGATTGCGGGGAGTCATGGAAAAACCTCCATTACGTCCATGATTCTGCACGTTTTGAAGTTTCATAATCGTAAGTTTGATTATATGGTTGGAGCAAGAATTGAAGGTTTCGACACGATGGCGAAACTTTCGGATGCTCCCGTGATTGTGATTGAGGGCGATGAATATTTATCTTCTCCGATTGACCGCCAGCCCAAATTTTTACATTATCATCCTCACGTAATGTTGATGTCGGGCATTGCTTGGGATCATATTAATGTCTTTCCAGATTTCAATGATTACGTTCACCAATTTGAATTATTAGCTAATGATTTACAAAAAGCGAGTAGTTTTATTTATGACGAAACTGATGATTTGGTTAATAAAATAGGCTCAATGGAGCGTTTGGGCGTTAAAAAGTTTCCGTATAAGGCTCTCCCAAATCGAATAAAAGATGGCAAAACATTTTTGATTTTACCAAATAAACAAGAATTGGAAATCGAAGTTTTTGGCGAGCATAATCTCAAAAATCTAAATGGAGCGAGATTAGTGTTAGCTCAAATTGGGATTGAGGATGAAGAATTTTATGCGGCAATTCCATCATTCAAGGGAGCATCAAAACGGTTGGAATTGATTGGTAAAAACGACAATACGGTGATTTACAAGGACTTTGCCCACGCACCGTCCAAAGTGGAAGCGACTACAAAAGCCGTAAAAGCTCAATTCCCAAATCGTCAATTAGTGGCTTGTTTGGAGTTGCATACATTTAGTAGTTTGAATAAAAATTTCTTGGGCGAATACGCCAACAAACTCAACGCAGCCGATGTGCCAGTAGTATATTTCAGTCCTAAAACCTTGGAACACAAGAAATTACCAGCCATCACGCCCGAAGACATTAAAGTGCATTTCAATAATCCAAATCTACAAATTTTCACGGATAATGAATCTTTGAAAACGTTTTTACTTGCTCAATCTTGGCAAAATACCAATCTGTTAATGATGTCGTCAGGGACTTTTAATGGCTTGGATTTGGGGGGGTTGGCTGGGGAGATTTTGGGGTGAAGGTCATAATGTATATTTTATCAAAAAGTTGTACTAAATCGCAACAATTAAAATGATTGAAGGACAGGAGATAGATAAAAAGTCTATTTTATTTTTTAAAGAACCGTTAAGAAATACAGATTGGGCTGAATTAGCCAAAGATTGTGTCTCTTTTGCTAATGCAAATGGAGGAAAAATCCTTATAGGTATTGAAGATGATGCCAAGTTCCCGTATAAAGGACAAAAAATAAAGAGAGATTATGTAGAAGTAATCTTTTTAAAAGTAAGTCAATTGACAATGAACGTGAGTCTTATTCCTTCCATTCAAATAGCTGAAAATGGAGGTGAATATTTAGAGGTGAAAGTCAATAGAAATGTTCAAACTGTTGCCTGTACTACTGATGGCAGGTATTATATGAGAATTTCAGACCAATGTAAACCTATTTTGGCAGATGAGATTGTTCGTTTAACGGCAGATAGAAATGCTTACGTTTGGGAAGAACAAACTAATAGGAAAGTTGTAAGAACGAATATTGATTTAGAAAAAAGTAAAGTTTTTCTAAATCAAATAAGAAAATCTCCAAGAGTTACCCCATTTGTAAAAGAGAAATCCGATGAAGAGTTATTGGATCATTACTTTTTTACTAAGAACGGTTACTTAACCAATCTTGGAATTCTTTGGATTGGACATCGCCAAGATAGAGCAATGCTACTTCATGCACCTTTGGTTCAGTTTATCAAATATGATGGAGATGAAAAAAAGGTCAATAAAATCAGGTGGGATGATTATTCCCTAAATCCTTTTGAACTCCTTGAAGAAATACAAAATAGTATTCCTGACTGGAAAGAAGGAATAGAAATCTCTGACGGATTATATCGTAAAATAATCCCAAACTACGATATGAAAGTGATTAGAGAGCTAATTATCAATGCCTTAGTTCATCGTGTATATAATATGAGAGGAGATGTTTTTATTAATCTCTACTCAGACCATCTTGAAATTCATAATCCTGGTCTTTTACCTTTGGGAGTTACTCCACAAAATATTATCAGTCAATCTATCAGAAGAAATAGGCAATTAGCACAAGTATTTTATGATTTGGGGCTAATGGAAAGTGAAGGATCTGGCTATGATTTAATGTATGAAGTATTATTATCCAATGGAAAAGGACTTCCACAAGTATTAGAAGTGGACGATAGAGTAATTGTTAGTGTTTCAAGAAGAATTGTAAAGGAAGAGATTATTCAATTAGTTCAAAAAGCCAATGAAGAATATCAATTGAGACAAAAAGAAATTATTTGTTTAGGGTTAATTGCCCAGCATAATATTCTATCAGCTCTTGAATTGAGCAATCTTTTAAATATCAAAGAACCTAATGGTGTAAGGCACTGGATGGGTAAATTATTAGAGTTTGAACTTATAAAATCTTCTGGTAAAACAAAGGCAACAGGATATTTTGTCAATCCTGATTATCTAAAAAGATTAAACTTTAAAGGTAAAACTACTTTGAAAAAGATAGAGCCTCACAGATTGAGAGAGTTAATAATACAAGATTTAAAAATCTACCAGCCCACTGAAATTAGTAATATTCATGAGCGAATAGGTAAAGAAATATCTCTTCGCAGAGTTAGGCAAATGATTGACATAATGCTTAAAGACAAAACTCTGCATAAACAAAATGATAAAAGATGGGCAAAATATTCTATCAATCAATAGTAAGATTTAAGAACACATAAAAACGTTTAATAAACACACAAAAACGTTTAATAAACACACAAAAACGTTTAATAAACACACAAAAACGTTTAATAAACACACAAAAACGTTTAATAAACACACAAAAACGTTTAATAAACACATAAAAACGTTTAATAAACACATAAAAACGTTTAATAATATTATAAGTCCCTTATTATCAAATAGTTATATTAACAAAAAAATGTGAAATAAATGTATTTTTGAGTATCAATGTCAATATGCTGACACATAGACTCAAAAAACGTCGAAATAAATTAAAAAAAAATAAAAATTCTTCCATGCGACATCCTACCCCCTTTACGCAATAATCCAAAAAGATGATTTGTAAAAACCATATGGTTAATTTTCAAGAATTTCAGAATAATATTCAAGGTTTTATCTTTCTGTACGTCCAATTCGGAGGCGTATTCTTCCAAAATCAATTTCCTCAAACCAGTGCCAAACCATTGATTACAAATCCAAACTGCCATGAGCAAAAAAACATCCAAGCCACATTTTATTCCAAAGAATGATACCATTCAGTTGGTTGGAGTAGTAATCATTGGGATAAATTGGACGGATGATATTTTGACAAATAGTAGCTCAGTTTGAAATAGACACAGTATTTTATTTATCTTCAAATCTAATTTTTCAAAAAAAATGTGAAGCCATTTCTCTTAATCATAGCGTTATCCTGTATGGGAATTTCACAGGTAGTTTGTCAAAATATGGATACATTACCGTATTATGAAATGGGTGAATATCCGAAAGAATTTACACCCGAAACTACGGTGGCACGTCTGATTGATGGACTTGGTTTTCGGTATCATTGGGCAACTGAAAGCCTGCGACCACAAGATTTGAGTTTTAAACCCACGCAAGAATCTCGAACTTCGGAAGAAACGATTGACCATATTTTGGAATTATCGGAGTTTATTTTAAAGCCCATCAAAGGTGAAATTATGGCATTTAATGATAAAGAACTCAAAAAATTATCTTTTGACGAAAAACGTAAACGCACTTTGAATAACCTGAAAGAAGCCAGCGATTTATTACTTTCGGGCAAGGTTAAACTCGATAAAATAAAAATCCGAATGAAGGGTTCAAAAAATGAATTCCCCTTTTGGCATGAATTAAACGGACAAATTGCCGATGCCCTTTGGCATACGGGGCAAGTGGTGTCGTTCAGGCGTTCATCTGGCAATCCTTTTGATGGCAAAGCCGATGTTTTTATGGGAAAATATGGAAAACATTAAAAATGAAAGGGCGTTCAAAAAGTAGCTCCAACCAAGTAATAAGTAATTTTTAGAATGATGGAAATTATAAACTTTCTACTCGATACCAATTTGCTGACAAAAGAGCAAGCCGAAATCATCGTGTCTAAAAGTGAGTTTAAGAAATTAAAAGTAAATGCGGTTATAAGCCAACCCCACAAAATACCGAATGAAATTGCCTTTGTGTCAAAAGGTATTTTTAGGGTTTTTTACTTTGATGAAGAAGGCAATGAGATTACAAAATTTCTATTTGATGAAAATACTTTTTTAGTAGATATTGAAAATTATCTCATCAAAAAACCCTCAACTGACTACATACAAGCCATTACCGAAGCTGAAATTTATACTTTTAAAAGAAAAGATTTTGAAGATTTAGAAAAGGAAATAGTGAATTGGAACACTGTTGTACAGCAAATAATTACCAAAAGTCATCTCAAAAAATTCAATTTAATCAGTCCAATGCTACACGAAACGGCTACGGTTCGTTACCAAAATTTTATAAAAAACTTCCCTAATTTTACTAACAAAATCCCCCTTGCTTTCATAGCTTCTTTCCTTGGTATAACGCAACAATCGTTGAGTAGAATAAGAAAAAACATTCCGTAATTACTTTTTACCATTTGTTAAATGTGAAGCTATTTTCCCCATCTACTTTTGTGCTTCTTAAAGATAATTGAATCTTTAAACACAAATCTTTGGAGAATTTAGTTCACTGTTTAATAAGTTTTTTGGATAGAGTTTTTCCAGAGAATTAAACTCTATCCAGAAAACTTATTAAACAGTGTATTCAGTTTTAATAAATCAAAAAATTGGTAAAATATGAATACAAATAAAATTCAATCCATCGCCGTTATTGGCGGAACAGGAAAATTGGGTGTTCCTGTTGTAAAAATGCTTGCTGAAAATGGTTTTTCGGTAAGAGCAATCGTTCGTAACCTTGACAAAGCAAAGAAATTATTACCCGAAAATGTTGAGTTTGTTTTAGGCGATTTGAAAAATGAAAAAAGTATTGAAGATGGCTTAAAAAATGTGGATGCCGTTTACATCAATCTTTCAACGGAAACCACTCAGTTAAATTTACCATTTTACGAAGAAAGAGAAGGCGTTGAGACCATCGTAAAAGCGGCGATAAAAAACAAGCTGCAACATATTTTTCAAATTGGTGCATTGGGTGCATATCCAAAAGCAACGCATATAACCGTAGATATGCCAGTGCCTAATAAAATAAGGATTCAAGGACAAAGATTTATAGAACAATCAGGAATAAATTATACCATTTTTGACCCAACCATGTTTATGGATAATATTCCAAATCAGATAAAAGGGAAAACCATTGAATGGGTGGGTAATGCACCGACTAATTTTTATTGGATTAGTGCCAATGATTACGCAAAACAAGTGCTAAATGCTATCAATAATCCAAAAGCCATCAATAAGCACTATCCCATTCAAGGTCTGGAAGGTTTATCGCCACAAGAAGCCTTTAAGTTATTCATTGAGCATTATGACCAAACACTTCAAGTAAAATCATTTCCACTTTGGATGGTGAAAGTAATTGGTTTGTTTAGTCCGAAAATGAAATTCTTAGGGCATATGTTTAGCTATTTTGATAACACCCCAGACCCATTTTATGCCGAAGAAACTTGGCAGGAATTAGGAAAACCCACGACAACTATTCAAGAATTTGCACGGCAGTTGAAAGTGAAAAATGCTTAATTGAGGGAGTGCTTTCCATGTTGCGAAAGCACTGCCTCAGTATTTTTACAGTTTTCTTTTAGAATCCAATGAAAGACTATCTTTGTGAAAAAATTACAGAACAAATATTAGGCTATTATGGAAGGAATGTCTGTGAAAACGTTAAAAGAATTTTTAACATTAAATTCTAAACTAAATATTTCTGAAATAGAAGAAATTGCCTTGTGCTTTAAGTATAAAAAAGTCAAACGAAATGAAATTTTAGAAGGATATGGTCAAGTGACTTCAAATATGTATTTTGTAGCAGAAGGCTGTTTGCGTTTATACGAGATTGATAAAAAAGGCAATGAAATAACCGCCTATTTTGCCTTTGAAAATAGCTTTATTACCGTATTGCCCAGTTTTATTTTACAAAAACCCTCCTTAGATTTTTTAGTTGCCCATGAACCTTCCGAGATACTGACCATTCGGAGAGATTCCTTCTTGGCACTCAAAGAAAAACACGTTGCTTTCGGTGTTTTATATCAAAAATTTGTAGAGTTTGCGGCAATTCATACCCAAATGCGTATTTATAGTTTTTTGGGTATGGAAGGCATTGACAAATTAAAATGGGTGCTTGAACACGAACTCAAACTCCTCCAAAGGGTATCAAGCAAGGCGGTTGCATCTTATTTAGGCATGACCAACTCCACATTGAGTAAATTAAAAGCAAAACTTTAAATCGTTGTCTTATGACAACTTTCACGAAATTTGAACGCCTCATCTTTGCATTGTCGATATTGACATTAATTTTAAAAATAAAGAAGATGAGTAATTCAATTAAAAAAGTTTTTCTCTACGGAGAATTTCAAACCTCAGTAACGCCATTTACAAAAGAAATTTGGGGTCAAGTAAACGAGCAATTAAAAGAGGTAAAAGGGCTGATACGTAAGACGTGGCTTGTGGGTATTGGAACAAATACAGTAGGTGGTTTTTATGAATTTGACTCGGTTGAAAATGCAAGAAATTTTGCAACAGGTCTTTATGCAGAACAGGCAAAATACTTGAATGCAAGCCTTACCGTGAAGATTTTTGATGGCGACATTGCCGAAGAAGCAAGCAGAGCAATGGATTCACCGCATTATAACTAAAATAGAAACCCGCTTCTATTCGTAGCATCCGCTACGACCTAAAAACTCTTAGACTGTCCGCTCGTTAGTGGAATAAACCACAAATTTTTGAAAGACGGAAATCACGGAAGCCTTTGTTGAAATTCACAATGCCTTTCATCACACAATAACGAGCGGACGCTCTATGAAGTTATAGGTCATAGCGGATGTTACGACCAGACCAAGTCTGAAAATTTTGTTCATTTACATATAAACTGTACTTGAATTTGAAAATTCCAAAATAGTTTTGATAAATTGTGGTTTAAAATGACCCCTTCAAATTCTTCCAATTTCCACCAAATGGAAAATTTCATAAAATACTT
This sequence comes from Arcicella sp., assembly GCA_025354645.1. GTDB lineage: Bacteria > Bacteroidota > Bacteroidia > Cytophagales > Spirosomataceae > Arcicella. The sequence continues at coordinate 12,383 of JANXML010000126.1, read as the reverse complement.
AAATTCATATTCCAATCTTTCTAAAAAAACGGTTGAAAACCTGAGAGAGAATATTGTGAAATTTGAATTGAAAAAAAACACAATTCTTCTTCGGCAAGAGCAAATCTGCCAATATTTATATTTTGTAGATAAAGGGATTTTGAAGCAATATTATTACCTCAACGACAACGAAGTTATTGATTACTTTGCTACTGAAAACAAGATTGCAAGCAGTATTTCAAGCCTTTTTGGGCAAAAGCCAAGCAATAAGATTATTGAGGCCATTGAAGATTCTACTTTATTTGCTATTTCTTTCAAAAAACTCGAAGAACTTTTTCTTAACCATGCTGACCTTGAAAGAGTGGGTCGCCTGATTGCCACAGAAGCATTTATTTTGATGGAAGAAAGGGTCTTATCTTTGCAATTTCACACGGCAAAAAGAAGATATGATGATTTAGTAAAAACCAATCCAGACATTTTACAGAGGGTTTCTTTGGGAAATATTGCTTCGTATTTGGGTATCACACAAGTAACATTAAGTAGAATAAGAAGCCAAAAGTGATTTTTTAACATTTGTAAAAAGAAAAACAATACGAGTATTTTAATTTTGTTTTCGTAAATATTACAAAATAAAATGTTTCCTAAATTTTAATTTCTCTTTTTACAATGGCTACAATTTCTTCCAATAGTTTGGAGCAATCAGCACCAAAAAAGGCTTTGCTAATGCTTGATATTCAACATGATTTCACAAGTGAAGAGGCTAAAATACCAATGGATTTCTTGCAAACAACTCAAATGATTAATAATTTGAACAAATTGCTCGACGAGACAGACCAAGAAAATGTAGAAGTTATTTATATTGGAAATGAATTTTCTACATTCGATTTTCTAAATATATTCCGAAATTTTGCTGCCATAAAAAACACAAAAGGTGCAACGTTGGATAGTCGTTTAAAAGTCGTATCGAACAATTATTTTGCAAAAAATAAGCAAGATGCTTTTACAAACCCAGCACTAAATACTTTTTTACAATCAAATGACATAAAAGAGTTATTTATAAGCGGACTTATGGCAGAAGCCTGTGTGTATGCGACCATCAAAAGTGCTATCAAAATCGGGTACAAAGTAAATGTATTGACAGATTGTATTACAACCACTTCCATCAGAAAAAAAGAAAAAACGCTTCTGAAATATTTGCAAATTGGAGCGAAAAACATAGAATCGAAAGATGTTATAAAGTAGGGCGAACTTTTACATTTATTAACGTCAATTATTTTTAAAAATAATCAAAAATTCTGGGTGATAATTTCAATAAAGTGGTATTAACCTCTGATAACAATCCAATCGAAATATGCCAGAAATTTCAGACGACATACTACTTGAAAAACTAAAAAGTGAAGAAAAAGCCGCTTATGAGTTGCTTTACAAGTTTTATTTCCCTTCTATCGCCCATTATATCAGACAAAATAGTGGCAACGAGCATGATGCCGAAGACATTTTTCAGGAAACGATTATCGTTTTGCTGAACAAGGTCAGACAACCTGATTTTGAGCTCACTTCTTCGCTGAAAACCTATCTTTTTTCAATCTCCAAAAACCTTTGGCTCAAAAATATCAGAAATGACAAAAAGCTAAGTTTCAATCCAGATATTGCTGATATTGAGCTTGTTACGGACGAATCATCGGACGATGACCAAGAAGAAAAAGTGATGACTTGGTTTGAGAAAATCACGGAAAACTGCCAAAGAATCTTGAAAGCCATCTTTTTCATGGATGAACCAATGGGTAATCTAATGACCAAAATGGGTTGGAAAAATAAACACACCGCCGCCAATCAGAAATACAAATGTATCGAACAGATTAGAAAAGAAAGTAAAAAATAATTTCTACAAACGGGTGATAATTCATTTGATTTGGTATCAATAGTTGAATCAAAAAATAATCAAATGAACAAATTAAAAACCTTTTCACGGCTTGCCTCCTCTTGGCGAGTTCGCTTGTTTTTAGCCAAGAAAATCAATCTCCAAAACTTATTGCGGTGGTCAATCGAGCCAATTGGTGTAGCATTTGCAAAGCTAATGGTCAGCATTTTGGCGAAATTTTAGGCGGATATGCTTCAAAAGGATTAAGCATTTATGTAAATGATTTGACTGATGAAACAACTACGGAAGCCTCAAAAAAGACCTTGCAAGAGGCAAAAATCTATGATGCCATTACGACAATTCCAAGAAAAGGAATGGGTAAAATGCTGAAATATTGTGGGCTTATTCACGACAAAAAGCAAACCAACGTTGTTTCTGGAATCGTTATTTTCATCAATCCCATTACGCACAAACAACTCAAACAAGAAAGTATCGCAATGGCTGATGCCGACATGAAATCATTGATTGATAACCTTTTAAATAACTAAAATCATGACAAAAAGAACAAAAATCATCTTGTGTATCGTTTCAATTGCTTTGACTTCACTTTGTATTTATCACTTTTTTGGTTAGAAATTATGAAAGAAAGCATCAATGTTTGGGGCATCAGCGAGTATGAAGGTGACGGCGTGGGTTGTCCCATAATCCCAGCCAATTTGCCTTTGTATAAAAAAGTGGTTTTAACATTTTTCAGGTTTGGCGTATGTCCGATGTGCGTAACGATGAGTGTTTCGTATAGTGTTGGGAGGTTTTTCAAAAAATATTTTTTGTAGAAACTATACTTTGAACGGTGTAAATTTGTGAGTTTATGTAGCACGGGAATCCGTCCCGTGGAGCGTAGTCCAGTCTGTTTGTCCGCTCCACGGGACAGATTCCCTTGCTACATCCAACTCACAAACTTATCACGTTTGAAGTATTTATCTACGAGTTTGCAAAAAGCTGAGAGGAAATCTGAATTAGGGTTTCTCTCAGCCTTTTTATTTCCAAGAAAATCACATTTCAAATTTCCAGATTAAAATCATTTGCTTTTGATTAGCCTTATAACCGTATGATATTTCAACTTTACCCAAAACCTCTATCTTTGTCAGAAAAAAGGATAAAAATGACTGCACAAATCCTGCAAAGTATCGCTTCAATCGTTTCTTTGGATGAAAACGAACAAGAGGCATTTCTGAAAATCTTGGAAGTTAAACAATTCAAGAAAAAAGAGTTTTTGCTGCAACAAGGTCAAATTTGCAATAAAGTATCTTTCATTAATTCGGGCTGTATGCGGCTTTTCTATGAGATTGAAGGGGTAGAAAATACCGTTCAATTTTTCTTTGCGGATAGATGGTACACCGACTACGAAAGTTTTTTGACCGAACAACCTACCGTTGAAAACCTGCAAATGCTTGAAAATAGTGAAGTTGTTCAATTCAAAAAATCAGACCTTTATCAACTCTACACCACGTACCCCGTTTTTGAGCGTGTGGGCAGGATTTTAGCCGAAAATGCCTTTCTTTCCCTTTCTAAACTCAATAAAATGCTGACTAATGAAGAACCTCAGCAACGTTATTTGAGCCTTTTGAGCCAACGCCCCGAAGTGGTCAAGAATATTCCACAGCATTATATTGCTTCGTATTTGGGTATCAAACCCGAATCGCTGAGTAGAATCAGAAAAAGAATTCTCAATCAAAAGTGATTTCCTAACCCAAGTCAACGTTTTTAGGCTTCTTCCGTCTCCAATTTTGCAATGTTAAATTTAAAACATTGTAAAAATGAAGAATCACATCAAAGTTTTGATTGCTGTGCTTTTACTTTCTAATAGTAAAGCATTCGCACAACTCAGTTCAGCCAAACCCAGAACGTGGGGCATCGAAACTGAACTTATCCAATCTTTTTTGCCCAACGTGGGCATCATCCGTATTCAGGCTACGCATACGCTAACCTCACCTAAAAAAAAGCGGGGCGATTTGATTATTGGTGCGTATATCCGTACTAATGTAAAGCATGATATTGTCGAAAAAATCAATGAATTGCTTTTTGTTACGGGATATCGACAGTATTTATGGAAAGGTCTTCACGCCGAAGCCAAATCGAATATTGGTTACGCTTGGGGAACAAAAAATCTTATTGACGGAAAAGATTACAACAATTTTTCATGGTTTTGGGAAGCTAATATTGGCTATAAATTTGACTTTGCAAAGAAGGAAAATCATAACCTGTATGTCCTAACTCAGTTTGGAGTTTTGAGTAAAATCTCTGCCGATATTGGTCCCAGAGGCGGAAAATCCGACACTTTCCCACAAGGGAATTTAGTGTTGGGAGTTAATTTTTAAGGTTCTTCTATAACTTATACGGAAATCCAAATCTGGTTTAACGCTGGCAGGGTTTTGAACCCTGCCAGCGTTCATTCCTGTGTAAGTTATAATAAAACCACTTTTAACAGTTCAAATAAACTAAAAATTGAGCCAGAAAGACATCAAATTTTGATGTTAAAAATAAATATTTCTTAGTGTCTTAGAGACTTTGTGGCTTGTATAAAACAAAAAATCATCATGAAAAATATAATCAAAAATTGTGTATTGGGGATCGTAATCGTCTCATTATCAGTTATAAACGGCTTTTCGCAAAGTATCAAAAAGCAAGATTATTTATACAGTAACAAGTTCAGTTTGATGGCTGGATTGATTCAACCCACTGCGTTAGGTGGTGGAAATATAGAATTCAATTATTTTACCAAAAAAATGGCATTTGACTTTTCACACGGGTTCTCACTCAACCCGCCCGTGGTTGGAGATTTCCAAACTCAGGGCGTAGTGTTGCACCTGCCTTATTCAACGGGTTTTGGCGTTGGGTATCGTTTCACACAATTTTTGGATGTCCGTTTTGAACCTAAATTACACAGTTGGGAAGTTTACAACAAAGGCGAAGCACAAACGGAAGCAACCAAAATCAAAGATTTCAAAACGATTACGCTTGGAGTTGGGGTTTATTACCGTTATTTTCCCTTCAAAAATAGTGAAAATACTTTCTTACATGGCTTCACCACCTCCACGAGTTTGAGATATTGGCAAAACGTAGGTACAACATTAAGCAATGATGAATTTACATATAAGAATAAACTCACTGGCAAAAATGAAACGCTTAAAGCTCCAAATATTGGGATTGCCAACACTCCTATTATTTTCAATATAGCCATTGGTTACACTTTTGGCGGTAAAAATTAAAATCATGAAATACTTATTTTTAACAATACTTTTGACTTTCCAAACGATTGTTTTTGGTCAAACAAAAGAAGAAAACGCTTCCTTTACCGTTGGCGAATTTAGAGCGGGTTACGGCAATAGTATTTTGGGCAATGGCTTGAAAGAGAAATTTGAAGCGGGTAATTTCTCTTCTTCGGGTGGGTGGTTGGCTTCAATTGCGGCTTACCATAAATTCAAAAAAGTCAATTATTTAACCTTTGGCGTGAAGTTTAAATCATTAGCTGCCGAGGCTTCCAGGAATAACGCTGGTCAAGAAATGTTCTTTAATTATTGGGGTGCGGCGGCTTCTGTGAAGTATTTCCCATTCGACAAAAACGCTCAAAAAGGGCTTTATTTGCAAGGAGACTACTTTTTTATCACACAGTTTACGCAAAAATACCGTAATAAAACTACCAATTTATACGATCACCAGTTTGGGATTGGCAGTGGATTTGTGTTAGGTACGGGCTACGATTTCCCGATTAAGAACAGAAAATCAATGATTACACTTGGTTTGGAATATCAGTTTGATAACCGAACGGGCGAAGTAACTGGCATCGGCAAAAAGACCTTTGAAAGTGCAAATTATGGTGCTATGATTGGGATAAAATTCTAAAAATGCGAAAAGAACCACTCATCCGAGATAAAATTATGTTCAATTTAGGAACAATTCATTTTATCGTTTTTATGTTATTATTGGTGTATTTTCCATTCAATAGTCAAGTGGTTTTGGGGCTAAATTCAGTCATAAAACCCATGAAATTTGCTTTGAGCATTTGGATTTTTAGCTGGACAATGGCGTTGATTTTGCCATATTTTACAGAAATCAAAAAAGTCAAAACTTATACGTGGGTAGCCGTAATTTGCATGAGTTTTGAGCAACTCGCCATCACCATACAAGCCTTGCGAGGACAACTTTCTCACTTCAATCGAACCGATGTTTTTGGAATAATTTTATACAGTTTGATGGGCGTTTTTATTCTAACTGTTACGGTTTGGACGGGTTATATGACGTTTCTGTTTTTTAAACAAAAAGGCTATAAATTACGTCCAGAGGTCATTTTGAGCATCAAAATTGGATTGATTTATTTTGTATTATTCAGTTTATTCGGAGGTTATATTAGTGGCTTGCAAGGGCATACAATTGGTGCTACGGACGGAGGCGAAGGACTATTTTTCTTGAATTGGAGTACGTTTTTCGGGGATTTAAGGGTTGCTCATTTCTTCGGGATTCATAGTTTACAAATCATTCCTTTGTCGGCTCTAATTGTGTCAGTCTATCTTAATGAAAAGCATTCATTGAGAGCAATACAAATCATATCAATCTTGTACTTTTGTTTTGTGGGTTTTGTCCTGATTCAAGGGTTGATGGGGTTGGCGTTTTTGACTATTTGAATCAATTTTTATTGGTGTAATTAAATACATTGTTTAATTATTTTTTTTGGAAGAATTTAATTCTTTTAACGAACTTTCCGAAAGTAGGAGGAACTTTCGGGAAGTGTAAAACGCTGACATCACTTCCCGAAAGTTATTTCTACTTTCGGGAAGTTGAAACAACTTATTAAATAGTGTATTAATGCTGAAATGAAGCCAATCTTAATGTTTCTTTCAGCTTTTTTATTATGTTTGTAAAAATCTCAATTCAAAAACTCCTCCACAAATGCAAATCGACAAAATTGAAATTCAAGCTCGCAAAGAACGCTTAGAGGCTTGTAAAATTTATCTCAAAAAAGAATTTATTGGTATTGATGCCATTATTGATAGTCTTTTGGATTATCTGCAAGTCTGGTATTTGATGCCCGAAGCCCTTAATCGCCCCGTGATTGTGAATCTCTGGGGTATGACGGGCGTGGGTAAAACCGATTTGATTCGTAAAATGGTGAAGTTTTTGGAGTTTCAAGACCGTTTTGCTGAAATTGAATTGAGCAATATCGACCAAAGTTCTTGGACGAGTAATGTGAGTCAGATTTTGAATAATTATGAACTCAACGACGAAAAACCCGCCATCATTCTTTTTGACGAAATCCAACGTTTCAATACCATCGACCACGAAGGGAAACCGCTTCCACAAACCAAATTCATGGATTTTTGGGAATTATTGAGCGATGGACGACTCTCGAAAAAACAAAAAGAAGATTTAGATTATTACCTTTATCAGTACATTTCTCGACAAAAAGATAATGCCAAGAAAAAAGAAAAAGGCGAAGTAATTGAGAACGAAAATCCTTCTATCAGCGTTTGGGAAGCCAAAAGTTTACAAACCAGCTTAGGTTTGGGCGGTAATGTAATGGACATTGCCGAAATGAACGAAGCCCAAATGATTGAGATGATTAAACAGGCAAAATCCAAGAAAAAGATTTATGAACCCGTCAATCATAGCAAAACTTTAATCATTATTTCGGGCAATTTGGATGAAGCCTACACGATGGCTCGCCAAACTTCGGAAGCTGATGTTGATCCTGATATTTTTCATGCTTACACCAAGAAAATTACGGTTGTAGATGTCAAAAATGCCCTTTCAAAAAAATTCCGTCCTGAGCAAGTTGCCCGTTTTGGTAATATTCATTTGATTTATAATTCATTGCGAAAAACTGATTTTGAGGCATTAATTACCAAAGAAATCAAGCGAATTATTGATGAAACCAAAGCAAAATATAACCTCAGTGTAAGCGTTGGCGAAGACATTAACAAACTCATTTACGACAATGGCGTGTTTCCTGTGCAGGGCGTGCGACCCGTTTTCAGTAGTATTATTGATATTTTGGATGCCAATTTAAGCAATTTTATTTTTGAAGCCGTAATGACCGACCAACAAAAAGTCTCGATTGATTATGACCCTAAAAAGCAACTAATTATCGCAAAAGTTGGCAAAAATCAAGTCTCAGTGCCTTACGTTGGGCGAATTGATAAAATCCGTCAGTCGAATGAAGCCGCTACCGTTGCCAGCATCAGCGTTCACGAGTGCGGTCATGCGATTGTGTATATGTACCTCACGGGGCTTTCGCCGTTGCAACTCAAAAGCAAAATTGCGAGTAGTTATGCGGGTGGTTTTACGTTCCCGCATCAAATCCACGAAACGAGAGAAAATATCATCAATAAAATCAAAATTTACTTGGCGGGCGGCATTGCCGAAGAAATTATGTTTGGCAAAAACAACGCCAGCGTAGGGCGTTCGCACGATCGTGAGCAAGTAACCATGTTGGCAATTGACTACGTGCGGAAGTACGGTTTTGATGATGAGTTTCAGTCGGTTTATAATATTGATAGTTATCCCTACAAAATGGAGCAAAGCGTTACTGATACGGACGTAGAAAAAATGACAACCCGACTCGTGGGCGAAACCAAGGAAATCCTGAGCCAATATCGTAATTTACTGAAAGACATGAGCATAGAATTGTGCATCAAAGGCAGCATGGAAGCCAAAGAAGTGGCAGCAATGGGCAAAAAGCACGGTTTAAATGCTCTGGTGCGTGAAGAGGGATATTTACATATTACGGATTATGACAAACAACTAAACCTATGACCATACTCCCCACTGCCAACAACGCCAAAACTGTCCACGAATTAATAGAAATTATTAAGCAAAGACCCGCTTTATATATCGGCAAATACAACCTCACCAATCTTCATAGCTATTTGTTGGGTTTTGGCTTACAAAAAGGCGATGACCCTTTCGATGGTTTTATGGATTATTGTGGTTTATTCTACGGAAAACACACCACCGCAGGCTGGCACGGGCTGATTTTGGCAGAATGTTATGGAAATGAAGAGGAAGCCATCAAACGTTTTTTTAAGGTGTATGATTGGTACTGCGAAAACCCAAAACCAATCAATTCAAGGGGTATTTTACATAAATTATTGCACCTAATTTTGATTGATATTCGAGCCCAAAGCTACGAAAAAGACGACCAAACGATTTGGGTTATAACCAACTGGGTTCATAATTTGCCCTTGAAATTATATCATGCGTCATACTCCAATCTTTTATCTGAATATGACAAAATCCTACAAGAGATTTTTGATGATGCCAAAGGTAATAAAGGCTTAACAAACTATTTAATTAATAATTTTGAAGCCTTAAAAACGTGTCAATATGAAATTTGGCAACTCGATGGCGTAGCTGAAAAGATAAACAAATCAAATCCCGAAAAAGAGTCGATGACCGTGGGAAAAACGTTGATTCACTCCTATCTTGCCGTAACGCCACAAGAAGCGGAGAAGATTTTCATTGAAAAAATGAAGATTGAGGAATAGGAATAGTGAAGCAAGTAGCGTGAGGGCATCGAACTGAGTTTCCCTTCAAGCGATAGCCTACTCGCTCAAAATATCTCCAACAGACGACCAGCCCAAAACTTGCGTTTCAAGTCGTTTATATTTTTCTGCACCACCGTAAACCAAAAATTTCTGATTGACAAGTTCGGGGAAATTTTCACTAAAATTCTTAATTCCTTTGAAAAAATCAGAATTAATGGTCATACTCGACTTGATTTCAACTAAGTCGAACTGAGTGCTTTGTTGAATCATCAAATCTATTTCGTTTTGGTTAGAATCTCGAAAAAAGTATAAATTAAGGTGTAACAATCGGTGATAATTCTGTTTTTGAACCTCACTTATCATCATATTCTCAAAAATATTTCCCCTCAAATAGTGGCTTTGAAGTTGTTCTGGCTGTCTGATGTCCAACAAATAACTCAATAAACCAGTGTCCCAAAAATACAATTTTGGACTTTTAACGAGCCGTTTGTTTACATTCTGAAAAAATGGCGGTAACAGATATACGATGTAAGAAGCCTCTAAAATGCTCAACCAAGCACGAGCCGTATGCGAAGAAATACCACATTCGTTTGCAACGCCATTGAGATTGAGTAACTGCCCCACTCGCCCCGCACAAAGTTTTAAAAAAATTCTAAAAACTGACAAATCCTTGACATTAATGATTGTCCTGATGTCTCGCTCTACATAACTATCCAAATAATTATTGTAATAAGTAGTTGGGTTGATGTTTCTATCAAAAATACTTGGATAAAACCCTGTATAAAAATGCGGAATATAGTCTTTTTGAACGAGTTGATGAGAGGCAAGTTCCGAGAAATCGAAGGGTAAAAGTCTAAAAATAGCTACCCGACCCGCTAAACTTTGCGAAATTTGCTCTAATAATAAAAAGTTTTGCGAACCCGATAAAATATACTGCCCCATGATTTGGTCAGCATCAACTTTGCCCTGCAAGTAATTAAATAATTGAGGCACTCGCTGGGCTTCGTCTATGATAACGTATTTAGAAAACTGGGCTAAAAAACCCCGTGGATCTTCGGTGGCAAAGTCTCGCATATCGGCATCTTCGAGCGTAATATACCTGTAATCTGGAAACATATTTTTCAATAAAGTAGTCTTTCCCGATTGCCGAGGTCCCGTGAGTGAAATGATTGGATATTTATTGATGAGGCTTTTGATAGCCGCTTCGATATTTCTTTGGATAAACATTTTATGTAATTTTGAAATTGTAATTCAAAATTACATAAATCAACTCATGAACTGCATTTTTATTTTGTATTTTTGTATGAATAAATAAGGCTATACTTTTTCAGAAGCAAATGACATATTTATCTTTTCTTTGGAAAATGATTGGACAACTTTACATTTACCATTTAATAACAGAAAATAACATTTCAAGAATGAAACAAATCCTTTTATCTCCCAAATTCATTTCCATTGCCAAGGAAGCAATAAAGTTTAGAATAAAATCTATGCGAGTTTTGCTTGATGATGAAACTTCAACCGATGAGCAACTGGCTGAAATTGATTATGGCAACGACATCTGGATTTTGGAAATGGTTTTGACAGAACTGAATAATGCCGATAAGAGAGATAAAAATGGCATTGAATTTTCGAGCGATTTTTTGATTTATAATCAAGCATTAAATGAAGTTTGCAACGGTTCTTATGCCATTGATGAAGAGGAATTTCACACGCTCATGGGAGCCACAAAACCCGAAGCTGAAAACCTTTTGGCAAGGGGCAATGATTTCTGGAAAAATGGTTTTGTTCTTACCCAAGACGAAGACGGTCTTTCATTACAAAAACTTGGTTCGGCGTTGCCTGATAATCACAAAACTTTATTTACTTTTTTCGCCAAAGATTACAACGAAGCTATGGCAATCAGAAATAAATTCATGGATTGGGAAATGTATATCCCAATGCCTGAACACATTGCAGTTAGGCGAACTTTGACTTTATTTGATGAAAATAAGAATCCCACAGGAGACGTTGAGGTATTTTTTTATCAACCACAAGAAATAGGAAAAGACCGAAGTCATTGCGAATTTCATATCAATATTGTAGAACGAAACCCGTCGGGAATAGGCTGGAAAACTAAACATGAACATTTGGGAGGAAAAAATATTGTGGGCGTAGATAGCATTCAGGCATTATTATTGGCAATAAAAACCGCCGAAACGATTATTGAAAATTATAATAACGACCATGTAAACAAGATTTATTGGTTGGAATATGGACATAGTTTAGGTTTATCAAATGGTTTATAATTCAATGCCATGTTCCTTTGCAATATTCACAATATTTCCCAAAATCTCATCTCTGTACGGATGTTCGGCAAGGTTTTTTTGATGGTTTTTATAAAATAATTCTAAATTTTTTACATCCTTCGTTTTAGCTAAATAGGCTGTCATTTTTTGATAATCTCTCGTACCATATTTTGTGATACATTTCTTCACCACTTTTTCCACCGTGTTCATGCTGTTATAAAAAGCTAAAATTTGGATTAATTCATCCATGATTTCCTCAGCTAATTGTGCCTTTTGGCGGCTTTCTATAATTTCAAAATATTGCTGTTTTCTACCCGTAATTTGCTCATTTCTAATACTTAACGTACATTCGTATTCTTTCGGAAGAGCCATTTCCCTCAGTTCAAAGACTTCTACATAAATGCCACAGTTCACAAATAATTGAAAATAATCTACCGAATTATACGTAGATTTCTGAAAATTGATAACGTAAATCATGTCGTTTTGAGCCTTATAAAAGGTCAAATTCTGTTTTCGCCAACCGTTTGCCTTTAAAAATGGAGCAATGGTTTCTTTGATAACTTCGTTAAATATTCAGGTTAAACGCATTTAAATATTAGCGAGCATTTGGCTTAGATACTGGTCATTCCAACCTGCCAATTTTCTTCTACTTTTAATACTTTCTTTGTCAGTTATATTATTCAGTAATTGTAATGACAACTTACGAATTATTGC
>JANXML010000096.1 GCA_025354645.1 Arcicella sp. | reverse complement strand
CTATTAGTTAAGTTCCAAGTTTTGGGATTTTGATTTCAAGTTTTACAATATTTTGTAAATTGGCTTGAAATTTGAATTCTAAAATTCTGGAACTTAAAAGTTTAATAACAGTTAAATACAACCATGAACAAAATTAAAAACCTTTTTGGTGATTCTTGGACAGAAGTTATGCAGAACGTAACTTGGCCCACATTTTCTGAATTAACCTCATCATCAACCCTTGTCTTGGTGGCATCGTTGATATTCGCAATGGTCGTAGGTTTGATTGACTTTTTGTTCAAATCAGGCTTAGAATTATTCTATCAATCGTTTTAATTAGGGGTTTGGATTTAGTGGTTTGGGGTTAGATTTATAATATTTAACACCAACTCATTAATTATCAACTACTTACATTCGATTAATTTAAAATCCGCATTCCCTATTCCGCAATAATATTATGGCAGAAACAAGCTGGTACGTTCTGAGAGCAGTCTCGGGGCAAGAAAAGAAAATAAGAACTTATCTGGAAAATGAAATCGCCAGACAAAGCCTTGAAGAATACATTCCTCAAATTGTTATTCCTACGGAGAAAATTTTTGAGATGCGTAATGGCAAAAAAACCATTCGTGAGAAGACACTTTTTTCGGGATATATCTTTGTGGAAGCCGATATTAAATACGGTGAAGTTGCTCACTTAATTACGTCAATGCCTGGTGTTATCGGATTTTTGAGTTGGAACGATGGTAAAACCTCTAAAACGCCAATTGCTCTTCGCCAAGGTGAAATTACCCGTATTTTGGGTAGGATAGATGAAGCCGCAACCGTTGAAGAAGCATCTACAACGAGTTTCTCGAAGGGTGAAACCATTCAAGTAATTGACGGTCCATTCTCTGGATTTGAAGGAACAGTCGAAGAGATTTTTGATGATAAAAAGAAATTGAACGTAATGGTTAAAATCTTTGGTAGGAATACACCAGTAGAGTTGAACTACTCGCAGGTAGAGAAATAGGTAAAAGTCTCAAAGCTTTGAATCATAAGTAGAAAGGAGTATATTCTCAATGAATATACTCCTTTTTAAATTTCTTACAGCCCGATTTTATTTGTAAATAAATTGATTAATTATATGCAACAAAAAAGGTTTGAACTAAGCTGTCCGAGTCATAAGAATAATTTACCCTCTCGTTAATTCAAAAATCGTAATTTCTGGCGGCATTCCAACTCTGCCAGGATAGCCAATGTAGCCATAACCCCGATTTACATACAGTTTTTGATCTCCTTCTTCGTATAATCCTCCCCACTGTTTATAGGCGTATTGTGCGGGAGACCATGTTTTACCTCCCACTGAAATCCCAAATTGTGTTCCGTGCGTATGTCCCGAAAACATCACATCAATGTCTTTATATTTTGTGTTTACTTCCTTATCCCAATGCGTTGGATCGTGTGAAAGGAGCAATTTTACGGATGCTTCATCAGTGCCTTGATGGGCTTTATGAAGATTTCCGTAAGAATGAAAACGTCCTTGTCCGCTGATATTTTGGACTCCAATAATGGCTAATTTTTCTCCGCCTTGTTCGATAAAACGATTCTCATCCATCAATAAATCATACCCTAAAATCTTGTGTGCGTGCATGAGGTCTTTAAGATTTTGTTGTTTGGCTTTTAAATTGCCCTCCCAATTGACATAATCGGCATAATCGTGGTTTCCGAGGGTACTGAAAACGCCCAATGGTGCTTTTACTTTATTAAAAATATCAATGTATTCGTTTACTTCGGTGGCTAAATTATTGACTAAATCACCTGTAAAAAAAGCAACGTCTGGCTTTTCTTTCATCAACATTTCTACGCCCCCTTTCACGGCAACTTTATTGAAAAAAGAACCCGAATGAATGTCTGAAATTTGGGCAATCGTCATGCCTTCAAATTGTTTTGGTAGGTTTTTCAAGACCAATTTCACTCGTCGGATTCTGTAATCGTGAGCCCCAGAGATGATTCCCCACGTGAAGACAACCGCTGGAATTGCCCCTGCCACAACGGCAGTTTTCATTAAAAAATCAGAACGAGTGATATTTCCTGTTCCTCCGATGGGTGCGTTTGAGGTAACGGTATGACCTGTAAATTTTGAGACAATCCATTGAAATAATCTGATTAAATCATCAACTAAAAGAAATAAAACCACGAAAATTTTTGAGATATAATTAATAAAAACCCCTACCATTATGATTGTACGGAGGTTTTTGCCCAATAAATCGGGATTGATAAAATTATACAACCACATACCCGTAAGTGTGAAAACGGTAATACCCCAGAAGATATATTTTGTGATGTTTTGGGCGTTTTGCGAAAGATTTTGCGTTGAAACTTTTACGGCTTGCCAAACGTACCAATCTATCAATAAAAAAACGATGGTGACGATTGGAATGATGATTAACTTGTTCATTGTGTGAGTTGAGCGTTGGTTCGTAAATACCTCTCTATTGCTATGAATCGGTACGCCGATGCTACACGAATTTTATTTATACCGATTATTCGTTTATTTGTAGCTAAGAAATTACGTTTATTTAATGAAAACTCAAATACGACAAGGGAGGTTCAATGAGGAACGTTTTTATGATGAGTGGTTGATAGAACAGAAAAGAGGCTTGAACGATGTGGTTCAAGCCTCTTTTCTGTTCTCTACCTCCGCTTCATCTCTTTTTCAATACTCTCCTTGTAAGGATGAAAATCCACCTGCAACGTATGCCGAGGAGATACTTTATACCGCTTTGCCATGGCTTGTTTATCTTCTTCAATGGATTTCAGCATTTCGTCTTTGTTAGGCAGTTTGGTTTCGCCCGTCAGAATGTTGGCAATCCATTTGCTTTGTACTTCCGCCAATGGCATAATTGCCCCCAAAGGTTGAATTAATGCCAAGAAATAAAGTCCTTGATAATCAGGATGAATGACTTTTTTATACAACCTAAAATCATT
>JANXML010000072.1 GCA_025354645.1 Arcicella sp. | reverse complement strand
ACTTAATAAAAATCATCGGGTAGAGTAGAAAACGATTTGTATCTATAACGATTTTATTTCCTCATTTATTCAAACTTTAAAATTATATCTAATTAACAATCAGACACTTACAAAAATGAAGAAACCACTCATTATCAGTTCTATTTATTTTATTGTAACCTTTTTTTCTTGCCAAAAAGCTGATGTAAAACCACAGGTGCTTGTAATAAGAAGCTCTCATTAGATAAAATAGTCATAAACAAATCCATTTTGACTTGTAAGACGGTTTTTTATCTTGTAAAAATCGTAGCAAAAAAATGATTATAAATTCCCTAACAAATAAATTATCATGAAACATCTTGTAAAAAACGCACAAGAACAAAGATTCCTTGGAGCATCCTTACCTTTTTTATTCATTTCTGGCGTGGGAGCTGTGGAAGCTCTGCAAACGTTTAGTAAAGTGATGGTTTTTGTAATTGCCTTCATAGGTATCATCGGAGCGGTAAAAGTATCTAAAAAATTAAAAAGCGGAGCTTCCGATATTCAAGTTACGGCAATTACTTGGTTTGGCAGCTTTTTAATCCTCACGATGCTAAATACCGTAATGCGACATATTATACAACTATTTTAAGAAATCTTGCAAAGAAGCGAAACGGCTGATTACAAGGCTTTTTAAACATAGCTTAAAGCAAAAAAGTAGTAAATAATAGCTTGAAAACGCCCTCTTTTCAAGAGCAAGGTAAACAATAGTTGGTTTAATTAGGAGCTTTTCTAAGCTCAAAGGGAGACGTGTTACGACCACGCTCGATAACTCATAAGCTACCACCTTATGAGACAGAACAAAGGGGAAAGTTTCATCATTAAAGCACATAGATTTTACTGAGTAAGCACTTGCTTATTTGGTAAATCTTAACCCCAAGTTATTGATAATTTACATTTTAAAAAATCATAATTCACATGAAAAATCTATTATTGAGCTTGTTTATTTTACTAACATTGTTTGCCTGTAAACCAAGTGCCGAAAGGGATGATAAAAAGTTTTTGGGAACATGGAAATCCGATTTTTCTAAATACAAAGAATATGAAGGGAACTATAATTTTGTTGTTATTACTTTGTCCGATAATGATGAATTTCCTTATCGTGTTACTACAAACTCATATAGTAAACAGGAAAATAAATCGTCAGAATTTGATTCAAGATTATGTAAGATATTCGATGGATATTTGGTATCACCTTATCCCACAAATGATTTTGGCTTATCCTTTGAATTTAAGATTAAAGGTGATGAATTTATATGCCACGGTGTAATTCATAAAGTTCGGGGTAAAGTAACTAATCATGTAAAGCCCTAAAATAATTATGTATTTCTCAACTCAAAAACTGAATGATACTATCAAAGCTATCCAAAATCATCCATTTGAAGGTTTTTTACTATCTTTTATCTCAAATTTAGGATTTACTCTTGCGTATTCAATGCAGAAATGACTGATATGATTAATGCAATAACCATTCTCTTTTCGATGCTTTTATACATTCTCTTTACAGGTAAATGGCTGTACCAATACTTAATTAATGAAATATAAAAGCTCAATTAAACCCCAAATTAGTGAACATTTTTATTAATTAATAAACTCATTACCAGTTATCTATTCTCATTTTTTAAAACATTTTATAACCAAATTTTCAAATGAAATTTATCAAAAAAACCGCCCTGTTCTTTACGCTTTGTGTTTTCGCCAGTGCATCCACTTACGCCCAAGATGCTTTGAGTAATAAAGAGATTATCAATTTACAAGCATCCAAAATATCACAGGATATTATTTTGGCTAAAATCAGTTCAACCAAATGCCAGTTCGATTTAACCGCTCAGGGTTTAATCGACTTGAAAGCAGGGAAGATTTCGGATAAAGTGGTGAAAGCCATGTTCGTAGCTTCGCCACCAACAGAAACTATGACGAATGATGATGTAATCAAATTATCCGATTCAGACGTTTCAACCACGATTTTGAAAGAGAAAATTAGTAAAACCGCCCATAAATTTGAGGTAGGTTCAGAGGCGTTAATTAAGCTAAAAACCGCCAAAGTTTCGGATTCAATCGTGAAAGAAATGATATTGAATCCCACACAAGGAGCAGTTTCAGGCGTGGTCGCAAAAACAACAATTCCAGTGAGTCCGACCACACCAGCCACAGTGCCAATTTCACAAGTAAGTACGATTCAACCACCAACGGCAAGTAAGGACATCATTGTTACGAGGGCTTATGAAGAAGTGAAAAACCTGAAACGAGTTGGAGAAATTTCAGCGAGTGCTTCCAAGATGTTTGGTAAACAAGATAAACTGAGAATTGAAGCGATTGAAAAACTCAAAAAAGAAGCTGCCTTGAAGGGTGCTACTCACGTGTTGATACAGGATGAAAACTTTGCCCCCACACCTACGAATACGGTGAATATTTCGGGCGTGGCATATAAGAGATAAATGAGCATTAAACAATTTGTTCATTGCGTAAAATTACCCTATTTTTGGTTTTTCGGTAAAATAACGTTCTTAAAATTTGGAGAGATAAAAAACACGCTTTAACATTGCGAAAACATTTATCCTTTTGAATTAGAGAAAAAGAAAGAAGAAAAAATATCAATTACGTTTAGCTAACCCCTGTCGCTGTAAAAGGTCAAAGTTTATGAGCAGGTAAAGTTAGGGCTAAACGTCCCATGCTCAATTGCGTGGGGCGTTGCTTTTGCTTTGCTCATAAGGGATTTGACCCCCAACAGCGACAAAGTAATAAGTATGCGTTCCCACGCAATTTTGTTTTTCCTTACGTAGTTACCTCAAATTATAAACTTAACATTTTTAAAAAACCGCCATAATGGTAACAACTTTCCAACGCTCTCTGAGTGTGCTTGTGTGCATACTCTTATTTAACTTTGTTTCTTTCGCACAAGAAAAAGAAATGCCAAAGACTCCAACAATTATTGCTACGGAGCAACCTAAAAATTCCATCATAAAGGAGCAAAAGCCAGCCACACTCGTTGTTGATAAAAAAGACGATGGCGGTACAGGGAATGCAGGTGATGGGAAAGACGATGGCGACCCAAAAGACCCAAAGAAGCCTATTGAAAAACCAGACCCAGCGGCAGCAAGTAGTTTTTCTTCGTCCAGTACAGGAAGTGCATCTGATGCTTCCCCAGAAGCAAAACTTGCTAATCAGCTCCAAGACATCCCTATAAACTCCTATATCGGTGCTCCCGTTATTGGCTATCCACTTGTTACGTTAAAAGAGGTTGATTTAACTGTTCCTATTTCAATAAATTATAATGCTACTGGTATGAAAGCCCATGATGTAGCTTCTTGGTGTGGGATGAATTGGCAAATTAATGGAATTGCTTTTTTAAGCAGAATAATTAGAGGTGTGCCTGATGAGGGGCGTTTGGATATAACAAATCTTAGTGCTGAGACCGCTGTCGCACGTAAGGGATATTACAAATATGCAGCGAATAATTCAACTTCAAATAATACGGATGATAGCGAACCAGACTGGTTTTTTCTAAATATAGGCGGTTCAACGTATAAATTCATGATTGATTTTCTGACAGGAAAAGCTCGTTTTTTCCCTGATGCAGATATTGATGTAAATGTTAGCTTTACTTATCGTACTGACGGTCAAGGGATTGTAGGAAAATTCTCTAATTGGATTTTTAAAATGCCCAATGGACAAATTTATGAATTTTCGGGAGCGGCAGGAACAACAGAAAATAGTTTTGAAGCCGAAGCAAACTTTAATTTTGCTGGTCATTTTGCATTTTAGAGAAGTACAAATTTGCTAACTTCTGGATGGTATGTAACAAAGATTAAAGGAGCTTATGGACATCCTATTGACTTTACGTATGATAATTCTGTTTATTCTTACTACAAATTAACAGAACAGTACACAACTTTAAGTGGTGGTGGCGGACATTGCCCATCCATTAGTCAAGTTGAAAATAAAAAAATCAATTCTGTAATAATTGAAGGAGCAACTCCCAAGAAAATAGAAGGTTCAACCTTAGAAGTAGAATTCAATAATTGTACTTTCTGTATACCACCAGCCCGTGAGGACATAGATTATACATTTAGTCCGACAAGTAGTTCAACGTTAAAATTATTGCAAAATATCATTGTAAGGGATAAAATCGGACCTTCCGCTACCGCAGTCGGTTATAAATTTGAGTATGAATATCTTGGGCAAAATCCATTCGGTAATGAAGTAATACCTTATGGATATAGCTTGTCGAGTACTGCCAATCCTTACCATTGGGAAAAACGTCTATTTCTCAAAAGAATCATTATGCCTGATACCAACATTTCTTATCGTTTTCATTATCGAGGAGCAGGGCAGACTTTTCCATCAAGATTCACACGGGGTATTGACCATTGGGGATTAATTAATGGATATAATAATTCTCATCTTATTGGTTCAGACCAATATACACCTTCTAATTGTTTTACAGATGCAGACCGAAGCACATCTTTTATTGGCTTGTACAACGACCCTTCAATTTCTGAAACGAATTTATTAAATATGAAAGCCTTTTGGGGGTCATTGGAGCAAATTGACTACTCATTGGGAGCAAGTACAAAGTTTTATTATGAACCGCACGTTGCCAATAACTATAACGTTCTCATTGGAGGAATACGAATTAAAGCAATTAAATATCAAGACAAAATTTCTGGAATCACTCAAATTAAGAAGTATGAATATCTAAAAGATAATGGAACTTCGAGTGGATTCTTGTTTTTCAAGCCACTTTACCGTTTCACTGATTTATTTGGTTATCCTGTTTCAAGTTCAAGTTTATACGCTCAGATGTTGTTAGAATCTTCTAAGCCAGCCGTTGGATATTCGCAAGTAAAAGAAATTATCTGTGATAGTGTAGGAGTACCAAGTTTGGGATATACCATTAAGAATTTCAACCAAGACGAGAGAGACCCCATTGTAGCTTATGATATGTATCGTTCATTAGGAGGTGGAGCTTTTTATTTATCTCCTTCCAAATACATACCAGACCATGATTATTTCGGAGGGACTGAAAGAAGTTCGAAAGTTTATAATCAAACTGGACAATTATTGATGTTAAAAACTCAACGCTACGAAAAAATAAGTGATGGGAAATATGCTCTTTCTCTCAAAAAAGTATTCTCTTCTGGACAAGCCTACGATGCTTCACAAACCTATACCTTAAATACTTACAAATTCCGAATGATTGGAGACAGTACAAGTATTTATGATCAGAATGGGGCAAACCCCATTATTAATTCAAGTACACTTGAATTTGGAACAAAACATAATCAAGCAATAAAATCTTCGACAATAGATGGACGAGAAAATGCCCTTGAAACTTACACTCGCTATGCGGCAGATTTTGTGTGGGGTTCTGATTCAACGGCTTATCAAGCGTGTTATGATTATGATGGTAATAGTGTTGATTGTTCTGACCCAACTGTAAATCCAGCAGCAACACAAACGTTGTATAATTATACTCCTCATATACCGACAGGTAGTTTTGCCAAGGGAATCTATCAACTTCAAAAAAGATATATTCCTCACGGTGTAGTAGAATCTTATACAAAACAAGCAGGAGCAACGATACGAGCTTCTCTTAATCGTTACTATGCCGATAGCACTAATGAACATAAATCAGGGCTTTTATACGAGAACTATGTCTTGGAAAATATACCAAGTACCACTTTTAATTTCACTACGTTTAATCGTTCCACCGATGAATTAGTGAAGTCGATAGATTACGGACAACCCCGTAGTCGAATAGAATCTTATACAAATAATGGTCAGGTACAGAAATCGAAAATAATTCACGGTGCAAAAACCTTCATCAAATATGATAGTCAATCAGTATTACCCATTTGTACGATTAATAATTACTCTGATTTAGGAACAGGAGTCGTTGAAAAAGGAGAATTATGGACTTCTTATGAATATGACAATCGTGTTTTTGGCATATTCAAAGAAACAATGCCTAATGGTTTAGAAATCAGAAAAGAATACTATCCTGATGGTAAACTCTTATGTATCAAAGACAAAGATGGATATATCATTAAACATTATGAATACCTTTATCATGGACAGAGTACCCAATTAAGTACACCCAATTTAGCGACTGATACCACTTATAACCGTATAATTACTCGAACACCAAGAGGCAAATTTACCAGTGTTTCAACCTTAGATTATACAGATTGCATGATTTCCATTTCCCAGATTGATGGCTCTGGACGAACTTTACAATCCATAGGATTTAGAGGTAGTCCAACAGGGACAGATATGGTTAGTAGTACGACATACGATAAATTTGGAAGAGGCAAGCGAAGCATCCTAACAATTGGAACGAGTCAAATTACAGGCAAATATGTAAACAACCATTTAAGTTTAGCAAAATCATTTTATGTAGATGATTATCCTTATACCGAAGTTACAGAGTATGAAGCATCTCCTTTGGGAAGAGTTTTCAAAAGTTATGGAGCAGGAAAGGCATGGCGAGACAATAATAAATTTGCTCAAATAAATTATTTGACTGACGGCTCTTCCATAAAAAAATATACAATCTTATCGAATGGCGATATTAGTAGTTCGGGAACTTATGGAAATGGTGAATTAAGTGTAAAAGTAATGACGGATGAACGAGGAAGTATGGTCAAAGAATACATGGATAAATCGGGTAATGTCATCCAAAAATCCGTGCAAGTAGATGATGAAGGGACTTATCTTAACACCGCATTCGTGATAGATATTTACGGAAGATTACGATATATTGTGCCACCCAAGGCATTTATTTATAACCTTTTTAATGAAACATCTCTTCCAAATGCCACTTTTTTTGAAGAAAATATTTACGCTTTTACTTATGACAAAAGAGGTAGGATTTCGGCTAAACATTCCCCTGGCAGTGGTTGGTTAAAAACCGTCTATAACCGTTTAAATCAGGCAGTTTTAACCCAAGACACGCAAGAAGCTGCAACAAATAAATGGAATTTTATGAAATTTGACGGCAACCAGAGAAGTATTAAAACAGGGCAATTTACCAGTATGGCAAGTTATGAGACTCTGCAAGGCTATTTTGACTCATTTTTATACGATAAACAGTTTGAAGAACGAAGTACAGAAGACGGAAATATTTTGCAATATACAAATCGTTCTTTTCCTTCACAAATTAGTAGCTTAATTACAATTCCGACTCTTAAAACTTGTAGTTTTTATGATGATTATGATTGGAGAGTTTACAATGATTATTATGGTAGTGTGTCTGACTATAACTTTCAAACAAACCCTTTGAACGCAACTGCCTATTCAAATTTGGGCGATTATCAAGCACGTGGATTAGCTACGGGAGGATATATCAAAGATGAAATTTATGGAGATTTCCTTTTTCCCTCTATTGTATATTATGATGAAAAAAACCGAAATATTGAGTCGATTGGTTTCACGCACTTGATTGGCAGAAATCAGTCAGATACGAAATATAATTTTTTGGGAGAGGTATTACAAAACCAAATGATTTATCGCAAAAGTGGTGCGAGTGATAATGTACGAAATATCGAACAATCGCTGGACCATGTTGGAAGGAGAAAAGATTTATATTATACACTCAAAGAAGGAACAGTTTTTAAAGTCCCAAGATTTAAAATGTCTTCGTTTGGATATGATGAGATTGGACGTTTAAAGACAAAAGCAGTCCAGCCTTCAAATGCCATAGGTTCAAAACAAACTGGACTTTGGACAGATAATAATACTTGGTTTTCTGGTATGTTACCAACTATCAACGATCCTGTGGTAATTAACCAAGGGCATATTGTTACAGTTCCGACAAGTCAAACCGTATCCGCAGGAAGTCTGTTTGATAAAGGTACACTTACTTTTCAAGGTAGTAGCACCCTTCAAATGGGAACGCTCCCAGCCAATCGGCAGGGAGCAGCCTTACAGTTGATTGAGTATAAATACGATGTCAGAGGAAATATGATAGGCACAAATCTTAATGCCGCTGGAAATCTCCAAACCTCCGAAGACAAATTATTTAGCTATAAACTTGATTATCACACAGGTTCAAATAGTTATTTTGATGGCTCAATTTCAAAACAAAGTTGGAAAACTTTTGGAGCAGACCCAACAATAAGAGCGTATCAGTTTTCGTATGACAGAGCCAACCGTTTAAAAAGTGCTATTTATTCAGGTGGAAAAGCAGGAGAAAACTTTTCTATTCCTAATATTACTTATGACGAGAATGGAAATATTACCTTTATGTCCCGAATGGGGAAGAATGGTAGTGCCACCGTTAGGATAGATTCACTTGATTATCAGTACCTTAACGAAGGAAATAAACTAAAAACCGTTACGGATGTTGCTCCTGATTCACAAGCCGATGGGTTTAAAAATGGAACGAACTCAGGCGATGATTACGAATACTACGCAGATGGAAAACTACGAAAAGACTTAAACCGTAATATAACGTTAATAGAATACAATTTCTTAGATTTGGTTAGAAAAGTAGTTCGCAGTAACAGCGATTCTATTGTTTACAAATATACCAGTACAGGGATAAAAAGGCAAGCAGAACGGTATATTGGTGGAGTCAGAAGCTATACAATCTATGATGGTGAAATGATTTATACCTATACAGGTGCAAATCCAAGTTTATCTAATTTTGCAATTTCTGAAATACAAAATGAGGAAGGTAGATTTGTAAATAACCATTTAGAATACGGATATACCGACCATTTAGGTAATTTACGATTGAGTTATAAAGATAGTTTAGGAAAGGCTTATATCGTTCATAGTATAGCTTATGATGGATGGGGAATGGAAATTAGACCATTACGTTACTCATTAAGTGGAGCTTTGGCAGACCGTTATACTTGGCAAGGAAAAGAAGATTTAGCCTTAGACGGTTTAGAAGATTGGTCTGATTTTGGATGGAGAATTGAAGATAAAGCATTAGGACGTTGGTTTACGCCTGACCCAGCCGACCAGTTTCAAAATATAAGTCCATTTGCCTATTGTGCCAATAATCCAGTTTCTCACATTGACCCCGATGGAAGATTTATTCCTGTTATCATTGCTATTGGTGCTGTCATCGGAGCAGGGGTAAATGTTGCCAGAAATTGGGATGCGATTAATAAAGGTGGACAAGTAAACTGGGGTAAAGCCTTAGCATTTGCGGCAGTTGGAGGATTTGAAGGTGCATTTATTGCAGCAGCCCCAGGAGCAGGATTTGCAAGGGTAGCCGCTTCAACTTTTGGTCGTGCAGTTATTGGGGGATTAGTAAAAAATACTGCAAATACACTCTTGGGAGGACGTGGAGATATTAGTGCCACAGGAATATTAAAGGATGCAGCAGTTTCAGCATTAACCGCAGGAACATTCTCTGGATTAGGTTCAGTTTTAAGGGGGGGGAATTTCTTTACAGGAGCAAGAGTTATCCCAGGCGATGTAATTGTGGGTCAGGTCGAAAAAGAAGTTGCCAAAGAAGCAGGGGAATCTGCGTTGGAGTGGGTAGATGATTTTGCAGGGCGTAAAGCTGGGCAAACGGCAAAAGACTTAGTTCCAATGACAGATGAGACATTTAGTCAAGCACTTGTAAAAGAGACAATGGGAGCAACAGAAAAAGTTGGAGGATATTCTGTTTACGGGACAAAAGGTGTTGTTGGAGATGTTTTCAATCGAAATATTTTTTTAATTGAAACTTCAAATAAAAGTTATTCTGGTTTTCGAAATTTGATTAATGGTTTTGAGAAAGAAGCTCTTCAAGCAGGAGCAAGTAAAATATCAATTTTTGGTTCTTCTGTAATTAATAAAGGTTTTTTGAATCCTGAAATTGCCCGAAGATTTGGATATACATTTAGTCAAAGTGGGAATGGAGTATACTTACAAAAAATATTAAAACCGTAATATGTTATGGAGAATGATGATAAATCAAATATTTACCTCTCAATATTTAAAAGAAAGGGCGGAGAGGGTGTTAATACTAAAATAAATGAGAAAACTAATTTTTTCTTTGAAGAAAAGAACTTTCTTGAAGGAGAAAAGATATTACTTTCCTCAGAAATGAACGTAAAAGATGAAATTATTTTATTCACAAATAAGAGGGTTATTATACTTAACAAAAATAGTATAATTTCTGAATTAGATTTTGTAAATATTATTGATGTAAAACCCGCTATTCTGGAGGAATATAATGAAGGTATTAGGAACACTATTGATTTTACAAAAATTAAAATTTTCATGAAAGATGAATCTATATCTATTTTAAAAATAGAAAGTGGAGAACCGTATAATGGTGTGTTTCAAATGTTACATTATATATCAACTCAAAATAAAAAACAGTAAAACAAATAATTTTAATATTTTCAGAGGTTTCAGTATTCAATTTTAAGTATCTGTATCATATTAATCTGAACGGTCTAAAAGTTAATAATTTTTGATTAAATCATTGATAATCAGAGCTATAAGGTTTTATAAACTTTATAGCTCTCGTTCAA
>JANXML010000061.1 GCA_025354645.1 Arcicella sp. | reverse complement strand
AAAAAATGCCGATTTGGAAATGATTGTTCCAAATCGGCATTTTTTTACTGATAATTTAATTGTTACTGATTATTGTTAACTGTTTACTGATAATTGACATCAATATTATCGGCTTCTGCAATTTTGTAGAAGCCTTTTATTTTGAAAAGGGTTTTCCAGAAAAACTTTAAATATACTTTTGTTTTAAGCAATAAAATCTTTTGGCTTCTTAATTGGAAAAATGGGTTTCTTAATTTTGAAATATTGACCGTAATTTTCCAAACGTAAAAGAAAATTGCCAGCGTAACGTAATGAAAAATTAAAAATAAATAAGGCATAATTCCGTATTCTTTTCTCACCCAAAGTAGATTTGAAACTTGCATTTGTGTTCCAAATTTATTGATTGGGGTAATATTTGTTCTTCGGAAAGGTGAAGGCTTTTCAAGGTGGATAAATTTAATGTCATCGAAATAACACAGTTTACCCACTTTTCTAAGTCTGGATGCCCATTCAAAATCTTCGGCATACATAAAAAAATCTTCATCCATTGCTCCTACTTTATCAATAGTTTCTCGACTAAGCATCATAAAAGCACCGCATGGGAGTTCAGCCTGATTTGGGTCTGAAAATTGAGGTTCTGGAAAAAATTTATCTAAATTATGATTAAAGCGGTTTGGAACTACATATAAAAATTTTCTAAATTCATTTCTATTTCTAAAATATGGCATTAAACTCATATCTGGAAATAATTGCAATCCCGCAATTACTGAAATGTCTTTCCTTTCGTGTAAACGTTTGAATGTCAGTTTAATAGTATTCTCAAAAAGTAAGGTATCTGCATTTAACAGCAACAAATAATTTCCTTTCGCCACGCTGAATCCTGCATTATTCCCACGACTGAATCCTGCATTGTAACCTGTTTGTACCCATAAAATATCTGGGTGAGCCGTTTTGATAATTTCCTCTGAATTATCTTCTGAAAAATTATCAACAACCACAATTTCATACGTAATTCCAGAAGTAAATTTCTTAATTGAAGTAATACATTGAACCGTTAATTCAGCGGATTTATAATTAATAATGATGATGGAAACGTCCATTTTGATTCGATGTTCGATGTTTGGTTTTCGATTTTCGTTTTTGATGTTTGATTCTCGATGTTTGTTTTGGCAAAATTACTTAAACTTTTTGGATTAAAGTTATCAATAACGCAGACAGGGTTTTGAATCCTGCCTGCGTTAAATTACAAAACAAAAAAGCATAGCTCCAATGAAGCTATGCTTTCCGCACTCTATTCCTTACTTTGTTTTTTATTATCTTTATGTATGATTCAAGCGAATCAGGCTACATTTTATTTCGTTTTTTTGAATGAGTATGGTACACAAACATCCGCTTTACATTCACAAACTCTTGTTTTCAATATTACTATTTTATCAGTATAACATCCAGTGCTATTGAAAACTCTCACTGCATAACTTTTATCGGTGGTTGGATTTATTAATCCAGTTACTGGAATTGTAATTGCAATGGCAGTGGCAAAAGTTTTTGTTCCTGTGTAAGTTATTCCTTCGTTATAATCATATTTCGCATTTGCATCAGTACTTGAAATTATCAATTGAGCATCTGGATTTGCAGCACCAATCGAACAAGTTGCTTGAACTGCATTGACATCAAATGTTGGAATTGCTTTGGTTTTAACAGACACAGTATCTGTACATCCTCCCGCATTTTTTAGGATGAATTTATATTCAATTGCCGTTGTTAAACCTGTCACTTCACCCGATGTTGCATTGATTAAAGTTCCAACAGGATTTGATGCAATGCTTAACCAAGTCATATTTGCTGGGGCATTCGGCAATTTAACTGTTTTAATATCCGAACAAATTTCAACGTCAAGTCCAGCAACTGGTTTGGCAATTCTTTCAACCTGTACTGAATCTTTACATTCACCTTGTGTTAAAACAAAAGTATAAATTCCGTTTGTTTCCATGTTGGTAATTGTTCCATTCGCATCTATGGCGACTGTTCCAAAACCAACACTATTTGATGCTACTGACCATTTTTGACCCGATGCTGCTGCTTGTAATTTTGCAGTTTTCAGCGGTTCACAAATTCCACCGCCTGATTTTACAGTTTGGTCACCTCCTGCCATTGGAGAAGGCTTTCGAATAACTGCCACAGTATCAGCACAATAGGTACTTCCACCTGTTTGCTCTAAGATGAATAAATAACTTCCGTCTTGGGTTACACCCGCCACATTACCGTTGGCATCAATCGTTGGCGTTGGTTGTGTTTGTCCATTTGCAAAGTACTTCCAAGTCTGTCCAGTATTTAGTTTCAATAATTTTGCCGTTGAAATTGGTGAACAAATAATAACATTATCACCTGCATCTAATTTTTCATTTCTGAATACTTTAACAATATCTTTACAATTTCCTAAATCTGTAATTGTGAAAGCGTACGTACCATTTACGGTCATTCCACTGACTTTTCCATTAGCATCAACCGTTGCAGCTGCAGGGTTTGTTGCGTCTGCCGACCACGTTGCCCCTGAAATTACTGTCAATTGAGCCGTTGTTATTGGTGCACATATTGACAAGTCATTTCCTCCATTCAATTGTGAATTAACTACTACTTTAACCGTTGCAGTTGCATTACAAGAGTTTGCATTCGTGACAACTACCGTGTATGTTCCATCTTTTGCAGATGTTGCATTGGCAATTGATGGATTTTGTGTCGAATACGTAAAACCGTCAGGACTCGTCCAAGCAAATTTTGTTCCGCTCGTTATTACTCCCAAATTAATTGTATTTCCAAAACACACGGGTGAATTTGCGGTTGCCGTTGCGGCAGGAGCAGTATAAATTGCAGTCGAAGCAGTTGCCAAGGCTGTACATCCGTCAGCATTTGTAACTTTCACAGTGAAAGTGTAGTTATCAACCGTTGGTTTTACAATGGTTGGATTTTGAACACTTGAAGCAAAACTTGGCGTTCCAGACCATTCGTAACTTTTTGCTCCTGCTGGTGAAGAAGTTAAAGTAATATTATCTCCTGTACATCCAGGAACACTTGCTGTGGCTGTTACACCCGTTAAGGCTGGTTTAACATCAATGTTTACAGAACCTGAGCCTTTACAACCATCTTCATTTTTTACAGCTACTGTCCAAACTCCTTTGTCGTCAATTGTTGCAGATTGTGTAAATGGATTCTGAACACTTGTTGTTACACCTTTTGGACTTGTCCATAAATAAGTTGCCCCAGTTCCACCCGTGATGGTTAAATCTAATCTTGTTCCAACACAAACTGGACTATTGCTCGATGGCGTTACGGTTAACGCAGTTCCAACCGTTACGGCAACCGCAGCCGTTGCAATACACGTATTCCCGTCGGTCACTGTTACGGTGTAGGTTCCTTTATCTGCATCCGTTGCATTGGCGATGGATGGCGTTTGTGTAGTTGAACCACTAAAAGCGGCTGGACCAGTCCACACATATTTTAAACCTGCTGGTAAAACTGAGATTGTTCCACTTCCACCCAAGCAAATTGCTGCACCAGTGGCAGTTAAAACCGTTTTTGGGTAAACTGTTACACTCGTTGTGGCAACGGCTGTACATTCATTTGAATTTCCTGTGACCGTATATACTCCTTGTTGAGTTACTGATAAAATTGCCGTTGCCGTAGTAAAGGTGCCTGGACCTGTCCAAGCGTAAGTAGTTCCTCCTGTTGCAGTTAATGTACCAGTTGCACCCGCACAGAATGACGCACTATTTACCGTAATGGTTGGAATTGGATTTACCACTACATTTGCCGTTAACGCAGAGGTACAAAGGTTAGAATTTGTAATTAAAACCGTATAAGTACCCGAATTCCCAGTTTTTAAACTTGGCAAAGTAACATCTTTGGATGTGGAAGTAAATGCGGTAGTTGCGTTTGTACTCCAAGCATAAGTTGCTGAAGGGTCAGAACTTGTTGCAGTCATGGTTAAAGATTGACCTACGCAAAGACTTGGTACTGAGATAGTTCCAATGGCAGATGGAACACAATTCCCAATGATACCTGCATCAATCGTTTGATTAAATTCTCCCGCCGTTAGCGTCACTTGAGAAGATTTACCATTTGATACATCTGCATCACTGTCTTTATCGACGGTGGTTGTGGTAGTATTTTTCGGTGAGAATCCATTACCCGTACCAATTGAAGTTTTATCAAATTCAACGGTGTAATTTCCTGCAATGAGATTATCAAATAAATATTTACCGTCTGAACCCGTTGTTGTGGTGGCGATTGGCGTTGTGCCAGTCTCTGCGAATAGATTTACTTTTACGCCGCTCACTCCCAATTCACCCGCATCCTGAATACCGTTTTTATTAGTATCTGACCAAACAAAATCACCTAATTGAGCGGGTTTAAATATACCGAAGTCAATCGTTAGATTTGAATTTTTATCTTCTGCAGTTCCAACTGTGACATCTCCATCATTTACAGGTTCCGATAAATTTCCTAAATCAACTGGAAGGCTTCTGATAAATTGACCAGTCGTTTTCGTTCCATCATCATTATCATTTGTATCGGGTGTATTTGGATCAGGAGCTGGTTCATAAGCACCTGTTGCAGAACCATTTGTTCCAGTACTTGATTTAAAACCCGTTGGCGATTCGATTTCAACCACAAATGAACCTGGATATAAATCTTTAAATATATATTTTCCATCAGCACCAGTTGTAGTTGTTGCCAGCACAACCGTTGGTTTTAAAACATCATATATCTTCACGGGTACATTAGGAATTCCTAATTCTCCGTTGTTGTTTAATCCATCATTGTTAGCATCATTCCATACTAAATTTCCTAATTTTTGACATTTTGTAACTGTTACCGTAAGATTATTTGTAACTGTACATCCATTATCAAAGGTCTCTACCAACATATATTCACCGACTTGAGACATATCAGGATCCGTTGGAATAATAATTTTAGCCACTGAAGATGTATATCTATTTGTTCCATTTGGACCCGACCAGAAATAAGTCATTACTTTTGGATCAGTATCTTTTCTTAAAGCTTTATCTTCAAGTACTAAATTTTGTCCGACACAAACGTTTGTAAATCCACCAATAATCCCTACTGTAATTTCTTTAAAAAGAATATTTGCAGTCGCTGTTGCAGAGCAACCGCCAATTAATGTAGCAGTTACAGTGTAAACACCTTCATTAGATTTTGAAGCATTTGCAATCGTTGTGGTTTGTTGATTTGAAGTAAAACTTGAAGGACCATTCCAAAAGTATGATACACCAGAGGTTACGGTTGAAGAAGCTTTCAGTACAATTATACCATCGGTACAAACGCTCATACTTTCAGCACTAACATCAACCCCTGTTGTTTTTGTAACTTTAACAATATCAGAACATCCAGTCGCAATTGATTTTAATTCAAATTGATAATCTCCGTTACTAACCATTCCGCTTACATTTCCACTCGCATCAATTGTTGCAGGTGATGGATTGCCTAAAACTGGTGACCAAGTTTGTGTTCCAGAAACAGCAACTACAAGTTTTGCCGTTGTTGTACACGTTGAAATGTCAGCTCCTGCATTTGGAGGGGCTATTCTTGTGATTTGAACTTCATCATAACATGTTCCTTCGGTTAATCTGAATGTGTAAACCCCATCAACCGTTAAACCCGTAACGTTTCCATTTGCGGCTACTACTGGATTTGTTCCAGTTTGATTTGTGAAAACTGTCCAGGTTTGAGAGTTAGAAGGTGCATTTAACGTTGAAATTGATGTTGGTGAACAAATTGTTTTGTCGGCTCCACCTGCTATCATTGGAGCAACCGTAATTGAAACATTTTCAAAACAACCCGTTGCATTATTAGTTAATTTGAATACATAAACCCCTGCAATGGACATACCATTAACAACTCCAGACGTTGCATCAATCAATGCGGTTGCAGTTGGGGCTGATGAAACAACCGTCCAAGTTTCTGCATCAGTTCCTATTTTTGCATCTGGCAAATCAAATGTTGAGCTACCATCACAAACTGTCACATCTAATCCTCCAGGTTTAGCTGTTGGAATTATACACTTAAAACCAAAATCCAAAGTATGATTATTCTCTCCAGCATTTCCAGTATTAAAAGGGATGGAAGCATAAGTGTTTGTTCCTGAAACAGTTGCATCAGAATCAATTTCGTCATTTGTGCCTGCATTGGCAGTTGTTGGCATTAAGCCTGCTAATTGCGTTTGCTTGTTTGTTCCATTTACGTTTGGCACACGGATTTCATAATCTAAACTATTTGGTGTTAATCCTGAAAAATAATATTCACCTGTAACAGCATTAGTAATAATATCAATGCCTACTTGTAAGCCATTTTTAAATAATTGAACTTTAACTCCCGTTAAAACTGGTTCTCCAGCATCTTGAATTCCATTTTTATTTGTATCATTCCAAAGACGGTTTCCAACTTCAATGGGTTGAATTCCCGTGATAAACTCTACATCACCAAGACCGTTCGCTTTTCCGAAGAGTGAATTGTTATTACTGTAATAAACTGAATACCAATTATCAATTTCACCAGTTGTCAAATTGTAGGTGTTAGCTCCTTGTGTACTCCAATATGTTTGCCCTACATCTCCCTGAGCGTGAGGATCAACGGAGATTTGCAAAAGCTGATTTTTACCTTTCAATAATGCTACTGCACCTTCAGAAGATTCAACTTGTGCATCTCCTGCAATATCTTGTATAAATTCACTTGTGCCACCACAGCCAGATGTACCTTCAATATTCCATCCAGTGGAATTTGGACAGGCTTTCAAAATTTCACCCACGCCAAAAACATCTTCAAAACTCGTTGTTCCACTGATTGGCTTGTAGTTATTTACACCAATTTGATGACCTGATCTATCAAAAAATGACACATACATATTCTCGTTTTCATCAATTTCGATGTCAGACAAAACGGGCTGTGCATAAATTATTCTTGTACTTCCATCAATTGGTGGTTCTGAATAAGAATTTAACCAACTATGAAATTGAACTTTCGCTGACAAATCCGAGCGTTTAACATTAGGATTAAAACTTAAAACAGCAGTAAAGCCTGATGAGATATTATTTGGGTCGAATTTTAATACATAAGCTAATAAATCAGCATCATTTTTCGATAAAGAAGCATCAGAAACTAATCCTAAATAACCAAATCCACCATGAAATTTCAATGCCCAAGGACGCAGAATTCCAGTTGTAGAAGTTGGATAGCCAGTTATAGAACTTAGCAAGTATTGATTCACATTTGTTGGCGTAGAAGTAGGATTGTTGGAAACATCAATTTTAATTAATGCCTTTTGAAAACAATTCACAGCCCACAAATTACCAGAACTTGGTTGCATATCAATATCTCCAAAAGCCATTGCTCCTACTTTTCCAAAAGCATCTAAATCTATACTTGGAGATAGTTTATCAGATGGTAATTCGTAATCTGCTCCTCCTGTTCGAGTAACTGAACCAAGGTCAATATTTGCACCACCATTTTTTGGCGTAACACCTTGCAGGTTGAACTTTCCAGTGAAACTTGGGGCTTGAGGATTTGTGTAATCTATGTTGTAAATAAATCCAGCACCATCGGCTAAACCACAATGTCTTTTCAGGAATGAACTGAAATACATGTGCTTTTGGGCTTTATAATAAGCCTCACCCCAAACAGTACCAACCTGAGAAATCAAAGCATCCATTTGTGGTACGGGACCTGTGCCTTTCACACTATTTTCATTAGAATAATTAGCGTTTAACCCTTTGCTACTATAAGGAGTTGAAACGATTGCTGGGTCGGATGAGGCAGTACCACTACTCGAATTAGCCACGTAACAAGGCACAACATAACGAGGGTCGGTTGAGCTGTCCCAATAGTTGTCAGGATCGTTAATTCCGAAATTTACATTTGTTGCGGGTGCAGTTACAAATTGTACACTTGTGTTACTTCCTGTGCCTTTTGGTCCAGAAAAAGAAGCATTTGGAAACGAAGAAAATTCAATACGAAGTACGTTTGAAACAGAAGCAATAGCGTAAGTTCCGTCCTGAGCTGTAATTGCACTACCAACTTCCACGTTGGAAGCGTTAAATGCTTTTACATTCACACCTGACTGCCCTACTTCTTTGTATGAAGCGGTATTATCAAAAATACCGTTGGCATTAAAGTCTTTAAATACTTTACCAGTAACGCCCTGAGCAAGAGATTGATTAAATAATGAAGCAGTAAAAAGTAGCGAAAAGCAAGGAATTATTCCCTTTACCATCCGAAGAAGTAAGGATTTTTTCATTGATTTATGGGTTTTTATGAACTGAACTTTCAAGAATTAAGAACACCGATGATTTACAAGGAAGTTTTAAAAATTTAATTTCAGTGATTTATGTAAGGAAATACACTTTTGTTTTTTGAATGACATTTACAAAACACTTAGAAGTTTTTGTAAGAATGAAATTCAAAAACCTTACAACTGGCGGGAAGAAAGGAATTGATTTTTGTTTCGATGAAAAGATTTTTGGCGGATCTTTATATTGGTAAACCATCGAAACAGTTTTACAAAAATTTATTTGCAAAAGCTATGCCAAAAATATGTTTCGATTGAAAAAATGTTTTAAACGAATGAATTAATACTTTCTTTGAGCATCATTTGGAATTAATGGAACAAATTTGTTTTTTCATTCTTATAAAAATAAAAAACCCCAATCCAAGGTTGGACTGAGGTTATTAATTGGTAGTCAGTATTAATTTATTTTGGTGCTTTCATAATCGTAAAAGGTACACAAATTTCTATTTTACATTCTACTGGTATTGGGATAAATCCTGCATCATTGTACTTGCTATTTCTACCTAAATCAGCATCTGGCAAATTGGTATTTATTGGAATTATACCCGTTCTACCACTAACTATGTCCGCATCACTATCCAAGGTGTCATTACCAACATTTGAATTCGTAAAAGTTAATCCAGAAGGCTTGTTAAATTGAACAATATAATTAGCAGTTTTCAAATTGTTAAATTTGTAATTACCTTGTGAGTCAGTAATAACTGAATCAACTTTCACAAAAATC
The DNA here is from genome assembly GCA_025354645.1 of Arcicella sp. Lineage (GTDB taxonomy): Bacteria > Bacteroidota > Bacteroidia > Cytophagales > Spirosomataceae > Arcicella. The sequence continues at coordinate 11,884 of JANXML010000061.1, read as the reverse complement.
CCTCCTATTTCTTTGTATAAGTAAACTTTCACTAATGGATGGTCAATATCTCCCGCATTTTGAGAGGCTGATCTATCATTATCATCGAAAGTCTTCCCAGCAATTGAACCTAAATTGAGAATGATACCAGCATCCACATCACGATTATCCCTTGCAGAATTGCCCGCAGGCTTTGTTGTATCAATCAAAACTGAATCCGTCAGACCAGTAGTTGCATCAGCATTACTATCGGTTGATGATAATGGATTTGTACCTTTCACCGTTAAATTTGAATCTTTTGGAGCAACAAATTTAATTTTATAAGAACCTGTCACTAAACTATCAAACAAATACTTACCGTTAATATCAGTCCTCGTCGAATCAATTATTGTTCCTGTTTCATTTAACAAATATACTTTTACACCTTTCACAGGAGCTTCTCCACTTGTTTGCAAGCCGTCTTTATTTGCATCAAACCATACATAATCTCCAATACTGCCGTAAGCTGGTTTAATACCTGCATCAATCGTTGGATTGTCTCTTCCGATGTTACCCACTGGCAAAGTCGTGTCAATAATCACGGCATCGGTCGTTCCGTCTGGATTGATGTTGCTATCTTTCGTTGGGTCTCCGCCGAGTGTTTTACCCGTCACTTCACTACCTACTGGAATGACAAACTTTACTTTGTAGGTATTGGCTAACAAACTGTCAAACAAGTACTTACCATTGCTATCCGTCGTCGTTGAATCTAATTTAACGCCTGCATTATTGAGTAAATAAACCCTAATTCCTCCAATCGGCGTATCACCTAAGTTCTGAATACCATCCCCGTTTTTATCGAAGAATACATAATCACCTAAACTTCCCACGGGTACAAAACCTGCATCAATCTGTGGATTGTTACGTAAGGTATCCGTTGGTGTTAAAGCCGTGTTGATGTTGATTACTTGGCTAAATCCAGTTTTATTTACATCACTATCACTTACATCATTTCCTACATTTGATTTTGCGGGTATTGTTCCCACAGGAGCAACGAATCTAACTTTATAACTGCCCGTTAATAAACTATCAAACAAATACTTACCGTTTACATCCGTTTGGGTTGAATCTAATTTTACCGTCCCACTTGCGTTGTATAAATAAACTTTTACACTCTGGATTGGTTTTTCTACCAACGGGTCACCTTGTTGCCCATCGTTGTTTTGGTCAAACCATACATAATCTCCAATACTTCCATAAGCTGGTTTAATACCTGCATCAATCGTTGGATTGTCTCTTCCGATATTACCCACTGGCAAAGTCGTGTCAATAATCACGGCATCGGTCGTTCCGTCTGGATTAATGTTACTGTCTTTCGTTGGGTCTCCGCCGAGTGTTTTACCCGTCACTTCACTACCTACTGGAATGACAAACTTTATTTTGTAGGTATTGGCTAACAAACTGTCAAACAAGTACTTACCGTTGCTATCCGTCGTCGTTGAATCTAATTTAACGCCTGCATTATTGAGTAAATAAACCCTAATTCCTCCAATCGGCGTATCACCTAAGTTCTGAATACCATCCCCGTTTTTATCAAAGAATACATAATCACCTAAACTTCCCACGGGTACAAAACCTGCATCAATCTGTGGATTGTTTCTGAGCGTATCCGTTGGTGTTAAAGCCGTGTTGATATTAATTACTTGGCTAAATCCAGTTTTGTTTACATCACTATCACTTACATCATTTCCTACATTTGACTTCGCTGGAATTGTTCCTGCTGGGGCAATGAATCTAACTTTGTAACTGCCCGTTAATAAACTGTCAAACAAATACTTACCGTTTACATCCGTTTGGGTTGAATCTAATTTTACCGTTCCAGTTGCGTTGTATAAATAAACTTTTACGCCCGCTATCGGTAATTCCCCTGCCGTTTGTTGCCCATCGTTGTTTTGGTCAGTCCAAACATAATCTCCGATTGAACCGTATTTAGGAACAATACCTGCGTCAATGTGAGGATTGTTTCTTAACGTATCGCTTGCTGGTTTAGTCGTATCAATCGTAATTAAACTTGTTATACCATTTACTCCTGCATTACTATCTTTTTTAGGGTCACCACCCTTTTGTAAACTTGTAAAATCTTTACCTATTGGTGCTATAAATTGTACTTTGTAACTTCCAGTTAAAAGACTGTCAAACAAATACTTACCACTTGGGTCAGTAAAAGTTGAGTCTAATTTAATTCCTGTCGAACTTAACAAGTAAACTTTTACATTTCCAATGGGCGTATCTCCTGCGTTTTGAATTCCATCTTTGTTATTATCGTCGAAAACATAATCACCGATTGAACCGAAACAAGCATCTTTTATTATGACTGGACAACAATTTCCAACTTGACAATTTGTTCCATTGGTTGTTCCCGTGAATGTATATGAACCTGCATCAGAAACTGTGATTGATGTTTTTCCAGACTCAGCGGTCAATTCTAATCCATTTTTAAACCATTTAATATTCATCAAAGAATCTGGGGTACTTAATATAGCTGATTGTCCGTCTGCTTTACATAAATTAATTGGAACACTTACACAAGCATAAGCAATATCATCTTCAACAGGATTTAAGTTCCCTGCTTTTGAATCAATGTCAATTTTGTTCATAAAATCAACGTATGCTTGATTACACAGCAATCCGCTTGCACCAGAATTAATTTTTGCCACAACTGTCAGTATTGCAGAATCTCCTTTTGCCAAGTTTATTCCAGACCAATATCCTGTTGAAACATCAAATGTCCCTTTTGAAGCATTTGAAGAAGTAACCAAAAAATCAGGAGAAATTTGATCTTTCACTATTAAAGTGGTTACTTGAGTTGTTGTATCCTGTCTTACAACAACAACTTTGAATGTAACTAAATCCCCTGCTTTTCTTTCACAACCACCTTCTGCGGTTTTTCTTAAAGCTACGTCAACTCTACAATCCTGCTCATCTATGAATACTGTGATAGAATCTTTACATTTCTTGGCATCAATCACTACTAATTTATAATTACCAGTTGGAATGCCAGAAAGATTTGCAGTAGATTCACCATTCGACCATGCGTAAGTATAAGGAGCATTACCACCCGAAACGGTTGAATTAATGGCACCTTTATTTCCATTTGCACAAGTTCCATTAAATTTTGTAAAACCGATTAATAATTTACTTGGTTGTGATATTGTATCGTTTTCTACAATTTTACATCCGTTTGCATCTGATAAACTCAATTCGTAAACTCCAGTTCCCAAATTTCTAAGTGTATCTTTTCCGTTTAAAGAAGGATCTACTACTCCATTCACTTTCCAAGTAATCGTATATGGACTAACTCCTCCACCCGCAGCAACATATATTTCACCTTTCTTTTGGTCAAAGCACACATTATTGGTCAGTTTTTGAGCAATGTTTATGGCAATTGGTTGCGTTATAGTTATTGATTTTGTTTTAAAACAACCATTGGCATCCGTAACTTTTAATGAATAGGTTCCTGCTAATAAATTGGCAACTGTCGGGTCATTTGAATAAAATAATCCAACCGCCGTAGTTCCATTCCACTCATAATTGTAACCAGGCTTTCCACCCTTAACAATACTCATTAATGCTCCATTGTTTCCAGTATTACAACTTACATTCATTGCATCAAGCGATAAAGTAATTGAATCAGGTTGTGTTATGGCAAGTGTTGTATCAACTGAACAACCCGTGGAGTCTGTTACCGTAATTGTGTATGAACCTGCTTTCACAGCAGAAATAGCAGACGTAGAAGCTCCATTACTCCACATATAACTATACGGTTTTGTTCCTCCCGTCACATTTGCTGTAATTGAACCTCCTCCTGCATTACATGATGGATTGGTTGGTATTACTTTTAATATCATTTTTGGAGAAACAAAAATTGCAACGAATGCAGTATCGGCACATGAAACATCGCCGTTGCGGGCAATTACTGCATAATATTTTGTTTGTCCTGCGGCAGGTAGTGTTGTGGGCGTAAAAGTAGAATCTACTGCTCCTGCAATGGCTGTGCCTAATGAAGAAGTTGTATCTGCCAAAGGTCCATACCATTGTTGAGATGAAATATATCCTGAAACAATCTTGCGTGTATAGGCACTTGCAGTTCCTCCCGCACATATTTTCTGCTTTTTCGGGGTTGCAGTGATGACTGGTGTACAAGAAAATCCTGCATCAAAAGTGTGGTCTGCACCACTTAATGGCGTTTTTAATGCAATTACTGGATAACCATTTAAAGCACTCGGTAAACCCGCAATTCCACTCGTTTGAGCGTCACTATCGTTTTGGTCGTTACCATTATTTACTGTACTATTTTGAACTGTCAATGGAAGTTTTCCACTTCCCAACGTTAAAGTTCCAGTTGCTTTATCAAAACTCCCATCCTCTTTACCAAATACAATGAAATAATCTGTATTAGGCTGCGGTCCTAAAATATTAGGTTTAGAAACGCCAATTGTATCAACAATATTAGTTTGATTAAAATAATATTCACCATTAGCATTGGTTGTTGTTTGGCCAACTTTATTTCCTAATTTATCGTAAAGACTTACTTTCACATTGGCAATTGGCACTTCGCAAGGGTCTTGTACACCGTCTTTATCTTTATCAACCCACATACGATTACCAATTTCAATTGGTTGAACGTCGCAAAGTGCTTCAATATCACCTAAGCCCGCTGTTTTACCGAAAGTATTTAAGTCTGCTGAAAGAAATACATCATATGCACCAGTAATATCACCAGACTTATTGCCATATTTTTGCATACCGCCAGTACCATAATTATTCTGTGGTCGTGTACCATTACTAAGTAGAAAAACGGGATCAAAACCCGTACTCATTACCTCTCCACGACCTGGAATATTCAGTAACGCACCCTGAGCCGATTCTACTCCAGCATCACCAGAAACATCTCCGAAATAATATTCTGAACCATTTGTACTATTACCATTGAATTCGGTTCCGTAAGGAGAAATCCCAGCTGTTGTATTTGTTCCACAAGTAGCATTATTCTCCATAATAAAACCTAATGCTCCGCCCTTACAGGCTCTAATGATGTCTCCGCCTGTTCTTGGATAGGGGTCTTCATCAGGCTTTGAATTTGCTTTTGGCACAATATCTCCAAACAAATCACGAATACCTATAATCATATCATCACCATCAAACTCAATATCAGATACCACTCCCATCGGGTGCTGTGTACCTAAGTAGGTAGTTCCTGCATCGTCTGCTTGTGTGGGTTTCCAAGGATTCCAGCGAGGAGAACCATTATTTTTATAATTCAAAGAATCTGTTTTAAAAACCAAATTCCAAGAAGTGCCATTCAATTTCCAAACATAAAAAGCTAAATCATTAACACTTTGTGAAGTTTCACCCGAACAAGCTCCACCCAAATAAATATCTCCATTTCTATCTTTTCCTAAACCAAATGGACGAACATCAGCCGCTGGACAAGTACCCGATTTTGTGGGCAATCCTGCTGTATTCAAAGGTAATTTTTGAATATTGCCAGCCGTTGGCTTTTGGTCTGTTGGTAAAACATAAACGGTTTTATCTTTCAAGTTTACCGCATATAATTTCTTAAAATCAGAAGAAATTTCTATATCACCAAATCCACTTTTAAAAACAAACGGATTAGTTGGAGAATCATCGTTGAAATTAGCCGTTGCAATTGGGTGTGGATTTGCTCCCGAAGTACCCGCTCCAAAAATTGTATTCAAATCTGCAAAAACTGTTGGTGAACCACCAGCCGCATTGACACGATAAATTGCACCCGTACTTTGACCACTCAAAGGTCCTAATTGGGCTTTACGTTTTACAAATGCACCTTCATAGATAAATTTATCTAATGGATTGTAGGCTATTCCATAGACCGTACCAATTAGCTCGTTTTCAGCAATTGAAGTAGGAGACAAACTGGCAGTACGAGAAGGAAAAGCAGTATTTGAACCATTAATATTTCCATCTTTATCAGCAGAATAATTGTATGGAAAGGTAACTAAAACGTGTCCTGCAAGTGGACCTTGTATATAACATGGAACAGTAACTAATGGGTTATCCTGACAATACTCATTTGGATTATTCACACCAAAATCAACGGTGCAGTCTGGTGCTGTTACAAATTGTGTACTTGTACCGTTATCAACACCTGCCGAAGCAGGTTTTAAACCCGTTAGGAGCGTTCCGAATTCTATTCGTACTTTGCCCGCTGGCATTCCTGTAAATTTATAATTACCGAAAGCATCTGTTGTAGTAGTTCCTACAATATTACCATCACAATCATATGCCTTTACAGTTACACCTGCAACACCATTATATTTTTCGGTAGAGTCTCTTGTTCCACTATTATTAAAATCTTTATATACATTTCCACCAATTTCTCCCGCTGCGGCATTACAAGCTTTTGGCAAAGTGCAAACTGGTGCTGGTGTAGGAATAAATGAAGTATCTTTAAAACAATCAACCGTATTCCATAATCTTATGAAGTGCTTTATACCTACTCCTGAATTAGGAATATTGAAAGTCAACGTATTTTTTGAATTCCAATAATCTTCACCAGAATAAGCAGTACTACTTGCCGAGGAAATATTTACTTTGTTGATATTTGTACCTAAGACGGTTACTTTGGCATCATTATTTAAGATACCGTTTGTTCCGCAAGTGGCAGGGGTGTAAATGATAGATGTAATGGTCGGTTCATTACAAACAATAGCAAAATCAAGTGTATGATTATTTTCACCCCAATTACCCGTTGTATAATTAATCGTTGGTAATCCTCCACTCAAAAAAGCATCATTATTATTAATGGAAAGACCAGTATTAGCCGAAGCCGTTTCGCCAGGGGCAACTGAAACTTTATTAAGTGCCAAGCCCGCTACACTGCCATCAGTACCCAAATCCACAACTTTAATTAAATATTGCGTATTGGCTTTTACATCAGGGTCAGTAATTGAAGAGAAATAATAATTACCGTTTGCATCAGTTGTTGCGGTATCAACGGCAATATTACTTGTGTTATACAATACTACACTTACACCTTTCAATGGTTTTTCATCTGCATCTTGAATACCGTCTTTGTCTTTATCAAACCAGATTCGATTTCCGATTTCGATAGGGGGTGTTTCACAAAGTATTTCTATATCTCCTAAACCAGCACCTTTATTAAAAGTTCCAACTGAACTTGGTGTATAATATAACTCCGAAGCCCTTATAACTTGTCCCGTTGTATTACTATTAACTCTAAATCCTGCTGATTCAAATCTTGTAGGGTCAATAGTAGTAGTAATAACTTCTCCTGAACCAGCTAAAAGTGCCAAACCACCCAAAGAAGTATTATTGTGATCTGTAAAATTATCTCTATAGTATTCTCCCGTTCCAGGACCTTCGTTATTTACTCCTGCACCACCACCTCCGAGTGTAGTTCCATTATTTTCAAGAACATACGTACCATTGTTATTATAAACTCTAAGAATATCACCTCCATTTACTCCATTTACTAATGTATTTTTATCATTAATTAATGGTTGGAAAGAACCCATCATGTGTGCTCCACGGTCAGCAAAACCTAATATCATTGAACCATCTACATCAAATTCGATATCAGAAAGTATTGGTTGAGGAAAACATCGACCATTGAAATTTGGTCCTTGTGATGTAACAACTTTTGTCACATCATCTGTCCAAGGAATCCAATAATCACATGAAGTTTTATGAACTGATCCTCTAAGATAATCTAATGGAAAAGGTGCAACTGCAACCGACCAAATAGAGGTTGTAAAATTGAAAGCGTAAACGATTGCTCTTAAATCAGCTCTGGTTCCGCCAGCAGCAGAAGCATCACAAACAACACCCAAGTAAAGTTTTCCTCTGTAAAACTTTAAAGCAAAAGGACGACTCGTTCCATTAGTGCAAGAAGGATTTGGGAAATCAGGTAATGAAGAAACTTGTCCAGAAGTTGGTACTACACCTGTTTTATTGTAATTAGAAATATCAATTTTAATAACTTTTTTTGAAAATAAATTAACGGTGAATAAAGAATTATAATCATCCGATATATCAATGTCTCCTAAACCAATCTTACCTACACCATACCATGCTGCCGAGTCCATCGAAATTACATTTGAAGCAGCTTTTAGCCCTCTTGCTGAATTTGAAGGAATTGTACCAAGATTAATACCAGGAGCTAAATTGATTAAGTTTGTGGTTAAAGGAACAACCGTTGCAGGATCACCTCCTGAATAATCAGTAACATAAATACCTCCAAGTCCCATCGACCCAAGACCTGCGTGTCTTTTCACAAATGCTGACGTAAACATTTTTTTAGTCAAACGATTGTATGAAACGCCCCAAGTTGAACCAATCTTACTATATTTTGCATCATGATTAACCGTTGATGTCAAGCTATACTTCGTCGAGACTAATGCGTCATTAGGTCCTCCATTCGTGGGATACCCAATGGCTGTGGGGTCGCCCACAACAAAACAAGTAGTAGCAATATAGGGATTAGTTTGACAATAATCTGATGGTAAATTAATTCCAAAATTAACATTGGTTGCACCACCATTAACAAACTGAACGGATGTACCTCCTGAAACGGCTGAAAAATCAGCATTTGGAATACTCGAAAATTCAATCCTTAGCGGTCCTGATACACCCAAAATGGTGTATTTTCCTTTACTATCAGTCGTGGCAGTTCCAACTTCTGCACCTGCAGAATTATAAGCTTTTACAATAACACCAATTTGTCCAGTTTCTTTATAAGAAGCCGTGGAATCAATTGAGCCATTGGAATTAAAATCTCGAAAAACTTTTCCAGTAACTTGTGCATTTACGGAATTACTAATCAAACTTAGTATTCCAACAATGGCAACGAAACTAAATAGCCATAAGACTTTGAACTTCTTAAAATGAAAGTAAGATTGAAGTGAATCCTTAACCCGAACAGGTTGGATAAAAGAGATGAGTAATATGCAGACCTCTGCAAACGCCCCTTTGATGAGGGCTCGGTTTGTATAATCTTTCTTCATGGCGGTTTGAAAGATGAGTTGGTTAAATTGTACAAACAACACTTTACAAATAGCGTACCAAAAATTTAAAAGTTGTATTTATTGAAGCTAAATCAAAGTCAATTATCTGATTATCAGATATATAACTAAATATACTTTCTATTTTTAATTTGACAAATTTGTAAGAAAAACTGTTTAAAAATTTTAAAATCTGCATTCAAAAAAAATGCCAACAGCATTTTATACACAAAAAAGCCCAACGTTATTAACGTCGAGCTTTCCGAATTATAATCCTTACTTTGTTTTTTCAAATAAAAATTTGACAAATGTTTACTCAAGCTCTTCACAAATTCAACAACATTTTGCCAATAATAAATTTAATTTTTATATACTAAAACGCATCTTTTTTTCTTTTGGATGTGCAATATAATATATTTGTTTGAAAAAAAAACTATTTACAATAAAATTTCTTTTAAATATAATACTAAATTTGATAAGTCGTCTTACATTATTGCTTAATTTTTTTTCTAATTGCCTAATATAACTCTACATCAGTCCAGATCTTAATAATAAGTCTGGTCTTCGAATTCGGGTTCTTTCAATTGATTGCTCAAAACGCCATTCATTTATCTTAGCTTCGTGTCCAGACAATAAAATTTCTGGAATCGTAACTCCTTCAAAATCAGCGGGTCTTGTAAATACGGGTGGTGCTAAAAGATTATCTTGAAAAGAATCAGTTAAAGCAGAAGTTTCATCATTCAATACCCCTGGAATAAGTCTAATTATTGCATCTGCACAAACCGCAGCCGCCAATTCTCCTCCAGAAAGTACGTAATCGCCAATTGAGATTTCTTTCGTTATGAATAAATCTCTCACTCTTTGATCAACGCCTTTATAATGTCCACAAAGAAAAACTAAATTTCCTCCCAAAGATAAGTCATTGGCAGTTTGTTGATTAAACGTTTCACCGTCGGGAGTCATATAAATTACTTCATCATACGTTCTCTCGCTTAACAAGTGACGAATGCAACGAGCAATTGGGTCAATCAACATCACCATTCCCGCTCCTCCACCAAAGGCGTAATCATCAACTTGTCGGCTTTTTGTGGTGGTATAATCTCTTAAATCATGCAATACAACTTCTGCATGACCAGCCTCTTGCCCACGCTTCAAAATGGAATGTCCAAAAAAGCTTTCCATTAATTTTGGTACTACTGAAATGATGTCTATTCGCATAGCCCCCTAACCCCCGAAGGGGGAATTTTAGAAGTTAATTTAATGATTAAAATATACGCTCACATTGAGTTTTCAAGTTCCCCCTTCGGGGGTTAGGGGGCTTCTTCAAGATAAACCTCCAAAAGTCCTTCTGGAAGATTTACATTCAATATTTTTGCTTCTTTGTCAGCATTCAAAACAATTTCTGAAATAACTGGAATCAATACTTCTTTACCTTTATATTCCATTACCATCAAGTCTTGAGCTTGCATAGAATGAACGGTTAAAACTTTCCCTAATTCACCCAAGTTTTTATCCACCACTTGATAATCAATTATTTCGTGGTAATAAAACTGATCTTTTTCTAATTCTGGCAGTTCATCCAAAGGTAAAAATGCTTGGAGATTTATCATTGTTTCGGCTTTCTCAAAAGTATCAATATCTTCAAATTTAACAATCGCACGATTTCCAGATTGTCTGTATGTTTCAATGAAATGAGGAATCAATTCACCACGAATTTCCAGAAAAACGCTTTCTAAATCCTCATAATCTTCTGGAAAATCAACGTCAAGCCAAAGCACAACCTCGCCTTTAAGTCCATGGGTTTTCGTGATTTTACCTAATTCAAAACAAGTTTCTTTTGTCATATTTATAAAGTAGAACAGGTTTCTAACCTGTTTCTTATTAGGAACAGGTTGGAAACCTGTTCTACCAAAAAAAAATGATACAAAACAACATTTTAGTGTTTTGTATCATTCCTTAAATTAATTCTTGAAAAATTACTCAGCCTTTGGAGCTTCTTCTTCTGTTGAAGGTGTTTCTGCTACTGGTGCTTCTTCAACAACTGCTTCCGCTACTGGTGCTTCTTCAACTACTGCCTCTGCTACTGGTGCTTCTTCAACAACTGCCTCTGCTACTGGTGCTTCCACTACAACTTCTTCAACCACTACTGGTGCTTCTGCTACAACTTCTTCAACCACTGCTGGTGCTTCTGCTACAACTTCTTCAACCACTGCTGGTGCTTCTACTTCTTCTAAAACTGGTTCTTCAACTGTATTTTTCTTAACAATCGCTGCCGCACGTGCTGCATTAATTTCAACCTCTCTTGCCATACGTGCTGCTTTGTCAGCATCTTTGGTTGCCGTCAATCCATCTGATTTACCAGTAATTTTTGCGTCCTTAGAAGATTTCCAATCAGCAAATTTTGTATCGGCAGCCTCTTGAGAGATTGCACCTTTATTAACACCTACTTGTAAATGTTTTTTCAACAAAACTCCTTTATATGACAAAATTGCACGAGTTGTATCTGTTGGTTGAGCACCATTCAATATCCATTTCAAAGCGTTTGCTTCATTCAAATTGATTGAGGCAGGATTTGTGTTTGGATTGTAAGTACCGATTTTTTCGATGAATTTACCATCACGTGGAGCTCTTGCGTCAGCAACAACGATATCGTACATTGCTAATTTTTTACGTCCACGACGTGCTAATCTAATTTTAACAGCCATCTGTTATTTACGTTTTAGTGAAGGAACCCGTCCTTCGGTTATGGTATTTGTAAATTGGAGTGCAAAGATAGTGAATTATAAGGATTTAACAAGGTGTAGTTTTAAATAATTTGGTTTTATTTAGTGAATAGTAATAAGTGATTGCTGATTCAACGTAAC
>JANXML010000053.1 GCA_025354645.1 Arcicella sp. | reverse complement strand
GGTTGCAAAATTAATTTTGCAACCCTTTTTTATGAATAAATGTACTCGAATATTCTATCTTTCTGTTATATACTAATTCTGTCATTGAAAACTAAACCAAAGCTTCGTATAAAATCTCCACAGCGTGCTTCGCTTTCCGCCCCGTTCCATCATGAATTTGGTGTCGACAACTTGTTCCAGAAGCAGCAATAATTACATCCTCACCTTGCTGACGAATCGTTGGAAAAAGTACCAACTCACCCACCTGATTTGAGAGTTCAAAATGCTCTTTTTCATACCCAAAAGAACCCGCCATTCCGCAACATCCTGACGGAATTAATTGTACTTCATAATTCTCTGGTAAAGACAAAGTTCGCTTCGCTGGAACCATACTCGACAATGATTTTTGCTGACAATGACCATGTAATTTAATCAATCTTTTTTCAGTTGTAAAAGCACTTTTTGATATACGCTTTGCTTCAATTTCTTTTGATAAAAACTCTTCAATCATAAACACATTTTTTGAAAGTTCTCGAGCATCTTCCAACAAATGTTCATCCACTAAATCAGGGTATTCGTCCCTAAAAGTTAAGATGGCAGAAGGTTCAATTCCGATTAATGGAATTTCATCCGTAACAATATCTTTCAATAAGCTAACATTCTGATTAGCAAGCCGTTTGGCATCATCTAAAAGCCCTTTTGACAGTTGTGGACGACCCGATTCTACGTGTTTTGGAACGATAACTTCATACCCCAAACGGTTCAATAATTTAACCGCCTTAATGCCGATTTCAACGTCGTTATAATTGGTAAATTCGTCAACAAAAAGGTAAACTTTTTTTGAGGTATGAGGTATGAGGTATGAAGTATGAGTTTTGGAATCTACCGAGTTTTTCTCATTTTTCTTTGCTCTTTGCTCATAGCTTTTCATAAATGTCTTTTCTGCCAATAAAGGCATTGTTCTATCAGGATGAAAACCTACGACGGTATTCGCAATTTTTCGTAAAAAAGGTGTTTCAAAAATGAAATTATAAGCCCACGGAACATAAGAAGCAACCTTTGAAAGTGTAGAGAAATTCCCAACTAAGCGACTACGAATCGGCACACCATGTTCTTTGTAATATTGATGCAAAAATTCCATCTTCAACTTCGCCACATCCACGTTTGAAGGACAGTCAGATTTACAACCTTTACAAGCCAAACATAAATCAAAAACTTCTTTAACATCATGAAGAGAAGTAGCCCCCTGACCCCCAGAGGGGGAATTATCCACTCCAAAAGCCGTGTCTGAAATTCCCCCTCTGGGGGTTAGGGGGCTATTTGTCAAATACTCCCTCAAAATATTTGCTCTCGCCCGAGTCGTTTCTTTTTCATTTCGAGTAGCCATGTATGACGGACACATCGTCCCACCCGAAAGGTGCGTTTTTCTGCAATCACCCGAACCATTACATTGTTCGGCGTGTTGCAAAATATTTTGATCAGTGAAACGGAAAGTCGTCTCAAATTCGGGCGTTTGTTGTCCAGGTGTGTATCGTAGAAACGTGTCCATTGGAGGCGTATCCACAATCTTATTTGGATTAAAAACATTATACGGGTCCCAAATCCGTTTGACATCCTTCATTAATTGGTAATTGTGTTCACCCACCATTTGCTTGATAAACTCTCCCCGCAAACGTCCATCGCCATGTTCACCCGAAAGCGAACCTCTATATTTTTTAACTAAGGTAGCAATCTCCTCCGCAATCAAACGAAATTGTTTATTCCCTTCAACCGTTTTTAAGTTAATAATTGGGCGTAAATGAATTTCCCCTGAACCTGCGTGGGCGTAATGCACACAATATAGGTTATTTGCCGTTAAAATCTCATTAAATTCACGAATAAAATCAGGTAAATCATTGACATCCACGGCAGTATCTTCAATTACTGCAACTGCTTTTTCATCGCCAGGTAAATTAGAAAGTAATCCCAATCCCGCCTTTCGCAAATCCCAAACTCTCTTTGTATCCGCTCCATAAACCACTGGAAAATGATAACCCAAGCCAGCAACTCTCATTTCAGTCTCCATTGCGATTGCTTTTTGCTCAATTTCTTCATGGGAGTTTCCCCGTAATTCAACCACTAAAATTGCCCCTGGGTCACCTTGCACAAAGAAACGATTTTGACTTTGCTCTTTGTTGGCTTTGGTGCATTCCAAAATATAATGATCCATCAACTCTGAAGCGGATGGCTTGTATTTCAAAGCAATCAAATTTGCTCTTAAAGATTCATCAACTGTATTAAAATGAACACAAACCAAACCAATTTCAGACGGAGGGAGGTCATCAACGTGAAGTTTTATTTCCGTCAAAAAACATAACGTTCCTTCCGACCCAGCAATCAATTCACAAAGATTAAAAGGTTTTCCTCCTCTTGTGTAAGGTTCACAATTCAAAAGCATATCTAAGGCATAACCCGTATTTCGTCTTTCGATGGTTGGTTTTGGAAATTCTTTTCGGATTTCGTTTTGATTCTTAGAGTCTTTCAAAATCATATTCATTTCTCTAAAAATCTTCTCAAAATGAGTAGCAGTTCCATTTTTACGTTCAGCCGTGTCCAGCAACTGATTTAACTCTGTAACTCTATAATTTTTAAACTCAACTTCACTACCGTCCGACAATATTGCTTTCACTTCCAACAAATGCTCTCGAGTAGAACCATACACCACAGAATTTGAGCCGCAAGAATTATTGCCAACCATTCCTCCAATCATCGCACGATTAGCCGTTGAAGTTTCTGGACCAAAAAACAAACCATATTTTTTCAACTCCATATTCAACACATCACGCACAACCCCAGGCTGAACTCGAACCCAATGTTCCTCTTTATTAACCTCTAAAATCTTTGTAAAATTTTTAGAAACGTCCACCACAATTCCATTTCCCACAACTTGCCCAGCCAGCGAAGTTCCAGCCGTTCTTGGAATAATAGACGACTCATTTTCTCGTGCAAAATTAATTAATTTCTTAATATCGCTAATTGTTGCAGGGATTGCCACCGCCGTCGGCATTTCACGATAAGCGGAGGCATCGGTTGCATATAAAGTACGCATAACATTATCAAAATGGAGTTCTCCTTCCATTTGGGTGGCAAATTCGGCAAGTAGTTGAGGATTAATCATTTTTGTATTTTACTTAGAAATATATGCTTATTCTAAGTTGTTTTTTGATATAACAAAATTACCAATAAATTCAATTCGATGTTGCTTTAAATATTTTTTAAGGGTATTGTTATTAGAAAAGTACAAAAAAACATAAGGATATGATAGAATACTTTTTAACGTTTTTTAACAAAAAGGCTTACTACGTGAAGTATTGCAAACTTTTGCAAACACTGTTCTAATGTGTGCTAAACTTTGCAAGTCTAATTAAGTACAATTCTTCAACCCAATTTTTTTTTAAGGAATAAAACTTTTCGTTAAAAAAGTTGAATTATAAAAATATTCTTGCCTATTTTGCATAACATTTTTATAACAATATCATATTCAGTCTCGCAAAAGTGCCATTTTACCTAACTCATAATCACTTCTTAACTTAGGTAAGTTCTTTGGTAATTTTTACTTAGGATTCTAATTAACATGGAATTGATATGTAATTGTTTACAGTTTTTTCATTAACCATTTTCCAATCTTAACAAACCTTATGAATAATCATTTTTACAAATGGTTCAGTCGCCCAATGCGACAAGGTGCAGCATTAAAGTCTCTTTTGAAGACTACTTTAATGGCTATCACCATGCTTGTGTCTTTGAGTACGTTTGCTCAAGACAAAACTATTTCGGGTAAAGTAACAGACAAGTCTGATGGTTCTGGAATGCCTGGCGTTTCAGTTTCAATAAAAGGTTCAAACAAAGGAACGCAAACCGACGTAAATGGAACTTATAAAATTGTCGCTCCAGCCAATGCAACTTTGGCATTCTCTTTTGTGGGTTTCGCTAAGCAAGAAATTGCAGTTGGTGCTCGTTCAGAAATGAATGTTGCGTTAGTTTCAGAAACTAAATCTCTGGATGAAGTTGTTGTAATCGGTTACGGAGAGTCTAAGAAAAAAGACGTAACGGGTGGTATCACAACGCTTGGAAGTAAAGATTTCAATCAAGGAGTTATTGCTTCTCCAGAACAGTTGTTGCAAGGTCGTATGGCTGGCGTTCAAATGACACCATCAAGTGGTGAACCTGGTGCTGGAGTCAACATTCGTATTCGTGGTACAAGTTCTGTAAGAGCGGGGAATGGACCATTATTCGTGATTGATGGTGTTCCTGTTTCTGGAGATGCAACCTCAGACGGTGGTCAAGACATAGGTAGTGGTAGTTCTTCTGCAAGAAATCCGCTTAATTTTTTGAACCCACAGGATATTGAGAACATGACTGTTCTTAAAGATGCTTCGGCTGCTGCAATTTATGGTTCAAGAGGCTCAAACGGAGTTGTATTGATTACTACCAAAAGAGGGAAGTCTGGTCAGCAAATGTTCAATTTTTCAGCAACTACAAGCGTAAGTAGTGTATTGAAAAAATATGATTTAGTGAGTGCTGCGGACTACCCAGGAGCTGTTACACGTTCGGGTAATGATGGTGCTGCTGTGAATTATGGTGGTAGTACTGATTGGCAAGATCAAATATTCAGAAGTTCAATTTCCCAAAATTACAACGTGAACTTTGGCGGAGGTAGCGATAACACCCGTTACTTCATGTCTTTAGGATATTCAGACCAGCAAGGAACTGTGAAAACGTCGGGAATGCAACGTGTAACCGCACGTATAAATGCGAGCCACGAATTGTTTGACAAAAAACTTAAATTTGAATTGCAATTAACAACCAGTGGAATAAGTGATCAGTTTGCACCTATCAGTAATAATGCTGGATATCAAGGTAGTTTATTAGGAGCGGCGTTACAAGCAAATCCAACCTATCCAATTTTTGATAGCCAAGGAAGATATTTCAATGTTAACGGTTACAATACTGATGGAACACCAAAGAATGGAGATTTTAGAAATCCTGTTCAAATGTTGTCAAATCTAAGAGATAATGCAGAAACAAGCAGAACGTTGGGAAATATTAGTGCAAGTTACTCAATAATGGATGGCTTGGTTTACAAATTAAACTTCGGTATTGATAATTCCAATTCAGAAAGAACTTCAAGATTAGATCCTAACACTATTGGGTATTCAAATAGAGTTGGTTTCCTTGACGTTACCCAAGGCTTGAATACAGTACAAAATCGTACTGGTGGAAATAGGTTAATCGAACATACGCTAAGTTATGGAAAGACTTTAGGAAACGACAGATTGGATGCAGTGGCAGGATTTTCATACCAAAAATTCATGAACAAAGGGCATTACGTTCAGTCAGGATATTTATTGGATAACGGAGTAACTGATAACATCGGTGGTGTTAACAACAAAGATAACAAGGCTTTCTATGGCTTTTCAGATAATACCCCTTCTGAATTACAATCTTATTTTGGACGTGCCAATTATAATATATCAAATAAATATATTTTGACGGCTACGGTTCGTGTAGATGGTTCTTCTAAGTTTGGAACTAATAATAAATATGGAACTTTTCCATCAGTGGGAGCAGCTTGGAAACTATCTAATGAGAACTTCATTCCTAAAGATGTGTTTACAGATTTAAAATTGAGATTGAATTATGGTATAACTGGAAATCAAGAATTCCCTGCGAATTTAACTCAGGCAACTCGTAATTATGATCCCAATAACGGTACTTCGAATGCTGACAATGCAGCTAACAATAATTTGAAATGGGAACAAACAACTACTTCAGGAATAGGAGTTGATTTTGCTATATTGAAAGGAAGATTGTCTGGAACCATTGATTATTTCAATAAAGCAACAACCAACCTGATTTTTAGAGGACCAAACCCAGATCCAGTTTCTCCATCACCTTTCTTATGGAGAAATCTTGATGCTACTGTTACAAATAAAGGAGTTGAATTTGGATTAAACTATGCGGCTATACAAGGAAAAACATTGACATGGAATGTTGCTTATAACATGACTTTCTTGAGTAATAATGTGGATAAATTAGCAGGTTCATTTATTCCGACGGCAGAAGTAAACGGTCGTGGACTATCAGGAGCTTATGCAGAAAGAATTCAACAAGGGTATCCTTTATTTTCATTCTTTGTTGCAAAGTTTAATGGATTTGATGAAAAAGGATTTGCTATATACCCAGACGGAGACAAACCAATATACGGAGGAAGTCCAATTCCAACATTTAATTTTGGATTGACAAATAGCTTTACATACGGCAATTTAGATTTAAGCATTTTTGTTAACGGTGCAACAGGTTTTTATGTGTACAACAACACAGCAAATGCAATATTTTACAAGGCTGCTTTAAACATTGGTGGTAATGTGACAAATGCTGTTGCAAACAGTAATGAGTTTAATTACAATGCAGGTTCTGTATCAACCAGATTTTTGGAGAAGGGAGATTTTGTCAGAATCTCAAATGTTAATGTTGGCTATACGTTCAAGTTGCCTAACAGCAAATCAATTAAGTCATTACGCTTGAACTTGACTGGGCAAAATTTAGCTCTTTTCACGTCGTATTCAGGTGTTGATCCAGAGGTAAATACGAACAAATCAATCAATGGAATTCCTTCGTTAGGAATGGATTATACTTCATTCCCAAGTGCAAGAACAATTTCTATTGGATTAAACGCTGGCTTTTAAAAAAAGTAAACATTTTACTAAAACGCAAAGTTTGAAAAATAGTAGTAAACACAGAAATATTACTATTTTTCATTCATTTAAAATATTTAAATAAACAAAAAAATGAACACGATAAAAAACAAAATGTTTCCTATACTTTCAGCCTCACTGCTGTTATTGGGAGTTACAAGTTGTACAAAATTGGAAGATTCAGTAGTAAGTAAGCCAGTTGATAAGACGGCTGCTGCTGGAAACACTGGTGCAACTCCAAAAGGAGATGCTTCCACCGCTTTACAGAGTGCCTATGCAAGACTAAATGATTTTGCAGATCAGTCTAATACTTATGCAATGGAAGAACATCCATCAGACGAAATGATGGGACCAACTCGTGGAACGGACTGGGATGATTTCGGAACTTGGCGTAAACTGCATCAACACACTTGGGATGCAACACATAATCAAGTGAACGGTGCTTGGGATAACCTTAACAACGCAGTTTTTAGATCTCAACAAGCTGATTATTTTGCATCTGATTCACAAACTCAATTGAAAGCAGAAGCAAAGTTTTTGAAAGCGTTTTACACTTTCTATGTAGTTGATTTATTTGGACAATTACCAACAACTGACTTGGCTAATCCTGCTTCAGGTTCTAAGATTTTGAGTAGAAGTGACGGAGTTGATGTGATTACTACTGATTTGGATTACGCAATCAAAAATATGGCTTCTGGTTCACCTGGTAAAGCTACAAAAGAAGCTGCCCAATTTTTGTTAGCTAAAACACTATTGAACAAAGCAGTTTACAAGCAAGACACCAAGACCCCAGCTGGTCCTTTCACATTTGCTAAGGCTGATATGGATAAGGTAGTTGAACTTTGCAACACAATCATTGCTTCAAAGAAATATGATTTAGCGGCAAAAGGAAAATATTTTGATAATTTTCACTGGGAAAATTCTACTCGCTCTAAAGAATTGGTATTTGTTATTCCAAACGAGAATGGTTCTCCAATAGCGGGTGTCCAGAACAGATATAGAATGACGACGCACTATAACTTTACTCCAGATGGATGGAACGGGTTTACTACTTTAGCTGATTTTTATAATAGCTTTGAGAAAACAGATGAGCGTATTGGTGGGGCATATCCAGGAGTAACTGATAAAATTGGAACTCGTGCTGGGTTTTTGGCAGGGCAACAGTTCGATAAAGACGGAAAGAAGCTAAAAACAAGAGGAGGAGCCGACTTGAGCTTTACAGGAGAAATCAATCTTGCAGCAGCTGGGGAAGAAAGAGGTATTCGTGTGATAAAATACTTGCCTCAACCAGGTAATTTTGGAGGTGAAGCTACAGATTATATTTTATTCCGTTACTCCGATGTTTTGTTGATGAAAGCTGAAGCAATACTTAGAGGTGGCTCAGATCCATTAGCTCAAACTCCAGTAGCGGTTGTGAATTCTTTGAGAACGATAAGAGGTGCATCATCATTAAGTACTGTTGACTTACCTGCTGTGTTAGCTGAAAGAGGTAGAGAATTGTATTGGGAAGGATGGAGAAGAAATGACCAAATCCGTTTCAGTAAGTTCACAGACCCAGTTGATCAGAGACCAAACAAGTCAGCGGACTACTTGGTAGTTTTCCCAATTCCACAAAAGACGCTTGACGTGAATCCAACGTGGAGTCAAAATTTTGGATACTAAGATTCAATAATCAACAAGTTGAAAGTATTAAACAGCAGTTCTATTTTGAACTGCTGTTTTCTTTATAACCCAATTTACATGAGGCTTTTATGTTATATTTTTCTTGTTGGTGTCTTATTCTCCTGCAACAAAGAAAAAACGCTATTCCAAAAACTAAGCCCCGAAAACTCAGGAATTACTTTTACTAATAACGTAACCGAATCCGAAAAAGAGAATATTCTTAATTATGAGTATTTTTATAACGGCGGTGGCGTTGCTTCGGGAGATTTTAATAATGATGGACTTGTTGATTTGTATTTTACTGGTAATCAAGTAGATAACAAATTATATTTAAATAAAGGAACTCTACGCTTTGAAGATATTACTGAAAAATCAGGAACTTCTGGTCGAAAAGATGGATGGAAAACAGGTGTGAGTTTGGTGGATATAAACGCTGACGGTTGGCTGGATATTTATCTTTGTTATTCTGGTTTGAGAGATTCGACTTTACGAAAAAATCAACTTTTTATCAATAATCACAACCTCACATTTTCCGAAAAAGCCACTGAATATGGCTTAGATGATTCGGGATATTCCACGCAAGCTGCATTTTTGGATTATGATTTGGACGGTGATTTGGATTGCTTTTTATTGAATCATAATCTCGCTGGATATCAACGCAAAGAAGCGGCGGTGATGCGAGCCGCTCGTGATTATAATGCGGGAGATAAACTGTTTGAAAACGATGGGAAAGGGCATTTTGTGGATGTTTCTGAGCAAACAGGTATCAAAGGAAATCCGCTTGGTTTTGGGTTGGGCGTTATGGTTTCGGATGTGAATAACGATGGTTATCCAGATATTTATGTGGCAAATGACTACGTGGAGGATGATTATTTGTACATTAATCAGAAGAATGGAAACGGTTCGTCGCCACGATACAAAGATGAACTTCGTGAACGCATTTCGCATACTTCCTATTCCTCCATGGGCGTGGATATTGCCGATGTGAACAATGATGGACTAAGCGATATTTTTACGTTGGATATGCTTCCTGAAAGTAATTCGAGACAAAAATCATTACTCTGGGCGGATAATTGGAACGTGTATCAAGCACAATTACAGAATGGATTTTGGCACGCCAATATGCGGAATATGTTGCAGATGAATCAAGGAAATGGGGGATTCTCAGAAATTGGGCAACTTTCGGGCGTTTCAAATACGGATTGGAGTTGGGGAACGCTTTTGGCAGATTTTGATATGGATGGCTATAAGGATATCTTCGTTACCAACGGAATTGGGCGAGATTATACTAACGCTGATTTTATCAAATACTTCAATGATGAGGAATCAAATGGTTCGCAAAAACCGCTTTTGGAACACCTCAAACAAATGCCAACGAGCCAGACTAAGAATTATATTTTCAAGAATAATAAAGATTTAACTTTTCAAAATACGCAAAAAGATTGGGGTTTTGACGAACCCACGGTTGCAAGTGGTTGCGTGTATGTGGACTTAGATAATGATGGAGATTTGGAAATTGTTACTAATAATTTAAACGAGCCTTCTCGAATTTATCAAAATACGAAGCAAGAGAATAATCCTACTAATTTTGTAAAAATAAAACTGAAAGGTTCACCTCAAAATCCTTTTGGCATTGGAGTAAAAATCACGGTGAAGGCTGATAAAATTACTCAGATTCAAGAAGTTTCACCCACGCATGGCTTTCAGTCGAGTAGTATTGGGGATTTGCTTTTTGCTTTACCCAAAGATGTCAAAACTTGCGAAATAGTTGTGCAATGGACGAATGATTCTAAGCAGTTCTTGCAAAATATCGCTGTAAATCAGACTGTTACGTTTGATTTCTCTAAGAAAGTTGATTATGATGAAAAACCAGAAGTTCCAACTGTTCCGATATTGACAGGCGGTAAAATGCTTGATTATCAACACATTATTTCTCCAATTAATAATTTTGACCGTCAGATAATGTTGCCGAATCATTATTCCTATTCAGGACCTAAAATGGCAGTTGGTGATGTGAATATGGACGGAATTGAGGAAGTTTTTATTTGCGGGAATAATCAGACAAAAAGTGTTTTTTTTAACGTTATTAATAATACAAAACTTTTAAGTTGGAATTCTCAATCTCACAATAATCAAGACGCTATAATTCAAGATTTTAATGGTGATAAATTCCCTGATTTATACATTGCCAATGGAAATTATGCCAAAGGACAATTTACTGAACAAAATGATGAATTGTGGTTGAACGACGGCAAAGGCAATTTCAAACAAGGCATTTTACCAGAAGATCAAATTAATAGTTTGTGCGTAAAAAGCCTTGATGTTGACCGTGATGGAGATATGGATATTTTCGTAGGAGGATACATAAAACCAAACAATTTTCCGTTTTCTGAACAAAGTTTTCTCTATCAAAACGATGGAAATGCCCATTTTACGAAAATAGCTTTGGGAGATTTAGGCTTAGTGACCGACGCAAAAGTTATTGATTTGGATGGTGATAAATACCCAGAAATGGTTGTTGTTGGGGAATGGATGCCACCAATAATTTTGAAAAATAACAGAGGTAAAATTTCAAAATTAACCTCGCAACAACTTTTAAATCTATCAGGATGTTACAATACTATTGAAAGTTCTGATATTGACGGAGACGGTGATGAGGATTTAATTGTAGGAAATTTGGGATTAAACACACAAATAAAAGCATCAGAAAGTGAACCCGCTTCGTTAGTTTATGACGATTTCGACCAAAATGGAACGACTGATTTCTTCATGAATTATTACATTCAAGGAAAATCCTATCCCTGTTATTCAAGAGATGAAGTGGCAGAACAAATACCGATTTTGAAAAAGAAATTTCCCAATTATGCTACGTTTTCGGAAGCAAAGATGGCAGATTTTTTTGATGAAAGTACCTTAGAAAAAGCGAATAAAAAGGAAATTAAGAATTTGAAATCCTTGATTTTGGAAAATAAAAAAGGTGAATTTATTATCCATGAATTACCTATACAAGCCCAAAATTCCCCCGTTTACGCAATTTTAGCGGAAGATTTTAATCATGATGGAAAGAAAGACTTATTATTGATGGGTAATAATAGAAAATTCAGATTAAGAATCGGAAAGGTTGATGCCAATACGGGATTGATGCTTTTGAATAAAGGAAATTTTCAATTTGAAAGTCTTTCGCCTCAACAATCGGGTGTGTATGTCAGAGGGGACGTGCGTTCGGTGAAGCGGGTTGGTGATAAGATTTTAGTTGGCGTATGTGAGGGAAAAGTACAAGAATTTTTAATGAAAAAGTAAGTCATATTTTGTATGAGTTACCTAAGAAATAACCATTTTTATAAATAAAATCCAAATGTAGATTTCTTAAAGCATTGATAATGAATAATTTATCTATGTTACCTAATGTTATCTGTGTGGGTGCAATCAAATGAAAAAATTAACTCTTTTGCTTATTGGATTCTTGGCAGTTTCTTGTAATCAAAAAAATACCGATACACTTTTTGAAGAACTTCCTGCTGCTGAAACGGGGGTGGATTTTGTCAATAAAAGTCTGGAAAAAGATAATTTCAATATATTCAGATACCGTAATTTTTATAATGGTGGGGGTGTTGCCATTGGCGATGTCAATAACGATGGTTTTGCCGATATTTTCCTGACTTCTAATTTTGAGCAGAATAAATTATACCTCAACAAAGGTAATAAAAATGGTGAATTCATGCAATTTGAGGATGTTACGAAACAAGCGGGAATTGTCGGTAAGAAGTTTTGGAGTACGGGCGTAACCTTCGCTGATGTGAATGGAGACGGTTTTTTAGATATTTACGTCTGTAATTCTGGTAGTAGAGATGAGCGTGGAAATCAACTTTACATCAATAATGGTGTAAAAAATGGTAAAGTAACTTTTACGGAAAGAGCAAAAGAATACGGCTTAGAAGACGGTGGATTTTCAACGCACGCTGCCTTTTTTGATTACGACCGTGACGGTGATTTGGATATGTATTCGCTCAATAATAGCTTCACGCCGATGGATAGATTGGGGTTTGCTAATTTGAGAAATGAGCGTGATAAGTTGGGAGGAGATAAATTATTCAGAAATGATAATGGACATTTCGTGGATGTTAGTGAAGAAGCGGGAATTTTTGGCAGCTTGATTGGTTTTGGTTTAGGCATCACGGTTGGTGATGTAAATAACGATAATTGGTTAGATATCTACATTTCTAATGACTTCTATGAACGTGATTATCTGTATATCAATCAGAAAAATGGAACTTTCAAAGAAGATTTAGTCAACGAAATGCAACACATCAGTTTGTCGTCGATGGGAGCGGATATTGCGGATATCAACAATGATGGAAATTTGGATATTTTTGTAACGGATATGCTTCCCGAGGGTGATGAAAGAATCAAGAAAACGACTACCTTTGATAGTTATGACTTCAACGAGTTTAAGGTAAAACAAGGTTATCATTATCAGTCAGCCCGTAATATGTTGCACATCAACAACGGTGATAATACCTTTTCTGAATGTGGACAAATGGCGGGCGTTCAAGCAACCGATTGGTCGTGGGGAGCCTTAATGTTTGACATGGACAATGACGGTCAAAAAGACCTATTCGTGGCAAACGGCATAAATAAAGACCTCACAGACCAGGACTATGTAGCTTTTTTGGGGGATGATAAAACCAAACAACAAGCCATAGAAAATCCAAATTTTGATCCCAAAGATTTTATCAATAAAACGCCTTCAACGCCCGTTCCAAATTATGCTTTTCGGAATAAAGGTAAGTTGAACTTCGAGAACGTAAGTCAGAGTTTTGGTTTGGATAAATCGGGTTTTTCCAACGGTTCTGCTTACGGTGATTTGGACAATGATGGTGATTTGGATTTGGTCGTAAACAACAACGATGCACCCGTTTCCATTTATCGAAATAAAGAAAATGAAACGCTTAAAAATCATTATTTACGAGTAAAATTAAAGGGTACGGCTAAGAATTTGGACGGTATCGGTTCAACCGTGAAAGTGTATCAAAAAGGACAATGCCAGACGTTGCAACAAATGCCAAATCGTGGTTTTCAGTCTTCGGTAGATTTAACGCTGAACTTTGGTTTAGGGCAAAATACTAAAATAGATTCTTTGGTAATTGTTTGGAATGATGATAAAAAACAAGTTATCAAATCACCCAAAGCTGATCAATTATTGGTTTTGGATTACCAAAAAGCCAATCAGATTTGGAAGTATATTTCGCCAGTTATTTCAACACAATTCACGGATGTAACTTCTCAAACGCTTGATTTTCAACACATTGAAAATGACTTTGTTGATTATAATCGTGATTTATTACTGAAACAAAAATACTCAACCGAAGGACCCGCTCTTGCCGTTGGCGATGTAAACGGCGATGGTTTGGATGATGCTTATATCGGTGGTTCGCAGGAACATCCAAAGTTTCTGTACATTCAACAAAAGAATGGAAAAATGCTTCCCGCCAAAACCGACGCATTTAACCGAGATACTTATTTGGAGATTGTGGATGCTCTTTTTTTTGATGCTGATAATGACAAAGACCTTGATTTATACGTGGTTACGGGCAGTAATGAGTATAATCCAGATGATTTACAGCTCCGTGACCGCCTGTATATGAACGATGGCAAAGGAAATTTTACCGAAAACCAAAACCTTCCAGCCATTCTTGCGAGTGGTTCGTGCGTGAAAGCGGGAGATTATGACCACGATGGCGACCTTGATTTGTTCGTTGGGTCAAGATTGATTCCGTCAAAATACGGACGAAATCCTGAAAGTACGCTTTTACAAAATGATGGTAAAGGAAATTTTAAAAATGTGAGTAAAGAAGTTTTGGGAGATATTCGCAATTTGGGAATGGTGACGGATGTAGCATGGTTGGATACTGACGGTGATAAGTTCCCAGAATTAATTTTAGTGGGTGATTGGATGCCCGTTACGATTCTGAAAAACACCAAAGGAACATTCAATATTGAGAACAAAACCGAAATGCCGATTTCAAACGGTTGGTGGAGTTGTATTGAACCCGCTGACGTGGATGAAGACGGTGATATAGACTTTGTTTTGGGTAATTTGGGAATGAATCATAACTTCAAAGCCTCTGAAAATGAGCCAGTTGAGTTATATGTAAACGATTTTGATCGTAATGGAACAACGGAACAAATTATCACGTGTTACCGTCAAGGAAAGAGTTGTCCAGCCATTTTGAAATCAGATTTACAGAAACAAATTCCAACGGTGAAACAGAAATTTTTGAAGTTTTCAGACTATGCGGTTGCCTCTATTTCAGATCTATTTTCGAGTGCTCAAATGGAAGGACAAACCGTTCGGATGGTTAATAATACGCAATCATCTTTCTTAATAAATAAAGGCGGAGGTAAATTTTCGCTCAAAGCATTGCCACAAGCAGCCCAAGTTTCACCCATCAACGGCATTCAAACAATTGACTACAATAAAGATGGATATTTGGATATTCTTTTAGTAGGGAATTTCTACGATAATATTCCAGAAGTGGGCAGATACGATGCTAATTACGGAATCATTTTGGCAGGAAAAGGTAAAGGTAATTACAACGTCCAAACCTCAAAGCAAACAGGCTTTTTCACGAAGGGACAAGTTCGTAAAATGCGAGTTATCAATGGATTAGGGGGTAAAAAAGAAGTCATTTTGGTAAAGAATAATGAGAAGGCTCAGGTGTTTGGGGTTAAATAAACATAAAGTTTGCCATCTATCGTTTTAACAAGTATTTTTACAGTGTTTTAAAATACATTAATTGTAAATATAGATTATGAATTTAGTTATAAACATACCAGATAAAGAAGCACCGTTTTTTATGGAACTTCTTAGAAAATTTGACTTTGTAAGTATTAAATTAACAGAAGATACACAAGTTTTAGAAGGTCTTGAAAGTAGTCTCAAACAAATGAAAAGCATGAGAGAAGGAAAGTTGCGTAAACCTTTAATTTCAGAACTATTTGATAATGAATGAGTTACTGATAACATTTACGCCAGATTTTAAGCGTGATTATAAGAAGTTAGCCAAAAAGTACGTGTCGCTTGATGCAGATATGAAAGAGTTTTTGGAAGAATTAAAAGACAATCCCACTCTTGGTACACCTTTGGGGAATAACGCTTTTAAAATAAGATTAGCAATTTCTTCTAAAAACAAAGGTAAATCGGGCGGGGCAAGAATCATCACTTATTTTATTTCCGAAGAAAACGAATTGTATTTGCTGTCTATCTATGACAGGTCTGAATACGATAGCATTTCAGATAAAGCAATTAAAGTTTTAATTGGAAATGTTTTAGAAGATAAATAAAATATTTAAAGCTCTCATTTCGAGGGCTTTATTGTTATAAAATAAAAAATTTGAATGAATTTTAGATTAAAATATCACTTAATCACACTCCTAATCCCAACGCTACTTTCCTGCCATAAAGGAACAGACGACATTAAATTGTTTGAAAAAATAGCCAGTTCAGAAACTAACATCACTTTCACCAATCAATTAAAAGAATCAAAAGACTTCGGGATTTTAGATTACCTCTATTTTTATAATGGTGGAGGTGTGGCTTCGGGCGATATAAACAATGATGGATTAACGGATTTATACTTTGTTTCTAATCAAGGAGAAAATAAACTTTATTTGAATAAAGGTGGGATGCGGTTTGAGGATATTACCAAAAAATCAGGCATTGAAAGACACGCTGATTGGCAAACGGGTGTAACGATGGCGGATGTTAATGGTGACGGTTTTTTAGATATTTACGTTTGTGCCGTCAGTAATTACAAAGGCTTGAAAGGAGCTAATGAGTTGTATATCAACAACAAGGATAATACTTTCACTGAAAAAGCCAAAGAATATGGTTTAGATTTTTCGGGTTTTTCTACTCAGGTAGCTTTTTTTGATTATGATAAAGACGGCGATTTAGATTGCTATTTGCTCAATCACGCTGTGCATACTTCACGTTCTTACGGAAAGGCGGATACACGAAGCATAAAGGACATTGAGGCAGGTGATTATTTGTATGAAAATACAGCCCCCCCCGCCCCCAGAGGGGGAGCTTTCGAGTCGGATTTACTTGGCTTAATTGATGAGAA
>JANXML010000048.1 GCA_025354645.1 Arcicella sp. | reverse complement strand
CAGCACTTTACTATTGAAAGTCGGCAACCAACTCATAATGCTTTGCTCAATTAAGACGTAAATAAAAGCACTCGCTACAAAAACCAGAACCACTGGCACAATCACCAATTTTAGCATTTCTTCAAAGCCTCCTAAAGTTTTCTCATCCTTTTGATTTTTAAGGGAAGATTCATCAACGGGAGCGAATAAAAGTAATAAAAAAGCCAATACTGCCATGCCCGCTAAAAGGTAGTATACGTGTACCCAAGCGGTGGACTGTGGGTTAGTATCATCAATAAACCAGCCGAAAATAAAGTAGCTCGACATGATGCCGACCATAAAGAATGATTCAATAAAATTCATCAAACTGATATGTTCGCTTTTGTCTTTTGTAACCAAGCCGATGGTGGCATAAACGGATACTTTTATCAGGGCAAAAGAGGCTCCAACGGCTGCAAAAAGGATTTTTGTCATCCAAAAATTATTTACCAAAGGCATGGCTAAACAGGCAATTGTTACGATGGCAAGTGCCAATAACATTGAATTTTTGTAACCAATGCGGGTAATGTATGATGCCACTAAAAATGATACTCCTGCAATGCTCAAATCTTTGAAAGCCTCTAAAATTGCCGCTGAGGATTGGGTGATTGCGTAGGTATTTTGGACTTGCAAAATGACCGTACCAACGCTATTCAACAGAATGGCGAAGAGGAAATAATTAATAAAAATGGAGAGTTTGATTGGCCAGTTTTTCATGAGTGATTTAGCGATTTAATGAATGAATCCAAAAAAAGCGGACTTATTGCCCGCTTTTTGATTTTTATCGTCTCAGTAATTATATATAAATGGTTAATGATTACACAAATTTCAGCAATTTATTCTCCATAATCTACTCTTTTATTATTCAATATTAAAACTATATTAATAAATATTTGTAATTTTTATTAAATTTATTAGTAATTTGGGAACAAATCACCAATAATCACTACTATTTCTAAAAAATATTTTAATGAAAACAGAATTCGAAATCATTCAGCCCGACTTTGGTAGCTCGTTTAGGCTTTTACATCATCAAGTAACGGCAGATACTTTTAAGTGGCATTATCATTATCATCCAGAATACGAAATTGTGTGCGTTTTTGAGGGTGCAGGGAGACGACACGTAGGTAATCATCTGAGTAACTATAATGATGGCGACTTGGTACTTATTGGCTCAAATCTGCCTCACAGTGGATTTGGGTACGGGTCGGTGGGTACGCATGAAGAAGTAGTAATTCAATTTACCGAAGATTTTTTGGGCGATGGTTTTTTATTAAGACCCGAAATGGGGGCAATAAAAAAACTCTTTGAAGTATCAAAACGAGGAATTTGTTTTGACAAGAAAGTGCAAGCGCAGGTAGTAGTTAAACTAAAAAATCTTTTACAAATTACGCCTTTTGAACGCCTGATTGAGTTATTAAATATCCTACATTTTTTGGCAAATTCAACCGAGTATCAATTATTAAATGCGGCAGATATCCGTTACAACTTTAGCTTAAAAGACCAAGAACGGTTGCGGAAAGTATATGTTTTTGTGGAAGAAAATTTTTCAAAAGATATTGACATTCAGCATGTTGCAAGCATTTGCAATTTAACAGTTCCGGCCTTCTGCAATTATTTCAAAAAGAACCTCAACCAGACTTTTACGGATTTTGTGAATGAATATCGCATCAATCAGGCTTGTAAAATGTTGTTGGAAGGTCAAGAAATTGTAGATATTTGTTTTAGAAGTGGGTTCAATAATATTTCATATTTCGGAAGAGTTTTTAGACAAATAAAAAATGCCAGTCCTTCCGAATTTAGAAGAAAATTTGGTAAGTGATAAGCATGAAAGTACAGTATAGTGGGAGCGATTTTTACTTTTAATTTTGCTAACATTAAATATAACGTAACGGTCAAAAGTTGGTGGCCAGCCAGTCAAATCGTTTAGTTTTTAGCCATGCTAAACCCTAAATTTTCCCCTGACCTTTAAACCTTTACCTTTTCACCCTAAAATAAATGAAAGTTGCCCTTTTTATTCCTTGTTATATCGACCAATTTTATCCGCAGGTTGGCATTGCGACACTTCAACTATTAGAAAAATTGGGTTGTGAGGTAATCTTCCCGCTCAATCAAACTTGCTGTGGGCAACCGATGGCAAATTCGGGTTTCGAGCATCTTAACAAAGATTGTGATAATAATTTTGTCGAAAATTTCAAAGATTTTGACTATATCGTATCGCCTTCTGGAAGTTGTACTTTACACGTGAAAGAACATTTACACGGCTCTGACGAACAAGCTTCTACGCACATACGAAAGCATTTGTACGAGCTTTCGGAGTTTTTGACAGATATTTTGAAGGTAGAAAGTCTTTCAGTACAATTTCCGCATCGGGTAGGCTTGCATCAGAGTTGTCATGGGCAGCGGGGTTTAAAATTGGCTCAAATGTCGGAATTAGTAGCAAAACCTTTTTCTAAAACAGAACACTTATTAAATATGGTGGACGGGCTTTCTCTCATGGAGTTAGACCGCAAGGATGAATGTTGCGGATTTGGCGGAACGTTTTGTGTTACGGAAGAGGCGATTTCGGTAAAAATGGGAAAAGATAGAATCTCAGACCATACCCGGCACACAGTTGAATACATTACGGGTACTGACGTATCTTGTTTGATGCACTTGGAGGGAATTTTAAAACGCCAAGGTTCGGCTATTAAGGTAAAACATATTGCAGAAATTTTGAATGGTTAGTTAATACTGTAGCTCGAAGTGCTACTTCGAGAGTAGTTGAATAATTGGACTTGGATTCTCGAAGTACCACTTTGAGTTATAGTAATATAAAATGAACAACATAAAACAAGACCATGCTTCGGCATCAACTGAATTTAATAAAGACGAAGCCCACGTAGATTGGCACGATGAAACACTTTGGTTTGTGCGTTCTAAGCGTGATAAGGCAGTTTTTCAGATTCCAGAGTGGGAACAACTGCGAGAAGCTGGTTCGCAAATAAAGAACCATGTGTTGTCGAATATGCACGATTATTTGGTAGAATTTGAGAAAAAAGCTACTGAAAATGGTATCAAAATTCATTGGGCTGCGGATGGACAAGAGCATAACGAAATCGTTTATTCGATTATCAAAAATGAAGGTGTGAATCGCATGGTGAAATCCAAATCCATGCTAACAGAAGAGTGTCATTTGAACGAATTCTTAAAAGAAAAAGGCGTTGAGGTAATTGATTCTGACCTCGGTGAACGGATTGTGCAAATGCGTCAAGAACCACCTTCGCATATTGTTTTGCCTGCTATTCATCTTAAAAGAGCTGAAGTTGGAGAGACTTTCCATCAACATCTTGGCACTGAAAAAGGAGCAACTGACCCCCAATATTTGACTGAAGCGGCTCGTCAGCATCTTAGAGATACATTTTTGAGTCGTAAAGTTGCTTTAACAGGTGTCAATTTTGCCATTGCCGAAACGGGAGGATTTGTGGTTTGTACCAACGAAGGCAATGCCGATATGGGCGTACATTTGGCGGATGTTCACATTGCTTCAATGGGTTTTGAAAAGATAATTCCGAAGGTTGAACATTTGGGCGTTTTCCTAAGATTATTAGCCAGAAGTGCCACAGGGCAACCCATCACTACTTTTTCAAGTCATTTTCATAAGCCAAGAGCAGGGCAAAAAATGCACATTATTATTGTAGATAATGGTCGGACGAAACAATTGGGTCGTCCAGATTTTAGAAATTCTTTGAAGTGTATTCGTTGTGCGGCTTGTTTTAATACTTGCCCCGTTTATCGTCGTTCGGGTGGACATAGTTATCATACTGCGATTGCAGGACCGATTGGTTCGATTTTAGCTCCAAATTTGGATATGGCTCGAAATGCAGATTTGCCTTTTGCTTCAACACTTTGTGGTTCTTGTTCAAATGTTTGTCCAGTGAAAATTGATATTCACGAACAACTCTATAAATGGCGACAAGTTTTGGTTCAAGAAGGTCATGTTTCAAGCGTTAAGTCTCTGGGAATCAAATCAATGTCAACGATTTTGAGTTCGCCAAGTTTTTATAGAACCGCAGGTAAATTGGGGAGATTTCTTATGAAAAACTCGCCTTTTATGACCAACAATAATTTGAACGTTTGGTATCAACACCGTGATATGCCCGATGTGCCGAAGGAGAGTTTTAGGGAATGGTTTATTAGGGAGAAAGGGGGAAAGTAGAAATGGAGGAATGGAGAAAGAGATATTGAAATTTTTGTAGCTCTTTTACCGAAAATCGAACATCGAATAACCAACAACGAAAAAATGTCTTCCAGAGAAAAAATATTATCCGCTATAAAAACCAATCAACCTGATTATCAAGAACTTAATGTGCAATTCAAGTTTGAATCAGTGTATGAAAACCTGTATGAAAAGTTTGCCGAAATGCTGAGTTTTGTGGGTGGAAAAGCAATGGAAGTCAATTCTTATGAAGAGATAAAAGCGGACGTTCGATTACATTATCATGACGTTACAAACATTGCCACAACGATTGATGAACTTTCAGAATTGGCAGATTTTAGTTTGAATATTGCTGACCCGCATGATTTAGAAACGCTGAATTTAGCCATTATTGAAGGGGATTTTGCGGTGGCTGAAAATGCGGCAATTTGGGTATCTGAGAAGCAATTGCCTCATCGTGCCTTGCCCATGATTACCCAATATTTAGCCATTGTGATTCATAAATCAGCCATTATTACAAATATGCACCGTGCCTACGAACGTGTGAAAGTGAATGAAACGGGTTTTGGTACGTTCATTTCTGGACCATCCAAAACTGCAGATATTGAGCAAAGTTTAGTGATTGGAGCTCACGGAGCAAGAGGATTAATGGTGTATGTGATGAATTGATAAAAGTTAAAATCTAAAACCCCACCACCTCACTCCTACCCGACACCCCATTTTCATTAAAGGCTTCAATCACGCAAAAGTATTTCTGCCCAACCGTCAATGCTCTCAATTCCAAAGAGTTAGGAGCATCCGCCCAGACTTGGTAGGTTTGATATAATTTATCGGTAGCAATTCCCCAAAGAATATTGTAGCCAATAGCCTTTTCAGATTTCTCCCACGAAATATCTGCATTACGGGTATCTTGCTGACGTTTCAAGGTTAATTTCTTGGGCATTTCGGGATATTTCTCAAAGCCATTTCCAAAAATTCTGAGGTCACTTACCGACAAATTTCGCATCGGTACGTGAACGTTTTCGTACTTGATATAACGTGCCTTTATGCTCTTATTTAACTCTACGTAGGCATTCGGACGGTCTTTTCGAGGCTCTTTTGAGTTGTCATAAATTACCTTCCATTGTTTATTATCCGAAGAAACATAAAACCTAAATTGGGTGTAAACTCGTTCTTCGTTACTATCAAAAACATCAGATTTATAGTCAGTGAAATTGACTTGCAAAGCCTTAATATCTTGTTCTTTTTCTAAATCAATTATCAAAGATTCACCTTCTTTATTAGTATTGGCAACCCAAAAAGTTCTTGGGTTTTCGTCTGTCACTTTTTGAGCCGACAGCGTATCTTTGGTTGATGAAGCCTTGCAAGGTTTTTTGTAGGATAATAACATCCAACCCGTGAATAATTCGTCTTTATTCTCCCATTTTTTTGTGGGTAATTTATGCGGGAAATCCCCAAAACGAGTATTCGCAAATAGCTGATTATCTGCATCAAAGCCCGTCGGAAACATCGCAATCCTCCGTTCCATTGCCCAGTTTACCGCTATCCACGGCGTGCCAGTATTCCAGAAATTTCCGTAATTATCCTGAAAAGTATTGCCATGTCCCGCCCCTGTCATGAAGCCGCCTGGTTTATAAGAAATTGGGTTGTATGGAGCATACGTAAAAGGTCCAATCGGATTGTCTCCAAGATACGTTCCGTTGGCATAAACGTTGTATTCAGTGCCTGGGGCTCCGTATTGTAAGAAATATTTGCCCTTGTGTTTGGTCATCCATGCCCCTTCTGTGAATGGTTTTATGGTATCTCGATGGTCACGACCGAAGCGTTCCCAACCGTGATTTTTGGGGTTAAGGTATATCAATTCTTGGTATTTAGATTTGTAGGTTAACTTCTTACTTTTATCTAATTCCGCTCCAAAAAGTGGATAAACATTCGACGAACCCCAATACATATACCACTTGTCTAAATCTTCATCATAAAACAAAGCAGGATCCCAAGGTCCGATGTATTGCGGAAGTCTTGGCAACCAACGATTATAAAATTGCAATTTGCCTTTTTCAGGTTCTGTACTAAACAAAATGGGGCGTTGTTCAAAAGTGGATTGAAACAAATATAATGTATCTCGAACCGACATTGCCGCAGGGGCACACATATCCTCAAAGGGCCACATACTTGGTTTGATATATTCCCAATTAATGAGATTTTTAGAACGCCAATAACCACCAGAAATCGTTACAAAGAGATAGTATTCTCCCTTATGATTGATAATAACAGGGTCAGCACCCGAACGGTAGGAAATTTGTTCGTTTTGTTGCTCAAAATTATACCGATAGTCGATATCCATCGGATTGCAGTAGGTAGTTTGATTGAGATTTTGAGCAGGTAATTGATTGATTATCAGGAAGATAAATATAGAGAGAAATGTATTTTTCATGGATTATTTTTGGGAAATTTTACCATAAAAATACAATATTTTTTTAAACAAAAACAGTTAATCTATGGCATTTTTATCAATACCAATCTTTTTTAAGATAGCAAAAATGTTTATTTTTTTAAGTCGTGATTTCCATGAATTGGGACGGGAACAGACTCATTTTCTTTCACAAAAATATGATGACTACCTTTGATTATGTGTAATTCCCAACCATTTTCTTTAGGAATTTTTAATATTCTTTTCGGAGATAAATCCATTAAATTATGCGGTGGCTAAATGATTAATTGAAGGACGTGTTTTTAAATTTTCATCAACATTTATTGACAGTTCAAAAATGCTGCTATCGTCAGGAATCGAAATATCCCGTGCCTTCATACTTTCCACTGTTCCTTCAAGAGCCTCTTTAAGATTTTCAATAGCCTCTTCAATCGTGTCACCTCTTGCAAAACAGTGTTTTAAACTTGGAATATCAGCAAGTTAACAATCCTCTTCTTTCGTAATAACGACGCTAAAAATTATGTTTTTATTTGTTTATTTCCTCTAAATTAACAGTAATCATTAATGCTCCAAAATCAAAATGAGAACATAAATGTAGCACGGGAATCCTTCCCGTGAAGTGGAGTTTAATCTGTTCGTAGGCTTCACGGGAAGGATTCCCGTGCTACATTTCAAAAAGAAAACCCAATCCGCAAAGTCAATCTATCAAAATCTTCAACGGTTATTTTGTTTTTTTCTACTAATTCAGACCGCTGAAAGCGATAACCCGCTCCAATGACGAAACCAGTGTTTCCATTAAATAAAATCTTCAATCCTAAACCCGCCGCAAAGGTATTTCCGCCTTGATATTTGATGCCATCCACATCGTTGGAAGTAGCATTTATACTATATCCTCCTTCCACAAAGTAGAACGGAATTTTGTTGCCTTTTTTCGTAAAATCCCCTCTCACGCTCAACACGATGGGTATGAAGGTCTGCACGGCGTACAAATCTGCCCCAATTCCTACACCCGTAAAAAAGTACTGATTAAACTTATAACCATTGACGGTTTGAAATGAAAATGCAGAGGTCGTCACGCCATTGGATGCACGATTGCTCCCCGCCAAAGGACCTAATTCTGTGTAGTGAAGGTAGCCTTTATCTCTATATTGAATGACTGGTTTCTTTAAACTCTCTTCGGATTTAATTTCCTGAATATCAGCTACTTGCACTGCATAAATATTTTTTTCGTAAGTTTCTAATTTAACGATTTGTTCGTTTTTTTCAATGATTTTCCCACGATAAACTGAACCGTTTTTTAAATACAAAACATCGTCATTGATTTTTTGGGCGAAGGTATTAATCGTAATAATACAGAGGAGGAGAATTAATATTTTTTTCATGGTTATTCTACTGTAGCTCGAAGTGGCACTTCGAGGATCGTTGTTCATTTGTTCTTCCATTCTCGAAGTGGCACTTCGAGGATCGTTGTCCAATTGTTCTTCCATTCTCGAAGTGCCACTTCGAGCTACAGTATTACTGATCAAGCCAAGATTTGAATTCGCTCATTTTGTCTTTACTGACATAAATTTCTTGCTCAAAATTGGGCTTTAAAAATACTTGTAAACGGCTATTCATTAATGTTTTTATCTTTTGAACGGCATCAATTCTAATCACAAATTTACGATTCAATCGGAAGAAAAATTGTGGGTCTAACAGGTCTTCCAATTGTTCTAATTTGTAATCAATGATAAACCTGCGTCCTTCATTCGAGACTAAATAAGTTATCTTATCATCGGCAAAAAAGTAAGCAATTTCATCCGTATTTTTAAATTGAATATTATCGCCAAATTTTACTAAAAAACGATTTTTATATTTCTTATTAGACGCTTGAAAAGTTTGCATAATTCGCTGAATATCAGAGGTTAACAAACTTTTTCGTTCCTGTGAAAGAGCATTAAATTTATTCAAAGCAAAACCTAATTCTGTTTTATCTAAGGGTTTTAAAAGGTAATCAATACTATTCATTTTGAAGGCTTGAATAGCATATTGATCAAAGGCAGTTGTGAAAATTACGGGACTTTTTACTTGGATTTTTTTGAATAAATCAAAACTCAATCCATCGGATAAATGAATATCCACGAGCATTAAATCGGGTTCGGGATTGCAACTTAGCCAATGAGTGGCATCTTCCACAGAATCAATCGTTTCCATAACAGAAATGGTGGGGTCATGCTCGTGTAAGAGTATTTTTGCTCGTTGGGCAGAAAGAATTTCGTCTTCTAAGATGAGTACGTTCATGGGTTAATTATTAGTTACTGGTAATTAGTTATTAGTACGTCGCCTGTCGTACTAACCATTTATTTACCTAATAAACTACTTCTTTTAAACGATTATTAACTAACAACCGATTACCTGTAACTAATTTAATAATGGGTAATTTTACCGTAAAATAAGCTTCACTTTCTTGAATCACGATGGGTTTATGAGTCAAAAATTCGTATCGCTGTGAGATATTAGACAATCCAAATTGGGTGGATTCCAAGTCGTTAACTTCTTTCCGTTGCAGGTTGTTTTGAACAATGAGTAACTGGTCGTCCTCCGTAAAAATATTAATTTGCAGAGGTTTATTTTTAGATACTACATTGTGTTTCACAGCGTTTTCAACCAACATCTGCAGTGCCATTGGCACGATGTAATGTTGACGAACTTCCTCATCCACTTGCACACTAATTTTGAGGCTTTCGCCAAAACGTTTTTTCAGTAAATACAAATACGAATCAATAAAATCGAGTTCAGTATCCAATTCCATTAACTCCTTTTCATGGCTTTTCAAAACGTAACGATAAACCTTTGAAAATTGGCGAACAAACTCTACGGAGGCATTTGTATCTAAGGGAATTAAAGCAGTTAAAACGCTTAAATTATTGAACAAAAAATGCGGATTTAATTGATTTCTGACAGCTTGCAATTGTGCTTGAGTACTAATTTTCTTGAATTTCTCTGCCTCAATTTGCGTTTTTTCTAATTGATTAATGTACCAATAAATAACATTCAATACATTCAAAAATAGATTGATTCTGAAAGCAAACATCATCAACAATTTCATGGGTAAAAGAACCGTTGCCAGATTAAAAGGCATAATTAAATAAGCTCCCGTTAATCCAACAGTCAATGTTATCAAGGTAGTAAAAACAATACTTCCCGCAAAAATAGTGGCGACACGAGTCCAAATATTTTTAAAATTTTTAGTCTGTAAGTAATTATCCCACAAGCGATTAGCCTCCCATATACCGAAAGTCAATAAAAGAAAAATGAGGAATAATTCCAGATTTGAAATTTCGATTGGATAATGCACAAAAACCTCCACCATCATAGTATTCAAGAGCGAATACGCCGCCAGCAGTACGATAAAAAAGTAACGGTATTGATGTGAAAACATGGCTTTTGGGGTTGTTTGTCATTGCGAGCATCTCAGCGAAGCAATCCTTTCGTATTTGGAATGGTTTATGTCATTGCGAGCTTTTCAGCGAAGCAATCCTTTCGTATTTGGAATGGTTTATGATTTCTGTCATTGCGAGCTTTTCAGCGAAGCAATCTGTTAGTATTTGGAATGGTTTATGATTTCTGTCATTGCGAGCATTTCAGCGAAGCAATCTTCTCGTATTTGTAATGGTTTATGTCATAAATTCTCTGCATCAATCCGAGAGATTGCTTCGCTGAAAAAGCTCGCAATGACAAAAAGGGAAAGCTTGCAATGACAGCCTATTAAACGTAAGTTACGAAAATTTAAGAAAACCCTGAGCAACAAGCCCAGGGTTTTGCTAACATTCTCTAACCACTATAAAACTGAATTGTTAATAACTCGTGTGAAAGCAATATTTCATTTATGGTAATAAAACCTTGTCAATAGCGTGAATTACACCATTTGTTGCCATCACATTAGCAATAATTACTTTTGAAGCAGTACTTGATTTGCCTTTCACAGACACTCCATTCGTTAAATCAATCGTTACTTTTCCACCATTTACCATTGTGACTTCACCATTAGCAAGTTCAGGTGAAAATACTCTCGCTCCAACCACGTGATACAATAAAATATTTTTGATATCTGCAACCGATAATTTTGCAGGATCAACTGTTTTGAAAAGTTCAGTAAAAGCATCATTTGTTGGAGCGAAAACGGTATAGGTTCCAGCACTCAATGTTTCCGCTAAACCCGCAGTCTTCACCAACGAAAGCAACGTAGAAAAACGCTTATCATCCGTTGCAATTCCTGCAATCGTTTTTGAAGGAATATCCGTCAATACATTATCCAACACATGGATTACACCATTTGAGGCTGTTACGTCTGTTGCAACTACTTTTGTATTTCCGTTAATGAATACACCATTTGCATTTTTGGTAATGTACATTTTGGGTCCTCCAGCCGTTCCAACTTCAGTTTGCCCAGTTTTGATGTCTGCCGCTAAAACCTTTGCCCCTAAAACGTGATACAATAAAATCGGTTTTAAGGCATCGGCTGTTAAAGCATCCAAACTCGTAATTCCTGCTTTTGTGAATGCTGCATTGTTTGGAGCAAATACTGTGAAAGGTCCCGCTCCTTTCAATGTTGTGACTAAATTCGCTTTTGTCAATGCCGCAACCAATGTTGAAAATTGTGCATCGCCAATGGCAACGTCCGTAACATCTTTGGGAGGAGTAACTACGGGATCGTCTTTTTTACAAGAAGTGAATGCCAATACCGACAATAAAACAATAGACAGGGGGGCTAATAATTTTCTGAGATTTTTCATGTTTGTAATGAGTTTTGTTTGAAAAGTTTAATAATGAATTTCAATACAATAACCGTTGAAAAGCCCCTAAAAGTTATACGCTTGGGAGTGAATAGCCCATAAAAAGGGAGTGAAAAGGAAAAGTTAAGCAGTGAATGGAAAATTTTAAATGAATTTTTTACTGATTTTAAAAGGTATTATTTAGATTATAATTGAATTAATTAAAAGAAAATACAAAATAAAAACCCCTACAAGGGTCTTAAACGCTCGTAGAGGTTAAATTTTTATAACAAACTATTCTATACTTCCACCATTAAAACCTCATTCACAACTGACTGTTCATGCCGTTCTGTTGCATCCAAAAATGACAAATCAATTTTGATGTACGGAATCAATTGCTCTTCCAACATTCTCGCCCACTCGGTCATGTATAAAACCACGTCCTCACGAATGTTATGACGCATTTTATTTCTTCTTTCCAGTGGAATACGCTTCAAAATCTTTTGATCGGAAAGCCATTCTAAATCTCGCAAATCTGTCACCGTTAGCCCACGGTTGAGCAAATCAGCGATCAATAAATCAATGTTCAAGCCACTGGTGGGGCAAAATTCTTCCACTTGTTCCCGCCAATCGCCACGACCTTGCATGGCAAACTGATGAATTTCAGCTTTGGTGAGATTGGTCAATTCCTGAGCCAAGTTTCCACAGTTACAACTACCCATGTGTCCCCACTGATAGTTGCCGCCTTCCGCTAATTTTTTGGCAGTAATGCGGAGAGCATTAATTAAATCTGGATTTGCTGTTGCCATGATTTTATATTTTAATGTTTTATGTTCTATTTTATAACTTGATTTTAAAACTTAGTGTAAAAGAAATTTGTTCAATTATTCCAAAAAATCATCAATACTTTTGAATAATTGCTTGATGGGTTCTATTTCAATATTGTTACGTAAGTTATTGTAATCCAAACAGTTAATCGTTTTATTTCTAACTGTTTCCTTCTTGCTGTAACTCTTTTTGACTAAACCATACAGATTTTGTAAATCCTCTTTTGGCTCTAAACGTAGCGTTAAATTCTCAGAATATGGATTAAATCCTAAATCAGCGGTTTTTGATAGCACAAAATCTTTCGTTAATCGATCATCAATTTTGGCGTAATGATTGGTTTCAGCCAAAAACCACGTTTCAATTTCCATAACGGCGGTGATGATTTTTGTGGGAATTGGCAAACTCCTTCGTTCCGTAATTCGAGAACCTAATTCGAATTTCGGTAAGTCTTCGGGCGTTAATTTTCGTCCGTTTTGGTCTCCACGCAGGTCTTTTAATCCAATAATTTTAGAAAATCCTTGTTTGATTAAGGTTTGTTTTTGTTCAATAATATCAGAATCAACATTTTCTGTTTGACTCGAAATAAAAATGGTTGCCTCAAAATTTGCCCCATCAATCTTTGATTCAAATTGTAAATTAGCGGTTCTTGGAATACCCGATTTTTTATTTCCACCTATCATTTTATGTCCAACGATTTTGAGATTTTCCTCTCCCACGATTTCAAGCAATAATCGTTTTATAGAATCGCATTCAGTTTCTCCTTCAACAAATATGGCTATTTTCTTCATTAGACCTCTTTCCTAAATGAGATTTTCTTATTTTTATTGTAAATAACTGATTATGAGTGATAAATATAAACTTTTACAGGATAATCCTAAATATTGCACCCGTCTATTTGGGATAAAATTTGAACTTTTTGAGACTA
>JANXML010000032.1 GCA_025354645.1 Arcicella sp. | reverse complement strand
CCAATATTATTAATCAAACCCGTCTGAATAATTCTTGAAAAAGCATCGTACTTTTTGAATTGCCAATAATTTTTCGCTTTGTCCGCTTCATCGGCAAACATGACTTCATTGTCCCGTTTG
The DNA here is from genome assembly GCA_025354645.1 of Arcicella sp. GTDB lineage: Bacteria > Bacteroidota > Bacteroidia > Cytophagales > Spirosomataceae > Arcicella. Next base: position 1,566 of record JANXML010000032.1, on the reverse strand, counting down.
TCAAATACGGAATATCGCCATCCCCCACTTGGTATATGTTTTTCAACTAACCTCCCTCGACTGTCATAAACATACCCGAAACACCCTTCCAAAAATACCGAAGAACTCAGCGTAAAACTGTTAGCACTGGCATACACATGAGGTTGCACCACGTACGCCAATTGCCCATTATTCCGAAAAATATAAGCCGTTTTGGCGGTTTCCGTAGCGTTTAGTTCTTGTTCTTTCTGAATGATTCGCCCTTCTTTATCGGTATATTCAACGGTTTTATTGCCTTGTTCGTTGGTAATAGTTTTTTTGTAAAGGCTATTGGCGGGGTACGTTCCGCTGCTTACAGAACCATCAGCCGCAACGGTGTAACTCCTAATTCCACCCGAAATTTCCGTGTAAATTTGCGTAGTTTTATTCGCCGTAGCCCAAGCCTGCCCCACCCCCAAGACCTGAAAAAGTCGATTCAAAGGTGAATTATCAAACAAAACGTTTTCGGAATACGGGCGGGTATCGCCCTCAAAAGAAGCGGGTAAACTTGCCAAAGCCCCGTTTCCAGCGTTGGCAAAGGGAATATATGATTTTGCCACTCTGCCATACCCATCGTAAGTGGTGGCGTTCGTCACAATATCATTCGTGCCATCGCCTCCCGCCTGTTGTGCCACCATTTGCTGTGGTCGTCCCAAACCATCCACGTATGAAAAAGACGATTGCACATTCTGATAACCCGTTTGCAAGGTCGTACTGGCATTGCGGGGCATCATTTCTCTTACGTAATTGTCCCCGCCCGATGTTGTTGCCGTCTGATATTCATAGACTTTAAGAATATAATTTGAATGATCCAAAACCTTCGATAAACGGTTCAAGCCATCGTAACTAAAACTGGTTTTCAATTGGGCGGGATTAGTTTGAGCCAACAGCCCAATCATGGGTTGAAAAACATAATGCGAAATATGAGCGTTGGGTAAAGTTGTCCGCAAGGTATTGGCGGTGGTCGTAATCACACTCACATTCGTTTCATTAAGCAAAACGGAAAGGTCGGCAGGTACGCCATTGATAACGGACACCACGGGATATTGCCCTTTGTAGCCCCACAACAAGGAATTTGTGATCCCATCGCCTCCGTTTACGTCTTTATAGGAAGTCAAATTTCCGTAAGCATCATAACTCAGTTGTTGGCTTTCGGTAGCTACGGTGGCACTGCCATCTATGAAAGTCCTTTGTTTACTCGGCAATACATTTGACCCAAAAATATCAAAGAAATTTTGAGATTTTTGAATAGAAACGCCATTTTTAAACGTCTCAGTTTGCAATAATTCCGCTCTTCTTCCTCCCGACCGCAATATTGAGGCAGCACTTGCCAAATCTCCCGCCGTGATGTCGTGGGGATATTGGTAGTTCATCACCAAGGTTTCGCCTTTGCTGGAAAGCGTGGACGTTTGCGTGGGTTGCAGGTGAATATCATTGCCATAGACATAGTCCGTGGTGTTTTGGATGTTACTCAACGTGGTGCCAACTTTAAATTGTTCTTTTTGAATGCTCTGTTGGTTGAACTGAAATCCTGATAGGGTAACGTAT
>JANXML010000391.1 GCA_025354645.1 Arcicella sp. | reverse complement strand
AAACCCCGTAGGTTTTAGACTTGGTATCGTCAGAGGTTGGGATTCTAACTGGTATGGTGGAAAGAGTTTTGCCGATAAATTAGTAGAAGACGATAAAATCCGTAAATACGTAGCCGCACGTATTCCAAAGGGAGCAATCTCTAAGGTAATCATCGAGCGTACATTGAAACGGATTACCCTTACAATCAACACAGCCCGTCCAGGCGTTGTGATTGGTAAAGGCGGTCAGGAAGTAGATAAAATCAAGGAAGAATTAAAGAAAATCACAGGTAAAGACGTTCAAATTAATATTTTTGAAATTAAACGTCCTGAGATTGATGCTAAATTGATTGGCGAAACTATCGCTCAACAATTGGAAGCTCGTATTTCCTTCCGTCGTGCCATGAAACAATCTATCGCATCAGCCATGCGTGTGGGAGCTCAAGGTATCAAACTAAAACTTTCAGGTCGTCTAGGAGGTGCTGAAATGGCACGTTCTGAGGGATATAAAGAAGGACGTATTCCTTTGCACACACTTCGTGCTGATATTGATTATGCAGTTTCAGAAGCCTTGACGGTTTATGGAAAAATCGGTATTAAAGTATGGGTGTTCCGTGGTGAGGTTTACGGAAAACGTGATCTTTCTCCAAACGCAGGTGTTGCTGCATCACAAGCTGCCGCAGGTGGTGGTGATTCTCGTGGTGGTAATAACCGTGGTGGACGTGGTGAAGATGGAGATCGTCGTGGTGGACGTGGTGGACGTGGTGGCGAAGGCGACCGTCGTAACAACAACAACCCTGCAGGCGGTGCTAATCCAAATAATCGTGGTGGTGGTCCAAATAAACCAGGCGGTAACAACCGTGGTGGTGGCGGTGGAAACAAGCCAGGAGGTAAAAGATAATTAGAAAATCTTAGTCATAAGTCGTGATAATCAATTAATACGACTCACGACTGTTCGACTTAAAGACTTAATACAACAATGTTACAACCAAAAAGAACCAAATTCCGTAAGCAACAGAAAGGTAGGATAAAAGGATTGGCAACCCGTGGTCATGAAATTGACTTCGGTGCATTCGCTATCAAAGCTGTGGAACCAGGACGCATCACTGCTCGTCAGATTGAAGCGGCTCGTATTTCAGTAACTCGTGCAATGAAACGTGAAGGACAAGTTTGGATTCGTATTTTCCCAGACAAACCTATCACCAAGAAACCTGCCGAGGTTCGTATGGGTAAAGGTAAAGGTGCTCCTGAGTATTGGGTAGCCAGTATCAAACCGGGAACAATTTTGTTCGAATCAGCGGGTGTTCCTTTGGCATTAGCCCAAGAGGCTCTTCGTTTGGCAGCCCAAAAATTGCCATTACGTACTTCTTTCGTAGTTCGTAAAGATTATCAAGAGTAACCAATTTGGAAATGAGTGAATTTGAAAATTTGAAAGTGTTTTTAACAGTCAATCAATTTTCAAGTTATCAAATTTTCAAATCATCAAATTAAGGTCATGAAAAACGCAGAAATTCAAAAATTGAGTTTGGAAGAATTGAAAACAACTTTGGTGTCTGAAACAGATGCTCTGGGTCGTTTGAAGTTTGCCCATGCTATTTCTCCAATCGAAAACCCATTACGTATCCGTGAGGCTCGTAAAGTGGTTGCTCGTTTGCAAACTGCCATATCAGCAGCTAAATAAGTTGTTAATTATCAAGTTATTAAGTCGTTAATATTAGCAACTCAACAACTTTTAATTTAAAACTTACTTAAAACAGACTTCATCAACATACCGCTTGAAGTCAATTAATAACAACAATTTAAAATCCAACCATGGAAGAATTACAAAGAAATCTGAGAAAAATCAGAGTAGGACGTGTGGTAAGTGATAAGATGGATAAATCTATCACAGTATCAATCGAAAGAAAAGTTAAGCATCCACTTTACGGTAAGTTTATGAAGAAAACTTCAAAGTTGATGGCTCACGATGAAAAAAATGAATGTGGTATCGGTGATACTGTGAAAGTAATGGAAACTCGTCCTCTTTCAAAAAACAAGCGTTGGAGATTAATTGAAGTTATTGAAAAAGCAAAATAAAATTTGAATTTTCGTCAATTTAAGGATTTGGAGTATTATGTATTAAGTATTATGTCCCAAGTATTTTACCCAAGACATAGCTTGAATGTTTGAAAGGAGTTATTACAAAGTGAAGTTTTTACGATGTGTGTAATTCTTAACACCTAATACATAGGACTTAATACCCAATCAAAATAACCTTCAAAGTTCAAATTTAATTAAGATACAAAACAATGTTACAACAAGAATCAAGATCTGGCGTAGCTGATAATTCAGGAGCAAAAGAGGTGCTTGTAATCCGTGTGTTAGGCGGAACAGCAAAAAGATACGCTTCAATTGGTGATAAAGTGGTAGTTACTGTAAAGTCTGCACTTTCATCTTCAAGCATGAAGAAAGGTACGGTTTCAAAAGCCGTAGTAGTAAGAACTAAAAAAGAAATTCGTCGTAAAGATGGTTCATATATCCGTTTCGAGGATAACGCAGTCGTATTGTTAAACAACAATGACGAACCACGTGGAACTCGTATCTTCGGACCCGTAGCACGTGAATTACGTGATGCAGGATTTATGAAAATTGTTTCATTAGCCCCAGAGGTGCTTTAATCATAACTGTATCATGCAAAAGAAATCTAATAAGCAGCCAAAACTGCATATCAAATCTGGCGATACTGTTATCGTTATTGCTGGAAACTCAAAAGGTAAGTCAGGTGTAGTGACGAAAGTAATCGTTGATAAAAATCGTGCAATAATTGAAGGCGTTAATCTTCAAACGAAACACGTAAAGCCAACTTCTACAAGTCCACAAGGAGCAATTGAGAAACGTGAAGGTTCGATTCACTTATCAAACATTGCTTATATGGAAGACGGAAAAGCTGTCCGTACAGGTCGTAAACTGAATGAAGCTGGGAAACTACAAAGATTCTCAAAAGTATCAGGAAAGTTCATTTAATTTGATGATTTGATAATTTGATAATTAGGGCTTACCCATTTTCAAATTAACTAATTCTCAAATTCTCAAATTGAAAACGTGGGTCGGAAATCCACACAAAAAGTTTCACAAAATGACAACTACAAGATTAAAAGATAGATATGTGTCTGAAATTGTTCCTGCATTGAAGGAAAAATTTCAATACAAATCAGTGATGCAAGTACCAAAAGTTACTAAGGTTGTTATCAACAAAGGTATTGGTGCGGCAGTTGCTGACAAAAAATTAATTGATATTGGTATTGATGAAATCACGCTCATTGCAGGTCAAAAAGCAGTAGCTACCATTTCAAAGAAAGCAATCTCGAACTTTAAGTTGCGTGAAAATATGCCAATTGGTGTAAAAGTAACGTTACGTGGAGAAAAGATGTATGAATTTCTTGATCGCCTTTTGACTGTGGCACTTCCACGTGTACGTGACTTTAAAGGAGTTGCCGATAAAGGATTCGACGGTCGTGGTAATTATACATTAGGTGTGAAAGAACAAATTATTTTTCCAGAGATTTCGATTGATAAAGTAAGCAAAATCTCTGGAATGGATATTACTTTCGTTACCACAGCAGAAACAGACGCAGAAGCAAACGCATTGTTAACTGCGATGGGAATGCCTTTCGCAAATCAGAAGAAATAAATTTTCAACAGTGATAAATTAAGAATTATAAGTTTTCTGACTAATTCGTAGTTTATATTTCATAACTGAAAAAATGGCAAAAGAATCAGTAAAAGCAAGAGAAAGAAAAAAAGAAGCAACCGTTGCTAAGTATGCCGTGAAACGTGCAGCCTTGAAAGCAGCAGGTGATTATGCAGGACTTGATAAGTTACCTAAAAATGCTTCACCAGTACGTTTACATAATCGTTGTAAATTGACAGGTCGTCCAAGAGGTTATATGCGTAAATTCGGTATCAACCGTGTTACGTTTCGCCAAATGGCATCTGACGGTTTAATCCCAGGTGTAACAAAATCAAGTTAGTAAAAGAGAGTCATCAAGTTGATAAGTGATAAGTTGTTAAAATCTATTCAGATAAGCCAACCAAATAACTTAGAGACTTAACACGTATCAACTTTTACTACTTGTCTTTATTAAATTAATTCCGTAATTTTGCGTTCCTTTTCAGAAAAGAGGTCCGTTTCAAATATCGAAAACAATGACAGATCCAATAGCAGATTACTTAACACGATTGAGAAATGCCATCAAGGCACGTCACAGAATCGTTGAAATCCCTGCTTCTAACATCAAAAAAGAAATCACAAAGGTTCTTTTTGATAAAGGATATATTCAAAACTACAAATTTGACGATACAACCGTACAGGGTACTATCAAAATTGCTTTGAAGTATAATCCGACTACGAAGCTATCAGCAATCGTTAAAATTGATAGAATTTCTAAACCAGGTTTACGCAAGTACAGAGGTGCAGGTGAATTACCACGTGTATTGAACGGTTTAGGAATTGCAATCCTTTCAACATCAAAAGGCGTTATCACCGACAAAGAAGCTCGTGTGTTGAACGTAGGTGGAGAAGTTCTTTGCCAAGTTTATTAAAATCAAATTGCTGAAAGAAGTCATTTTAAAGTAGGCTTCCATTTAAGCACAAACATAAAGTCATGTCAAGAATTGGCAAAAAAATCATTACGTTGCCCGCAGGTGTAGCTGTAACGATTAATCAAAATCATGTATCAGTAAAAGGACCAAAAGGTTCACTCGAACGTACAATTGATCCAGATATCACAGTTGAACTCGAAGGTGCTGAATTAACAGTAAAGCGTCCAACGGAACAAAAGCGTCACAAAGCATTACACGGTTTGTATCGTTCATTAATCAATAACATGGTTGTTGGTGTAAGTGAAGGTTTCAAAGCTGAAATGGAAATTGTAGGTGTTGGTTACAAAGCATCAAATCAAGGTAATATTCTTGAATTAGCTTTGGGTTATTCACACGGTGTTTTCGTTCAAATTCCAAGTGAGTTGAAAGTTACAACTGCAATGGATAAAGGACAAAATCCAAAGGTGACTTTGGAAGGAATTGATAAAGAATTGGTTGGTCAAGTGGCTGCCAAAATTCGCTCGTTACGTAAAGTAGAACCATACAAAGGAAAAGGTATCCGTTTTGTAGGTGAGCAAATCCGTAGAAAAGCTGGTAAAACTGGTGGTAAGAAATAATTTTTAATTAAAGATTAGTAATTAAAAATTAATAATTTTTTGAAAAGTGGCTTTTAGTAACTTTTAATTATTAACTCTTAATTATTAATTGAATTAGTGGGTCGGTAATCCACAAAACATATAAACATTACAATGGCTACGCAAAAAGATTCACGAAGATTACGTATCAAGCATTCAATCAGAGCAAAGATTTCTGGTATTGCTGAAAAGCCAAGATTATCTGTTTTTCGTTCAAATACAGGTATCTATGCTCAAATTATTGATGACGTAAAAGGACATACATTAGCAGCGGCTTCTTCAAAAGAATTAGGATTGGTAAACGGAAACGTTGACAATGCTAAGCAAGTAGGGGCAAAGCTTGCTGAGAAAGCCTTGGCGGCAGGAGTTTCAACAGTTGTTTTTGACCGTAACGGATACTTGTATCACGGACGTGTGAAAGCAGTTGCGGAAGGTGCAAGAGAAGGAGGGCTTAAATTTTAATGAGTTATTTGGGTTGTGAGTACAAAGTATTATGTATGAAGTATTAAGAAACGAAAACTTAAAGGTTTTTAGAATTACTTAGGACTTAATACAAAATACATAATACTTCAACACAAATTCAAACATTTTCAAATTCAGAAAAAATGTCGAAATTAATATCAAAACCAATTAAAGTAAACGAAGCCGATTTAAAGGAAAAAGTTGTTTCTATCAACCGTGTAGCAAAAGTTGTTAAAGGTGGACGTAGATTCAGTTTCTCGGCTATCGTGGTAGTGGGTGATGGAAAAGGTGTTGTAGGATTCGGTTTAGGTAAAGCAAACGAAGTAACGGATGCCATTGCAAAAGGAATCGAAGACGCAAAGAAAAACGTTTTTGAAGTAGCTTTATTGAAAGCATCAGTACCTCACGAACAAATTGGTAAATTCTCAGGCGGTTTTGTATTGCTAAGACCTGCGGCTCCTGGAACGGGAGTAATTGCGGGTGGTGCAATGCGTGCTGTGTTAGAATCTGCGGGTGTCCATGATGTATTGGCAAAATCAAAAGGTTCTTCGAATCCTCACAACGTGGTAAAAGCAACAATTGATGCTCTTATCAAAATGAGAAATCCACACACAGTTGCCTTCCAAAGAGGAATTTCATTAGCAAAAGTTTTCAACGGATAGTTTTTTAGGTATGAGGTATGAGGTATTAAGTATGAGTTGATAACGAAATTTACTATTTTTCGCAATCTTCCAAATCCAAACCCCCAACCCCTGAATCCCAATCAAACTACTTGACTTACAATAAAATGTCAAAGGTAAAAATTACACAAGTTAAAAGTACCATCAAACGCCCATTGGTTCAGAAGCGTACAATCCAAGCTTTGGGTTTAGGTAAATTGAACAAAAGCGTTGAAAAAGAATTGAATCCTGCTATGGAAGGAATGATTCGTACGGTTAAGCATTTACTTGTAGTCGAAAAAATCTAAATTGAGAGTAGTATTAAGTCCTACGTATTAAGTATTAAGTTGAACATTGATGAAGTAAGTTTCGTCATATACTTAGTACATAATACTTGATACCTAATACAGCATTCTCTAAGCGAGTTATTTCATGGTGAAATAGCGTTTAGCAAATCTTATAACAAAAATTACAATGAATCTTTCTTCATTAAAGCCCGCACAAGGCTCTACAAAGGTTAGAAAAAGAGTTGGTCGTGGTGAAGGCTCAGGATTGGGCGGAACTTCGGCTCGTGGTAACAATGGTGCTCAGTCACGTTCAGGTTACTCACGTAAGGCAGGTTTTGAAGGTGGTCAAATGCCGCTTCAACGTCGTGTACCTAAATTCGGTTTCAAAAATATTAACCGTGTAGAATACAAAGCACTTAATCTTGACACTTTGCAAGCAATTGCTGAATCTACGGGTGCAACCGTCATCAATCACGACTTCTTATTCGAGAATGGTTTAGTTTCTAAGAAAGATTTAGTAAAAATTCTTTCACGTGGAGAAATTAAGACTGCTTTGGAAGTTACGGTGAAAGGTTTCTCAGCATCAGCAAAAGCGGCAATTGAAGCGGCTGGTGGAAAAGCAATCGTAGGGTAAATCTTATGTTTCCAGCAACAGATAAATGTCTGTTTCTGGAAATTTTTAAATTAATCACGATAGACAACAGAAATATTTAAGTAATCGGAAGAAAACTGGCAACAGATTTGTATTTAAAGATAAAGTTGAACAAATTGGATTTTTATTCCTTAACGATTATTTAAACAGATAGCATGAACAAGTTTATTAACACTATCAAAAACATTTTCTCAATAGAGGAATTAAGAGGTAGAATTCTTAATACCCTGTTGTTTATTACCTTTTTCCGCTTAGGTTCATACATTGTATTGCCAGGAGTTGATGCTAATAAGTTAGCTCAAAAAGGAGATGGAGGTTTATTAGGTTTATTGAATATGTTCTCTGGTGGAGCATTCAATAATGCTTCAATATTCGCTTTGGGAATTATGCCTTATATTTCTGCTTCGATTGCTATCCAATTATTAACTATTGCATTGCCTTATTTTCAAAAGATGCAAAAAGATGGAGAATCAGGGCGTAAGAAATTAAATCAGATTACCCGTGTACTGACTATTTTGGTAACTGCTGCACAAGCTACTGCTTATTTACAAACAACAATTCCTGCCGAAGCTATAATGGTGAGTGCGTGGTCGTTTCGTATTTTCTCAGTGATTATTTTGATTGCAGGAACAATGTTTTGTATGTGGTTGGGAGAGAAAATTACAGATAAAGGAATTGGTAATGGTATTTCAATGCTGATTATGATTGGTATTGTGTCTCGTTTTCCAAGTGCCATTATCGGTGAGGCTCAATCTCGTGGAATGTCGGGAGCGTTGTTATTCTTAATTGAAATGGTTGCTCTTTTCTTTGTAGTAATGTTGGCAGTAGCCGTTACACAAGCTGTGAGACGTATTCCAGTTCAATATGCAAAGCAAGTAGTAGGAAACAGAGCATCAGCCGCAGTGGGTGGTGAGCGTCAGTATATTCCATTAAAATTGAATGCTTCGGGTGTCATGCCAATCATTTTTGCTCAGGCATTAATGTTTGTTCCAGGTTTAGTAGCAGGTCAGTTTGCCGAGAGAAGCGAATTTGCACAATCAGTTGTTCAAAACTTTGGCGACCCAAGTTCATGGGGATATAATCTTTTGTTTGCATTCTTGATTATTATATTTACATTTTTTTATACAGCGATTTCAATTAACCCAACACAAATTTCAGATGATATGAAACGTGGTGGTGGTTTTGTCCCAGGAGTAAAACCAGGCGAAGCTACTTCAAGTTTTATTGCTGATATTTTGGATAGAATTACCCTCCCAGGTGCAATTATGTTGGCTATTATTGCAATACTTCCAGCGGTTGCAGGTTTATTTGGAGTAACACGTGGTTTTGCATCATTTTTTGGTGGAACATCACTTTTAATCTTAGTGGGAGTTGTTTTAGATACACTCCAACAAATAGAAAGCTACTTATTGATGCGTAAATACGAAGGATTAATGCAATCAGGTAGAGTACAAGGCAGAACACAAGCTGCTGTATAAATCAAGAGAGTTGAAAGGACTCTTCATAAAATGATTTTTTTAAAGACTAATGCAGAGTTAGAAATAATTAGAACGAACGGGATAATATTGGGACAAGCCCACGCCGAGGTTGCTAAAATTATAAAGCCTGGAGTAACTACCAAAGAATTAGATAAAGTAGCTTTCGAGTATATAAAAGATCACAAGGGACATCCTTCATTCTTGAATTACAACGTTAGTGGACACAAATTCCCAGCATCACTTTGCATTTCTATAAATGATGTGGTGGTTCATGGAATTCCAAGTAATTATCAATTAAAAGACGGTGAAATAGTTTCGATTGATTGCGGAGTTTTCAAAAACGGTTTTCACGCAGACAGTGCATATACTTACGGTATCGGTAATGTTAAGGAAGAAACCTTGAGATTGATGAGAACCACAAAAGAGTCACTATTTATGGCAATTGAGCAGGCTGTTTTTGGAAAAAGAGTAGGAGACATCGGATTTGCGATTCAGACATACTGTGAAAAATTAGGATTTACCATTGTCAGAGAGTTGGTTGGACATGGTGTAGGAAAATCACTTCACGAAAAGCCAGAAGTAGCAAATTATGGTAAGCGTGGAGACGGTCCTAAATTGAAAGAAAATATGGTGATTGCGATTGAACCTATGGTAAATCAAGGTAAAAGATCAATTCATCAAGAGAACGACAATTGGACAATCAGAACGCAAGACAGAAAACCTTCGGCTCATTACGAACATACCGTTGCGATTAAAAAAGGGAAAGCGGATATTTTAACCACTTTCGAGTTTATAGAGGAAGCAATTAGTAAATCAGAGTACATCGTTAATATTTAATTATGGCAAAACAATCATCCATAGAAGTAGATGGAATAATCATCGAGGCTCTCTCAAATGCTATGTTTAGAGTGGAGTTGGAGAATACCCATCAAGTGATTGCCCATATTTCGGGAAAGATGAGGATGAATTATATTAAAATTTTACCAGGTGATAAGGTAAAATTAGAAATGTCTCCTTATGATTTGAGTAAAGCAAGAATAGTTTATCGTTACAAGTAAAAATAAATTACGACAATGAAAGTAAAAGCGTCTATCAAGAAGCGTAGTGCTGACTGTAAGGTTATTCGTCGTCACGGAAAACTTTATGTTATTAACAAAAAAAATCCAAAGTTCAAACAGAGACAAGGATGATAATGTAATAGGAAGTTTTGAAACTATCTTATTTAAAATCTAAAAAGCTAAAAAAGTATGGCTCGTATTGCAGGGGTTGATATTCCCGATAAAAAAAGAGGCGAAATTGCTTTAACTTACATCTATGGTGTAGGTCGCAGCACCGCTCAGAAAATTTTAAAACAAGCTGAAATTTCTTTCGACAAAAAAGCTGGCGAATGGAACGATGATGAAGCAAGTGCCATCCGTGCGATTATTGCTGGCGAATTCAAAACAGAAGGTCAACTTCGTTCTGAGGTTCAGTTAAACATCAAGCGTTTAATGGACATTGGTTGTTATCGTGGATTACGTCATCGTAAAGGTCTTCCGTTACGTGGACAGAGAACGAAAAACAATTCTCGTACTCGTAAAGGTAAGCGTAAGACAATTGCTAACAAGAAAAAAGCAACTAAGTAATAGGGGTTAGGTTTTAGGGATTAGGAGTTAGCTTAACTCGTAGTTTCAAGGTAAATTTAAAACTATTTTAGGTTAAAGTTTTAAAGCTGAGATTGTGGATGTCGTGAGATTTCCCAATTCGTAAACATTCTAAGATGAGAAGGTTGTTGTAAAAGATGCAAAAGACGAACTCAAAACTGGAAGAAATCAAAACAAAAAAATGGCACAGGCTAAAAGAAAAGACAAAGCAAAGAAAAGAGTTGTAGTGGTTGAGCAAGTTGGTCAAGTACACATCAAGGCTTCTTTCAACAACATCATCATTTCCATCACCAATAATCAAGGACAAGTTATTTCTTGGGCATCTGCTGGTAAAATGGGCTTTAAAGGCTCAAAGAAAAATACACCATATGCCGCTCAAATGGCAGCTTCAAATTGTGCCGCAGTAGCAGCAGAAGCTGGAATGAAAAAGGCAGAAGTTTTTGTGAAAGGTCCTGGTTCTGGTCGTGAATCTGCAATCAGAACAATATCTAATGCAGGAATTGAAGTTTTGTCTATCAAAGATATTACGCCAATGCCACACAATGGATGTCGTCCTCCAAAACGTCGTAGAGTTTAATTTAGTTAATAATTAATAGAGAATAAGTAACAGTTAATCGAAAGTTTAACAACTATTAATTGTTACTTATTAACTAAAAAATATAGCGAAGGGTAATTAGTAATTATTGCCCTTCGTTTCTTTATGTTTCATAATTACTTCATTAGCCACAAGAGGGTTATTGACTCATTTTTAAAAAATAATGGCAAGATACACAGGTCCAAAATCAAAAATTGCTCGTCGTTTCGGCGAGCCAATCTTAGGTCCAAGTAAGGCGTTAGCTCGCAAAAACTATGGTCCAGGTCAGCACGGAAAAGGAAAACGTGGTAAAGTTTCAGAATACGCTTTGCAATTAAAAGAAAAACAAAAGGTGAAATATACTTATGGAATTCTTGAAAAGCAATTTGAAAATTTATTCCACAAAGCGGCTGTTAAAGAAGGTATCAAAGGTGAAAACCTTTTGAAACTTTGTGAAGCACGTTTGGATAACACAGTTTATCGTTTAGGAATCGCTCCAACTCGCCGTGCGGCACGTCAATTAACGATTCATAAGCATATTATGGTTGACGGAGAGATTGTGAATATCCCTTCATATTCATTAAAGGCAGGTCAGTTGATTAGTGTTCGTGAGAAATCTAAATCATTAGAAGTTGTAACAAATTCATTAACTGGAAAGGCTGGAAAGCGTTTCAATTGGTTAGAGTGGGATGCAGCATCAATGACTGGTAAATTTATTTCTTATCCAGAACGTTCTGATATACCTGAAAACTTCAATGAACAAGCAATCGTTGAACTTTACTCAAAGTAATCATATTTTATTGTACTAAGCATTAGGTATTGAGTATTAAGATTTCTTACGGCTTAATGGTTGATACTTAGTTTATATTTACTAACAAATGTTTGTGTTGCTTGAAAATAAAGTAGATAAATAAGTATAGCATTTCCCGATTACTTGATACATAGTACATCGTACTTGATACTGAAAAAAGGGAACTATTTTTTTTGAAAACTTGTAATGTAAATGATAAGTTTATAATTGTCAAGTTTTAAGCAAAATATTTTTATCAAATTTTCATAGAATCACAGAGTTTTTTCGTAAATTGCGAATTGATTACTCTATTCTTATACATTCCAAGGTAAATTACGCTACGAAATATGTCAATATTAGCATTCCAAATGCCCGACAAAGTTGTCATGGAAAAAGCCGACGACTTTCACGGGTTATTTGAGTTTAAGCCACTCGAAAAAGGCT
>JANXML010000389.1 GCA_025354645.1 Arcicella sp. | reverse complement strand
GTCGAGGGCTTGTGGCAGGTGGGGAATTTGAAACACCTCTGCCCGAACGTTCGCCGATGTAAATTACTGATGCTGAATTACTTACAAATGTTCAAAAGGTTTCCGTCAGCTAAAACAAATGTACAAAATAATTACCAAAGTTCAATAAATCACGTCAGCCCCACTTGCCACAAACCCATGTTGGGTGCCGTTTTTATTTCGTCCGCCAGTTAATTGTCGGCTGTGTTTCTATTTATGAAATCCACAATCAACTTACTGTTTGTCAGTAACAGAAATCCGATTATGACTTTTATAAAGTGCAAAATTATCCACCCATAATTCCTCTGTCCGTCAATTGAACTTTTTACTTGAAAGAAAGCAAAAATTTGCTGACAAAGTGCTGGCAAACTGTCCATGAGTGTAAGTCCCCCAATCGTCAAAGTTGCTAATTTCAAAACTGTCGCCGTCCCAACATTTATGTTTAGTTCTTTTTCGTTAAATCCTTTGTCTAAATGCAATTTATCCAGTAACCAACTTGTTTTGAACAAGAAAAGTCGTAGGATTAAAAAATATAAAATAGTTGTCGCAGCAAGTAGCAAAAATGAAGTCGCAATAAATTGAAAACCATTTTCCTTGTCAGCGTACAATAATGCTGAGAAAAATTGAGGAAATAACTTTATACCGTCTATTGTCAGCCAAATACCAATGATTTTTATAAATATTGTCCAAAAAGTTCTAATCGTCATTTGTGTAAACTGAATAAATTGAATGTATTTATATTTTTTATGTCGTCAAAAGTCAGAGTGAAGTGGTTGATTATAATCTTGAAACTGTCCATGAGCGTTGTTGTAAAATGGCACCCAACGTCGGGGGCTTGTGGTCAGGTGGGGGATTTGAAACTCCTCTGCCCGAACGTCCGCCGATATAAATTACTGATGTCGAGTTACTTACCAATGTTTAGTTGGTTTTCGTCAGCCGAAACAAAAGTACAAAAGAATTACCAATGTTCAATAACTTTCGTCAGCCCCCACTTGCCACAAACCCATGTTGGCAGCAGGGCTTTCTTGTCGCACTATTTTCCACTCTTTCGTCTGTTGTCGTCTTTACATAACATTTGGCAATTTTCTTCGATTGTTTTTCCGTTGTCTTTCCAAGGTGTTATGTGGTCGCCTTCCATTTCTGATATGTCAAACTCCTTTTTGCAAATTATACATTTTCGTCCTTGCTTTTCGTAAACTTTCTGTTTAACGCTGTCCGAAAAAGTACGAATGCCTAAATGTCTTTCGTCTCTTGTCAAAATGTAGGCATAAATTCCACTCTTTTTTTCTACATCATCGTCTGCAATAAGTTTGGCTATTTCAGCTTCAATTGCTTTGGTGTCGTAAATAACGTCTTTATATTTGTTGTAAAGCAAACCCCATTCAATGCCTTTCATAAACTTTTTACGTTTGTTTGTAAAAGTTGCGTTTACCCAAGTTATGACAGATTGAAAGTACAGCCACAACGCTGTTGCGTTTGGGTCGTGCTGGTGTGTCGCCATATAATTTTCAATTTTGCCTTCCGAAATCCACTCAATGGCAGTTTCAAAAAACTCTTGTCTAATTGGCGAACCGTTTAAATAGTCGCCACCAATGTTGGAAGCAACACAACCACTTTTACTGAAATATCTTTTTGCGTCTGAAACCCAACTACCCGTATAAACTGCGTTTCGCAGTTCTTGTTCGGTTAGTTTTTCTCCTGCAATGTTTATGGTTTTAAACCATTCTAATTTTTCACTTTCTGAACCACTACAAACGTAAACCATCAATTTGTAGTTTAAAATCTGTTCCTTTTCGTCTGCTTTTAGGTTGTGAAAATATCTGTTTTGATAGGCAAAATCTCCGTTTACATATTGGCAAATTGAAATTGTTCTTTGTTGCCCATCAATAACTTCAAAAGTTCCGTTCTCACGAACTGCCCAATACATAACGTTCAAAGGGAATTTTTTGATAACGGTGTTTATTACCGCATCTCGTTGTTTGTCTTTGTAAATAAATTCACGTTGATAAGGTGGTCTAATGTCCAAATTACCATCAAAACCAACAACACCGTTTTCATTATTATCTTCAAAACCGTCAGACAATTCCTTTATAGTAATTTCTTTGAGTACTATGTTCATAGTTTTTTATTCTTAATTATGATACGAGCATATTTTGGTTCTCCATTTATCATTGTCAAGTAAGTTCCTTGTGTTTGTACTGTTGGACCTGTCAGCATACTATACCTACCAATTCCATCAATTATTTCAAATTGGTCAGGATTAAATTTATCTAAAAATGTAATGGGAACACCCATAGCACCATTATAGTCCATTGGAATATCTTTTGTTTTGTCAATATTAATTGCATCATAATTATCGTAAGTTGGGTATTCTTCTGCTGAATAATTTTTATAAAGTATAAGTTCTTCGTGTCGTTTTGGGTTATCTAAATTTGTGAGCCACAAACAATTATTTGTAGCAATTATTCTGTTCCCGATGTCATCAACACGAGCTTCTGAACCATATAATTCATAATTTTTGGGTACAATAAAACCTGAAATACCACGCCCCATATTAACACCTAACCAGGCTTTATTTTCTTTTATGAGTTTGAAAATTTCCTTGTATGAGATGGCATTTATATTTCCAATGATTAAGAATTTTTTATCGTAGTCGATAAGTTGAGCAACATATTCACGGAATAGTGAAAATGGAGGATTTGTTACAACAATGTCGGCTTCTTTTAATAATTCTATACATTCTTTGCTTCTAAAATCTCCATCGCTTTTTAATGGCTTGACTCCAATTTCTTCTGCATCAGGTACACTGTTTCCATTTTTGTCGCCCGTATATTCAAGATAAATCGCTTGTTCGCTGTCGTTGGTGCTAAACAAGTCCATATTTTGACTTTTGAAACAAGTTGTGATTAGTTTTTTTAGCCCTAATTTTTCAAAATTGAGGGCAAAGTAATTGAAGAAATTACTAATGAATGGGTCGTCGCAGTTGCACAAAACAACCTTATTTTTAAAGTGTTTTTTGTAATGCTTTAATTCTCGTTCGATGTCTGAAAGCTGTGTGTAAAACTCATCTTTTTTGCTTGTTTTTGCACCTGTTAGCTGTGAATGCTGTATTTTTCTTGCCATTTTGCCCTTTTACGTTAGGGCAACAAAGTCAAACGGTCAGTGTCGGTGTAATGTTGTTGTTACTGCCGTGTTCCGTTAGCCTTGCTGCCAACGTCGGGGGCTTGTGGTCAGGTGGGGAATTTGAAACACCTCTGCCCGAACTTCTGCCGATGTAAATTACTGTTGTTCAATTACTTATTAATGTTCAAAAGGTTTCCGTAAGCCGAAACAAAAGTACAAAAGAATTCCTAATGTTCAATAACTTCCGTCCGCCCCACTTGCCACAAACCCATGTTGGTGGCAGTAATTTTTTCGTCCTCCGTTGGATTGTCAAATTGTTGTCTCGCCTTCATTGTCGAAGTTAAGTTGTCCTAAATTGTTTTCAATAATTGGATTTATGTCAAATGTAACTGGAATATTATGAGGTCTCCCCAAAAGGTTTGTCCCATGATGAAAGTTATTATTACTGATTGTAACTTCGTCCTCATACCAACAGTCAAAAAAGTTTACAAAGTCCTGAAAGTAGTTGTTTGTTATGACAACGGGCTTTCCTGTCTTATTGTGTCCACCTGCTTGAAAGTCCAAATAGTTGTCAAACGTACAATTCTCAATAGTCAGTCCACCGAGAAAATAAGTGAACACAAATTGACAATTTTTGAAATATGAATTTATTAGTTTTACTGGTTTATCAAATTGTGTCGCACTGCCCGAAAAGTATTCTATGATGCAATTTTCTATAATAATTTCTTTGTCCCAAGTTTCGTTTGTCTCAATTTTGATTTCTCCGTCGATGTACAAGTCAAGTAAAGGTTGTCCGTCTTGTAATAAGTCAGTTGCCCTTTCGGATGAAATGTTATGCTTTGGTTGTGTCGTCATATTATTGCCACCAACGTCGGGGGCTTGTGGAAGTTGGGGTATTGAAACTCATCTGCCCGAACGTCCGCCGATATAAATTACTGATGTTCAATTACTTACTAATTCTCAAAAGGTTTCCGTCAGCCCGAACAAATGTACAATAAAATTACTAATGTTCAATAACTTCCGTCCGCCCCAATTGCCACAAACCCATGTTGGCAGAAGTGTTTTTGTCGTCCGAATTATGCGTCCTCGGGCGAAAAACTGTCCAACGAAACGACAAAACCAACTCTCAAAAGTCGTCCGATAACGCAAAAAACTGTCCAACGAAACGAAGAAATTAATTTTTAAAAGCCGTCGAATGTCGCAAAAACTCTCCAACGAAGCAACAAAACCTGTACTCAAAAGTCGTCCAAAGTCGCAAAAAAAATTGTCCAACGAAACGACAAAATCAAATTTTAAAAGTCGTCCGATGTCGCAAAAAAAATTGTTTAGGGAAGTAACAAAACCAATTTTCAAAAGTCATCCGATGTCTAAAAAACTGCCCAACTAAACGACAAAATCAATTCTTAAAAGTCGTCCGATGTCGCAAAAAACTGTCCAACGAAGTAACAAAACCAATTTTCAAAAGTCGTCCGATGTCTCAAAAAACTGTCCGACGAAGCAGCAAAATTTATTCTTAAAAGTTGTCCGATGTCGCAAAAAACTGTCCAACGAAGCGACAAAATAAATTATCAAAAGTCGTCCCAACGCTGTAAAACTGTCCGCTGAATTTTCGTAGTAACATTTCTGCCAACGGATAAGGGCTTGTGGAAGTTGGGGATTTGAAACTCCTTAGCCCGAACGTCCGCCGATTTAAATTACTAATATTCAATTACTTACAAATGTTCAGTTAGTTTCCGTCAGCCCAAACAAATGTACAAAAGAATTCCCAATGTTCAGCCTTACTGAGTCCGCCCCAATTGCCACAAACCCATGTTGTCGGCTGGTTTTTTAGGGAATTTAACATCAATATTTCACCAACTGTCCAGCCCCAAATGTACCCGAAAAATGACCGAAAAAACTTGCCGCCAACGGAAGGGGCTTGTGGAAGTTGGGGAATTTGAGACTCCTCTGCCCGAACGTCCGCCGATATAAATTACTGATATTCAATTACTTACTAATGTTCAGTTAGTTTCCGTCAGTCGGAACAAAAGTACAAAATAATTACCAAAGTTCAATTACTTTCGTCCGCCC
>JANXML010000338.1 GCA_025354645.1 Arcicella sp. | reverse complement strand
TGCCGTGCGAGTAATATCCAACAAAACTGGACCAGGACGACCCGATTCTGCAATATAAAACGCCTTTGCCATGATTTCGGGAATCTCATCGGCATCCGTGATTTGATAATTCCACTTGGTTACGGGCATCGACATTCCGATAATATCACATTCCTGAAAAGCATCCGTTCCCAAGAGGTTC
Organism: Arcicella sp.; assembly: GCA_025354645.1. Classification (GTDB taxonomy): domain Bacteria; phylum Bacteroidota; class Bacteroidia; order Cytophagales; family Spirosomataceae; genus Arcicella. Next base: position 8,471 of record JANXML010000338.1, on the reverse strand, counting down.
GCCTTCACCTGCCCGACCAAACAAACCATGGGGGTTGAATCCAAAAGTGCATCAGCGATGGGAGTCATCAAATTAGTTGCCCCAGGTCCTGATGTAACCATCGCAACCCCCGCCCGACCCGTCATGCGGGCGTAGCCTTGGGCAGCGTGTCCAGCACCTTGCTCGTGACGAACCAAAATGTGCTTAATTCTATCCTGATAGTCGTAAAGAGCGTCATAGGTAGGCATAATTGCCCCGCCTGGGTAGCCGAAAATAGTTTTTACATTATTCTCGACTAAACATTGCATGATTGCCTGAGCCCCCGATAAAAATTTGGGCGTTTCCGTCATGGGCATTTCTGCGGTCATGGTTTGTGTGTTTGCCATGTTGGTATTTTTTATTCTTGTGATTTTGTTATATCTGTTTGAAAACCAATCTCTTTTCTATTATTTTCTGGACTCAATAATTCATTCAATACTTGGTGAATATCATCAATTTGCCCATCATATTTTGATTCCAACTGTTCAATTTTTTCTTTCAAATCTTTATACCCAAGAGCATATTGACGGATGGTTACAAAGATTCTCATAATAGCAATGTTTACTTGCACCGCCTTTTCACTTCTGAGTACACTGGAAAGCATCGCAACGCCTTGTTCGGTGAAGGCGTAAGGGTTATATCTCTGACCTCCATAATTGGACAAACTTGAGGTCACAAATTGTGACCTCAAGTTTGTGGTCTCATTATCAGATAGTTGAAACATAAAGTCTTCTGGAAATCTTGTACTATTCCGTTTTACTCCTTGATTTAAAACTTTGGTTTCTACCTCATAAAGTTCAGCTAAATCACTGTCTAACATTACTTTTTGTCCTCTGATTTCAAAGATTCTGTCTTTAATTATTTGTAATTCCATTTGTGGTTATTTTTGTATTTTTATAAGGTCACAAATTGTGACCTCATTTGTAAAGCATTTCAAGCTATATTTTCAAACGATTTTGAAATATTTGATGTGATTATTTCAAGAATACTCTATCGTGGTGATTCAATTTATTGCCTTGGATTGTTGATGATGAATAAAGTAATTTTACACATATTTTTTTACACATTTTCATCATTAATTCAATGTTTTACTCACATCAATTGCCCACCCCCAACCATTCTGAATTTATTCAACGTAGGCGATAAAATTGATACCAAAAAGCACACAATTAAAATGTATTTCAATTCTTTTTCAGATAAATAATTCTTGCAAATTCCTAAACTGATTAATAAGGCAATGAAACCGTAAGAAATGCCTCTATTTACATCGTAGGCAATGAAGGCGAAACTGATTGAGATAATTAAACTACCCAATAAAATGAATAAAAATTGATACTGTTTTTCTCTCCACGAAACGATTAATCCCATCACAATCAATAGCCACATTCCATCAAAACCTGCCCAAATTCTGAGAGAAAGCATTTTGAGATTTTCTTTAAAAGTGGTAATAAATTCTCCCAAATAAGTGCCATCGTGCAACTGATAATGTATCGTTAAATATTGCCTGATTCCTACGTAAATTATCCCTGAAATGAAAACTGCCAAGAATTGGGAATTTAATTTTAACACAAATTTATTATCCATGAAAGGCGTAAAAGCCCACCAAATCATCACAAAAATGGCATTCACCAAAGCTCTTTCATCCACCCAAAAAGCACACTGACAAAAGGCAAATATTAATAAGGGATTTTTGGTATAAATACTCAACAAAAGAAACAAAAACGCAAAAAAATCACCGTAGGGAACAATGTCTAAAACGAACGAACCTGCCCCTGCATAAAGATTCGTGAAACCCGCCACAAAGAGTAAAACCAAGATTCTGTTCGTATTTTCTCCTAAAATTTTGGAGGCTAATTTAGCGGTTACATAAATATAAAAAAATCCCAAAATAAACGTTAAAAAATATAACCAAATCTCGAAATGATTAGCCCCTATAATTCTCACTAATGTAGGCAAAAAGAGCCTAAACTTCATTTTTGCTTCATGACGATAACTCTCAATATTAGTATCTTGCCCTGATTTGAAAAACCCAAAATAGTCTTCCGATTGTGCTTTTATAATGCTGTGGGCGGTGTCTAATCTTCCTTGTTTTACGTAATCGTTGATAAAACTTTTGAAATAAATTACCTTGCTTATATTACCCGTAAAGTCAATTATTATGAATAGAAAAACGGAAATAAACGTAACTTTCCATAACCAATGTTTTCCCCGAACCAGAAAAGATAACCGCTTTTCTAAATCCGCAATGAGTGAATCTATGTACATTGTTTTAGGTTTTTGAGGTTTAGTTTTTAAATTTTCAAATTATTTACAAATCTGTCACACACCCCAAACTCGCCGAACTCACATTTTTGATATATTTTCTTAAAACTCCTTGCTTAAAAGGTGATTCGATGGGCTTCCACAATTTGCGTCGTTCGGCTAATGCTGAATCTGAAACGTGGACATGAAGAATGTTATTTTCAGCATCAATCGTAATCAAATCGCCGTCTTTTACTAAGCCGATATTTCCACCTTCTTGGGCTTCGGGCGAAACGTGTCCGACCACAAAACCGTGTGTTCCACCCGAGAAACGTCCGTCCGTTATCATGGCTACTGAATTGCCTAATCCTGCCCCCATAATTGCGGACGTTGGCTTCAACATTTCGGGCATTCCTGGTCCACCTTTTGGTCCTTCGTTACGAATCACAATCACCATGCCTGGCTTGATTTCGCCTTTTTGTAGATATTCAATTACTTCCTCTTCACACTCACAAACTTTGGCGATTCCCTCAAATTTCAAGCCTTCTTTACCCGTAATTTTTGCCACTGCACCGTCAGTTGCCAAGTTTCCGTAAAGAATTTGCAAATGTCCCGTTGCTTTCAAAGGATTTGATAATGGATATATAATCTTCTGATTATCAAAGTCTAAGCTCGGAATATTCGCTAAATTTTCAGCAATGGTTTTGCCAGTAACCGTCATACAATCTCCGTGTAAAAGTCCTTCTTGTAATAAATATTTCATCACCGCTTGCACCCCGCCAATGGCAAGCATATCTTCCATATAATATTTTCCAGAAGGCTTTAAATCTGAAATTAATGGTACCCTGTCCGAAATATCTTGAATATCTTTCAGGGTAAATTCAATCTCCGCCGCTCGAGCAATTGCTAAGTAATGAAGCACTGCATTGGTCGAACCGCCCATTGCCATTACGACCGTCATAGCGTTCTCAAATGCCTTGCGAGTCATGATGTCACGGGTGCAAATATTTTTCTCCAAAAGCACTTTCATAGCTGCCCCAATGGCAAGACATTCAGCTTTTTTGCCTTCGTGCGTGGCTGGATAAGTGGATGAATTTGGTAGCGTCAAACCCATTGCTTCCATCGAACTTGCCATCGTATTTGCGGTGTACATTCCTCCGCAAGCACCCGCCCCAGGAATGGCATTTCTGATTACGCCTTCATAGTCTTCGTCGGAAATTGTGCCTGCAAATTTTTGTCCTAAAGCCTCAAAAGCCGAAACGATGTCTAACTTTTTACCTTTATATTCACCCGTTTTGATGGTTCCGCCATAGACCAACATCCCTGGACGATTCAAACGTGCCAAAGCCATCATAGCTCCTGGCATATTTTTGTCGCAACCCACCACGGCAATCACACCATCATACCATTGAGCACCGACCACATCTTCGATTGAATCCGCAATCAAATCTCTTGAAGGCAAAGAATAACTCATACCATTATTGCCATTGGTCATGCCGTCAGATACGCCGATAGTATGAAATATCAATCCCACCATGCCGTTTTCTTGCACGCCTTTTTTCACGTGAACCGACAATCCGTTCAAGTGCATATTGCAGGTATTGCCTTCATAACCTGTGCTGGCAATGCCAATTTGGGCTTTTTGCATATCTTCGGTAGTCAAACCGATGCCATATAACATCGCCTTTGCGGCAGGATTTGTTACTTCTTGGGTAAGTGTGCGGGAGTATTTGTTTAATTCCATTTTGTTAAGTTAAGAATAATGGCACGCAGATGACGCAGATGCTTTCAGCAACGCAGATTTACGCAGATTAAAAAAGAGTTTTAGTAGTTCGATAAATACCTAAAATTTTAAATACCTAAAAAAATCTGCATAAATCTGCGTTGCCGAAGGCATCTGCGTCATCTGCGTTCCATAAATCATACAAAAGACCTTACACGTTGTCGAGAAAGGTCTTCTTTGAAATAAATAAAAAGCCTAACTCAACTCAAAAGCAGAGTAGAATTAGGATTACAATAATATTTACCGATATTTGATTCATCTAATTTTAGAATAATATTTTCAGCGAATTTTCGCTACTAATTCATTCGTTAATACTCAAATATACAGTAGTTTATTTCTTAGTTACAAATAAAAACCAAATAATATTTTATGATATACATTTTTCGCCAATTATTATTTTTTGTTTGATTACCATAATTCAAAAGATAATTCTTTAAATAATGAAATTTATTAGCTTTTATTTTGAAACTGATTAATGATTCAAAATAAAATATTTTTCATTAATAACAAAATTAATTTAGCGAATTTTCGCTAAATTAAAAATGTCATCCCGACGAAGGAGGGAACTGAACTATCCAGTTCCCTCCTTCGTCGGGATGACATTACGCTTCTTCCTACAAAATCACCAACCTACATACCCTTCTGGAATGACTTCATTCAATCGTAAATAACAAATGGCTTGTCCACGGTGATGAATAATATGATTTTCCATCGCATAAAAAAATCGCCAAATGGGCAAACTTCCACCTGCATAATCTTCTAATTTCATAAGGGTTTCTGACTTCGTTTCATTTACTACTTTCAAAATCCAATCATAAAATTTGTGGAGTTCCGTTTCCAAATCACCCTTTGAGAGTTTCGCCCAAAATGACGGCGGTATTTTTTCGTAGGGATTCGGAATGCTCAAACGACCGCATAATTGAGCAGCCGTAAAAGTGATGCAATGCACAAATTGTGTACGGAAAGAAAAGGATTCGGGCGTGTAACGAAACTCCAATTTCTCTTCGGGCATTTGATTAAAAATCGTGAGCGTATATTCCTCCGAGCGTTTCCAAGCATCGGCAAATTCAGATTTAAAACCCAAAAGGTCTTTTTCAATTTGCCTTTTTCCAAAACTTGGAATGGTGATTAATCCTACTGTGAGGGTTTTTAGGAGGGTTTTTCTGGTAATTTTCATGGGTTTGTTGAGAAATAAATCTACAAATATTTAACCGCTTTAATCAATTTCAAACCATTCAGCATGGGTACAATTCTGATATTTTCTTGTGGAATAATGCCACGCTTAATCCAATTAGTTACAACATTGGTAGTGGAAAGATTAAACCGTTTAGAATATTCTTTCATCGTAATCCATTCATTGAGATTAATCGTATAGTCAGGCGTTGCCAGCACACTATCAATTTGTGAAAGTAAATCTTTTGATTCTTTTATTAGCATTTCATTTTTTGCATAAACTACTGCTTTCAAGGTTTCTTTTTCCTCTGGTGTTGCCTTGCGAATAGCCTCATTCATCAATTCAATGGACTTTTGTACTTCATTCTCAGTTTGAGCATTGAAATATTTTGTTATTAATTCTTGCTTTGTCATATCGGTAATAGGGCTTATTCCCCTGAGTTTTTAAGATGATTTTCTGATGTTTCTATACCTCTATTCAATTCATTGAGCGTATCGAGTAGCTTATCGGTTTTCTCCATATCTTGCAAGTCTTCATTTTCTTGTTGATTACGAAGATTCATTAAAATAATAGCTCTTTTCATTCTCAAATCAATCAATAAACTTTGAACTTTATCCATAATGATTAGTTTTTTTGTAAAGCAAATGTAATGATTGTTTGATTATCAAACAAAAATGTACAGAAAAATTATTTAAGAAAAATCCCAAGCCACCACTTCCCAAAGTTCAGGATAATTTACATCAAAATATTCATGAATTATCTCAAAACCTACTCGTTTATGAGCCGCTAATGAAAATTATCGAAGTGGAAAAACCTACAAATAACTATCACCTCACCGATCGTGAGAAGGAAATTTTGGAACTACTAACCAAAGGGTTTTCGTATAAAATGATTGGTATTAAATGTAATATTTCGATTGAAACCGTAAGACGATATTTGAAAAATATTTGCCAAAAATTCCACGTATAATGTAGTACGGAAGCAGTGGCGAAGGCAATTAATGAACAGTTATTAAGTTTTTAGGAGTTTTGTGGTTTTCAATAAAACGGGCATCACCTTTAAAAAAGGTGATGCCCGTTTTATCACTGTTTAAGTTGGGTTTGTCAAATTTTGAATAAACTATGTAATGTCTCTACGTTGGTAGCTTCATCAAAAATAGCCATCACGGGTATGGTAAATCCTTCAATAACGTAGCTTTCAATATCGCTATCAAGCCCGAAATATTTGGCGGGTAGATATTGCGTGTCATTGGGCGAAAGCAAAATATATTGCTCTATTTCCTTGCGATTGGGGTCAATAATCCAGTATTCTCTGATGCCGTGAGCGGCGTAATCTTGTTTTTTGATGCCTCGATCTTTGCCAGCAGTACTTTTTGAAAGGATTTCAACCACAAAATCAGGGGCAGGGAATAGCATTTGGTCTTCGGTGAAAGTATCGTATTTTTCTTTTGAGAAAAACACCAAATCTGGTTCATAGTCATTCCGAGTAAGGGCAATCATGGCTTTTTCAGTAGCCACTCGCCCTATTTTTTTGATACTTGCGTAGATACTCAACACTCTCGAAAGTAAATCAGTAATGCTAAAATGCTTTTTCTTAACGGGCGAATGTAAAATTACCTCGCCGTTGATAAACTCGGCTTTGATGGCGGGCGTAATCCACTGCCGAAAGTCGATACGGCGTTTTTTTTCTTCTTGCAAAGCATCATACAACGCCTCTATCTGTTGAGGGGCATCGGGCGAAGACCATAACTTTTGGGCGTAATCGGCTACCATAATGTTTCTTTTTTACAAATATAAAATTCTTTTCTTAGATAAACAGCAAAACTTCGGCTTTTGGCAATCAGCTCTCGGCTTTTCGACTTTGTTTATGAAAACCCCTAATCCCTAACCCCTATTTACGCCCATGTGTAAAAAGGGTTACACATTATTTACTAAACGGTATAGAGAGTTGATTAAAAGTTGTAATGGCTTATAAATGAAGGATTTACGAGGTGATATTGTGTGAAAAAGGTTATTTTTTGAGGGTTTATGATTGAATAATTTTGTATCGTTAAAATTTAAAATTACCATAAACCAAACGTGGCGACGATACGCAACAACAATGAAAAATATCATAATCACCATACTTTTCATAGGAATTACTATGTCAGGCTTTACCCAATCCAAAGATGATGAAGCTGCCATAAGAGCAGTGTGCGAAAAAGAAACGCAATCATTCATCAATCGTGATGCCGATGGAATGATTGCTTGCCATGCCAATAAACCTTATTCCTTAATGTTAGTAGCTGAAAGTGGCAATGTGCATTATACAAAGGCAAAATCGGAACTTGAAAACGAAGTAGGAATGCGTGAATTAGTGAGGATGATGGGCGAATCAAACGGTGAAGCATTTTTGAGTTATGGCTACGTAATTCATATTAATGGAACCTCTGCATTTGTTCACTACGACCAAAAAGTCAAATCAAAAAATGGTCAAGAAACGAATACGCACGAAGTAAGAAATTTGGAAAAGTTAGATGGAAAATGGAAAATTTTTTATGTAGGAGCAGTGAAATTTAATCCAGAAAGAAAATAATAAAATCAATCACTTTTAAAATCAATGAAAATGGAAACTGAAGCACGTAAAGCAGCATATACGCCCGCCAATCAAAATGCTAATAATGCCCCAACACTCAATGTGTTAGGAATGCCAACCGCCGTGAAAATAACCCACGCACAAACTTATGGACAATTTTCATGCGTAGAAACATCGCTTGCTCCCCGACAAATGGGACCTCCACCTCACGTACATTACGCTTTGGACGAAATCATGTGTGTACTCGAAGGAACGGTATCACTCTTGGAGGGTGATAAAGTAGTAGAAGTCTCGGCGGGAGGGTATCATTATCGCCCCAGAGGTGTTTTGCATACTTTTTGGAATGGACACGATGCCCCCGCAAAATTTTTAGATATGTACCCAAGTACCCAAGATTTTGCTCATTATTTAGAGGAACTTTCTGATTTGGGATTTGCCATCCATAATGAAGGAGCTAATCCTTTTGCTCCTGAAAGTATAGCAAGATTCAAGGAATTGGATGCTCGATATGATCATGAAGTTTTTTATGAGCGAATGCCTGAACATTTGGCGAAGTATGGAGCGAAGAATTGATACTAATTTTTAGAATTTTTCGCCTTTGTTGGTGTTTTCACCAATAACTCGGACGGTAGCTTGTTGGAGAAAACTCCAACAAAGGCGAATGACTCATTAGAAATTGTT
>JANXML010000331.1 GCA_025354645.1 Arcicella sp. | reverse complement strand
ATAGTCTCAAAAAGTTCAAATTTTATCCCAAATAGACGGGTGCAATATTTAGGATTATCCTGTAAAAGTTTATATTTATCACTCATAATCAGTTATTTACAATAAAAATAAGAAAATCTCATTTAGGAAAGAGGTCTATTGTATTATTGTTGATTCTATTACTGTAAAAAACAATTGTCACCAAGTCTAAGATTCTTTATTTTCAAAATTAGTTAATGCTTGGTGGCAACATATCTCATCTCCAAAACCAACCAATGGAATTACAACTTAGACATTTAGGTAAACTTTTCAAATCAACTTTTAATTCTTGGAACGAGAAAGATCCATTTCGTCAAAGTGCTGTAATTGCGTATTACGCCATTTTTAGTATTCCTGGATTATTGGTTTTGATTATTGCCATCACTGGTTATTTTTTTGGAAAAGATGCGGTTAATGAGAATATAATTAATCAAATATCGAACACGATGGGAGCTGACACTGCCGCTTCAATGAAAGAAATGCTTTCGAAAGCCAGTACCTCAAAATCATCAGTTATAGGCTCTGTTATTAGTATTGGCGTTTTATTGTTGGGAGCCACGGGAGTATTTGTAGAATTGCAAAAGTCTCTTAACGATATTTGGCATGTTAAACCCGTCAAACAAAATGGCATTTGGTTAATTGTGAAAGCTCGCCTTTTTTCATTCGGATTGATTGTTGCCATCGCCTTTTTACTCTTGGTTTCATTGGTGGTTTCAACGGGGTTGACCGCCTTGAGCGATATTATTAAAATTTATACCTCAGAATTTACGGTTGTTGTTTTCAATATTTTAAATTTCTTATTTTCCTTAGCAGTCATTTCTTTGCTTTTTGCTTTGATGTATAAAATTTTACCAGATGCAAAAATTGAATGGAAACACGTGTGGGTAGGTTCACTGATTACTGGACTACTATTCACGATTGGCAAAACGGCATTGGCATTCTATTTTGGCACCGCCGATCCAGCTTCAGTTTATGGAGCAGCGGGATCAGTCATTCTGATGCTCTTGTGGGTTTCTTATTCTTCAATGATTGTTTTTTTCGGAGCAGAATTCACGGCAGCTTATGCCCGCAGATACACAGGAAAAGTTGCTCCAATGGAACACGCAGAGCCAGTTGCCCCTGAAAAATGAAAGCAGATAATGATTAAAGAAAATAGATAGGTTATTATGGATAATTTTGACGAATTAGGTGTGAATTATGTAACATTTTTATTAAGTAATGTAACAAAATTTACGGTAAAATTTCAAAATTTGTACTTCATTAAGTTAGTAACAAATAAACCTTAATAAGTATGAATAAAAAAAAGACTAACACACACAAACAGCGTTATTAATTCAAATCTAATGACGGCTTAGTTTAACAATTCGAGATTAAAAAGCACTTTCATTTAAACATGACGGTGCTTTTTGATTTTATTAAGGTGTGAATGTTGTAATTATTTCCGTGAATTGTGTAATACTTTTTTTATTAAATAAACTCACCTTTGTAATAACTAAAAAATCGTGAAGTTATGGAAAATAAATACACTAAATATTTGCAATTACCTCTTTTTATAAAGCAGTTTGATGTTTCAAATTCACTTGAAAATAAACTCACTTTTGAATCATCTAAGTGGGTATCTTATTTTCTATTGATAACTGGAATAATTCTTTGGGTAACTTTCAATATAGTTGTCATTGAATACCAACAATTTCCTCCTTACATTTTGGTGATTATGAACATCATTTTATATTGTATCGTTGCCGTGATGGCAAGTCCAGACCATTATTCTGAAACAAAAGCTAATAGTTTTCAAAAGCAAAAAGAGGTTTATAAATGAAAATTGTAGTTTACTTATTTGTACGGAAGACTGATTCGATTATTGACAGTGTGGAGATATTGACCTTTCTTAACCTTAATTATTGTATAATTTAGAAAAACTGATATTTTTAACTCAATCCTAAAATTTAACATGAAACAAGAATATAAAAATACCAAACGCCCTATCCCCGAGGCGGATATCGAAACGAAAGAAAATTTTCCTGGCTATCCAAAATATCCAGCCAGTGAAGATGTTTACGCTCGACTTAAAGAAGAACAGGACATTGACCCTGAAAACCCTTCAAAAATGAAAAACTCAAACGATGATTTGGGAGAATGGAACGAGAAATCTTTTAATGAAGATTTAGTGGGCGATGATTTGGACGTGCCAGGTTCAGAAATGGATGACGAACAAGAAAACAACGGCATGGAAGATGAAGAGAATAATTACTACAGTTTAGGTGGCGATAATCACGATGATTTAGAAGAGAATCGTGGGTTAGACTGATTATTATAAATTCTATTTATCTCAAATTTATGAAAATAATTGAAAATATAATAATTATAATAGTAATGAATCATAATGGAATTATCTGAAAATCAAGTTTTTATCCTTTTTTTATTAGCGATTCCAATTGCTTGTGTGGCTTGGACGGTTACTCACGAAGAAATTTTTAAAGAACCTCGTGAGTATTGCGTTGAACACAGTAAGACTGGAAAGACTATTTTAGAACGAAAAATTTTCTATCTTTTCACGTGTGAATATTGTTTTAGTCATTACGTTTCAGCCTTTTTTATTTTTTTTTACGGACTATAAATTCATTATGAATGATTGGAGAGGCTACGTGATTGCTCTTTTTTCATTGGTATGGATTGCCAACGTATATATGAGTCTATTCGCTCTGATTCGTCAAGATGTGAAGAAGGAGAAAACTCAAATCGAACTGATGGAAAAGGAGATTAAATAGTTTTTACCATGAGTTTAAGATTTGATGTTAATAGTGTTTCAAACGCCTGATAGGTTTTTGTTCGAACTATTGCGGTAAGTGCATATTGTTCCGTCAATTTATAAGAAATAAACAAATTTTATTCATGTATTCTTATTAAAAGTTAGAATGAACAAACCCGAAGCTCAATATTATGCAGGAACCAAAATTAACCATATTAAAATATATCAAAGATTTTGTTTTCATAACGCTTGGCGTTTTTTCTGCTGCATTTGGTTTCAAAGGCTTTTTATTGACAAACCATTTTATTGATGGAGGAGCCACTGGAATTTCTTTACTGATTTCTGCCATAACACACATTCCACTCTACATTCTCTTAATATTAGTGAACATCCCCTTTGTTTTTCTTGGCTATAAAATAATGGGTAAAGTTTTCGCTCTGAAAACTTCTTTTGCCATCGCAGGTCTTGCTTTAGTGGTTGGAACTGTATCTTTTCCAGACGTGACAAAAGATAATTTATTAGTTGCCATTTTCGGAGGATTTTTCTTGGGTTCGGGCATTGGTCTTGCCGTGAGAGGTGGGGCAGTAATTGATGGCACGGAAGTTTTAGCAATATTTTTAAGTAGAAGATTTGGAACAAGTATTGGGGATATTATCATCGTAATAAACGTCATTATTTTTTCAGTTGCCGCTTACTTTCTGTCCGTTGAAACTGCCTTGTATTCAATGATTACTTACTTATCAGCCTCAAAAACGCTTGATTTTATTGTGGATGGCATCGAGGAATACATGGGCGTAACGATAGTATCAGTAAAGAGTAAGCAAATTGCCGATATGATTAGAGACGACATTGATTGGGGCGTAACCGTTTACGTAGGCAAAAACGGATTTGGCAAGAATGGTGAGTTGAAAAATATTGACATTGTCTATACCGTCCTCACACGGTTAGAAATAAATCGGCTCAATTCTGAAATTGAAAAAATTGATTCAAACGCATTTATAGTTATCAGTAGCGTCAGAAATATCAAAGGAGGCATGGTGAAAAAACGCCCTCTGCAACATTAAATATTATTAATTTTAAACCTTTTTATAACATTTTAAAACCAACAAAAACAATGAACAACATTTTCAAAGGATTAATCGCAGGATATGGTGCCAGTAAATTAGGAGGAGGCTGTTTTGGAACAGTAATCGTATTTGTAATTATTTGGGTCGTATTGGAACGGTGTAGCTGAGATACAATATAAACCCTAAAAAACAACCTCTAAATTCAATGAAAGAAGACCTCGTATTGCCCTTTTATGTGAAAACATCCATCATTATTATTGGCTTGTTTGTTTTTGTAACTACTTTATATCTTACTCAAAGCATAATTGTTCCTATTATTTATTCAACAATTATTGCTATTGTTTTGAGTCCGATGGTAAGTTTTTTTACGAAGAGAAAGATTAATGAAGTTTTGGCAATTTCCATTACCTTAATTATTGGAATTGCTATCACACTTTTTATTATTTCATTTCTTTCCATTCAAATAATGCAGTTTACTGACTCATTTCCAAAATTGGTGGAGAAATTTAACCAATTTGCTGATTCAGTTGAACTTTGGGCATCTGGCAGATTCAACGTTAGTAAGTTAAAAATTCATTCAATGGTCTTGAAAAAAAGATCAGAATTTATTAATAATGGTGGAGCTTTAATTGGTCAAACAATTTTGAGTACGGGAAGCAAATTAGTGGTTGCCTTGTTGATTCCAGTCTATGTTTTTATGATTTTGTTGTATCAAAAGCATCTCATTAAATTTATTCATAAACTATTCAATAGAAAAGAATATGGAGAAGTTGATGCGGTGTTAAGTTCAACGAAATTAATTATTCAAGGTTATTTAGACGGTCTTTTTTTAGAGGCAGTAATCATGGCGTTTTTGAATTCAATAACGTTACTGATTATTGGCATTGATTATGCCATTTTATTGGGCGTTCTTGGAGCAATTGTTAATGTGGTTCCATATGTAGGAGGCTTAATTTCAATCCTTTTTCCGGTACTAATTGCCATTATTTCCGACACACCTTCTGATGCAATATGGATTTTTGTTTTTTATTCAATAATTCAATTTTTTGATGTTCATTACATTGTTCCAAAAGTGGTGGCATCAAAAGTGAAGATTAATGCTTTAGTATCAATCATCGTGGTTTTGGCAGGCGGAGCTTTATGGGGTTTGCCTGGCATGTTTTTGTCTATTCCACTTACAGCAATCGTAAAGGTGATTTTTGACCACGTCGAACCCGTAAAACCTTGGGGATTTTTATTAGGTGTACCACCAACAGGCACTCCATTAGTAGTTCCTGTACGTGAAAGACAGTCAAAATCTATTTTTTCTTTAATTAAACAGAAGTTAAAACTTCAATAACAAAACAAACTATGAAAACCTCCATTGGATTATCCGCAGAGCAATTAAAAACCAGTACAGATATTCTTTCAACGGTTTTGGCGGACGAAGTAACATTATACATTAAAACCAGAAAATTTCACTGGAATGTTTCAGGCGAAAGTTTTATGGAATTACATAAATTATTTGAACATCAATACAAAGAAATAGAAGAGGTTATTGATGAAGTGGCTGAAAGAATTGGCAAATTGGGAAGTGTAACCATCGGAACAATGAATCAATACGCCAAGATGACGAGATTGAAAGAGTGGCCCGACGAATATCCTGTTCGCATGAAAATGATTGAAGAATTGCTGGAAGACCACGAAACTGTCATTAAAGAATTGAGAGAAGACATTGATAAATGCGACGAAAGTGGCGATGCAGGCACAACTGATTTCCTCACGGGTGTTATGCAAGAACATGAAACGATTGCATGGACGTTGAGAAGATATTTAAAGTAACGTCACGCAAAGTAAAAAGTGTTTAGAAAGAATTAATCTTATTTATGTTTCTGTTGTTTTGCCAGAAACAAATTAATAATAAATTAGCCACAGAAATTTAAAGTTTTGAAAATCTTTGAATTTTTGTGGTTAATTATTTTACGACGATTTCATTGTAAAACATGGCAACTTTCAAATTATCAAAAGCAACCCAAGAAGGGAAATCTTGGAAAGCCGAAGGAACGAATCCCGAATCAGGAAAAAAAATGATGATTCAAGGTGGGCAAGAGGGCGTGAAAGTTGGGAAAAAAAATCCCCAAAGTGAGAAATCATTTGACGCTCGCCACGAGGCAACGGGCATGACTCCAAAAAAATATATTAACAAATTACGTTGGGACGATAAAGCTGAAATAGGGAGTTCAGTAGATATTCCCGATGAACTTTTTAAAAAGAAAAGTAAATAATAATTAATACAACAATCTAAATGTAAAGACGATGATTAACAGAGAAGGAAAATTAAATTTATCCACATCGGGTGGGAGTGATTTGAATCAGGAATTGGTTGAAAACAGTGATTATACAAAATCAACTCCCGAGAGTGAAATGATGAACAATGATGGCATTGAATCATCAGGAATGAATGATGGTGAAAGTATGCTTACAGGTGGCGGTTCTTCAAAACCAGACAAAATCAGTATGATGGGGGAAACTCCCGATTATGACAAAGAGGATGTGGAAGGCAAGAAAAGTGTTGGAAATTATTCAAGTGATAATAATTATAAAAAATCTGAAATGAACAATAAAATGGATGCTGAGAAAGACAATAAAACTGAGGGAAATAAAGCACCCACTGAGAAGCAAAATGCCCTCACAAAGTCTGATGTACCAAATGATGTTCCAAATGATCAAACTCCTCGGATGTCGGATATGCCAAATAATATCGAAAATATGACTAAAAAAGGCGACAAAAGTGAACCAGCAGATGAATAATTAAACGTTAAATAAAGGCTTTGTTCTAAACAGAGCCTTTGTTATTATTTTGCATAAAATCAACTTGACGCTATCGTATTTTTTTCGATTTAAAATTAATAATCCTGTCAATTTAAAGAAAATAGCTAAGCTCATTAATACCTTTTTCAATTTAATTAAACAAATAAAAATTTACCAAACATCTGATAATTAGATACTTATAAAAAATCATTGGTGTGAAAGATGTAATTCCTTTTTAAAATTATATAACACTTCACGATTTTATCGTTCTGATATTTGTATGTTAAAAAATTTAATAAATATATAATTATGACAAATCCTTTTAAAATTTTATTCTTTTTTATGGTAGCGGTTTTGCTTTCCTCGTGCGTAGCCAAAAAGAAATTTATTGATTTACAATCAAGATACGACAAAGCTCAAACCGATTTAGTGAAATGTGGAGATAGTGTTCAAGACTATAAAGACCGTTTGGCGGCTATGGCAAGAACAAACCAAGAGAATGAAAGTTTGAAAACGCAACGTGATGCACAAATTACCAATCTAAATGACCAAATTGTCGATTTAAGAAAAAACCGTGACAAACAATTAGATGCAGTTGGTAATTTAACGGTTTTATCAAAAGAAGCCAATGAAAATATTAACAAAACGTTATCGCAATTAGAGCAAAAAGATAAATATATAAACCTCTTGAGAGCCGCACGAACAAAAACTGATTCTTTAAATTTAGCCTTAGCCTTGAATCTTACTAAGGTTTTAGCGAACGGAATTGAAGACCAAGATATAGAAGTGAAGGTTGATAAAACAGTGGTGATGGTGAACCTTTCAGACAAAATGCTTTTCACTACTGGAAGTGCAAAAATATCATCTAAGGCAAATACTATTTTAGAGAAAATTGCACAAATTGTAAAATCAAGACCTGAGTTGGAAGTAATGGTGGAAGGATACACAGACAACGTAGCAATCAATACTGAATGTATTACGGACAATTGGGATTTAAGCGTAAAACGTGCCACATCGGTTGTGAGAGTGATGCAACAAACTTTCAATATCGACCCCAATAAATTGATTGCGGCGGGTCGAGGTGAATTTAATGCTTTGACCAGCAACAGCACTGCAGAAGGACGCACAACCAATCGTCGTACTCGGATTATTTTAATGCCAAAACTTGATCAGTTTTATGATTTATTAAACCCTGATAAAAAGTAAGCGGGGCAAAGCATATTGTATTATTATGAATAAATATAAAAAATAGTCAGCGGATTCTCGTTGACTATTTTTTTTATGGTTTGACCTTGCATCTTATACCAAATTTAAAGTTTAAATACTTAGTTTAAGGAAGTATTCGATTATCCGAATACTTCCGTTTTGAACTAATAAGTGCCGATAATATGAAATTGGTATAAAAAAATTATTTAATTAAAATGAATAATTAACAAATAATTAATACACTGTTAAGTAATTAGATTTCATTTTTATGTTCAAAAACTACTGACTGGTGAACTTCCCGAAAGTTTTTTCTACTTTCGGGAAGTTTAATCAAAATTCACTTCCCGAAAGTAGAAAGAACTTTCGGGAAGTGAAAAGACTTAGCTAACTGCGGATTAACACCTTACAGATTAATTATTCATCATTTATAATAAAATTAGTGTGAATCATGTAATTCTTTTGCAAAATTATGTAATGGTATTTTTTATATAAATCAGAAATTTGTGTTTATGTAATTTAAACCCTTATTGATAACTAACATGAAGATATTAATTGTTCTCACTTCACACAGTGAACTCGGAAACACTGGCAAAAAAACTGGCTTCTGGATAGAAGAATTTGCCGCTCCGTATTATGTTTTTCGAGAAGCAGGTGCATCAATTGTATTGGCATCCCCCAAGGGTGGACAACCTCCAATTGACCCTAAAAGTGACGAGCCTTCAAGCCAAACTCCTGCCACCATACGTTTCAAAGCAGATGGTGATTTGCAAACTTTGTTGGCTCATACTAAAAAAATAACTGAAGTTTCAGCCGATAATTTTGATGCTATTTTCTACCCAGGCGGACACGGACCACTTTGGGATTTAACGACCGATAAAGATTCAATAAAATTAATTGAAGACTTCTGGAAAAGTAAAAAACCAGTTGCCGCTGTTTGCCATGCACCCTCAGCATTATTGAACGTGATGGATGAAAACGGAGAACCTTTGGTGAAAGGAAAGAAAGTTACAGGCTTTACCAATACGGAGGAAGAAGGCGTTAAATTGACTGATGTCGTTCCTTTTTTATTGGAAGATGAATTAAAAAATAAAGGGAGTTTATATTCAAAAAGTGATGATTTTGTTTCATACGTTGTGAAAGACGGGCTGTTGATAACGGGTCAAAATCCTGCTTCGTCAGAGGAGGTTGCACAAGAATTAATTAAACTTTTGAAACACTAAAAATTTAAAAATATGTATATCGATATAAATCCCGCTAACCATAAAGTATTCCCGTTAACTTGTTTATTGTTAATGACTTACGTTGGGTTTTCGCAAAGTAAAAGTGCAAAAACTGATACTCTCCCTCCTCCATTTGCCACAAAGTCTAAAATGAATTTTAGTAATGCAGTGGGTTGGAAAGACGGTGAAAAACCAACTGCTCCCGCAGGATTTACCGTTACAAAATATGCCAAAGGTTTTGAAAATCCACGTTGGATGTACGTAACGCCAAATGGTGATGTTTTAGTGGCAGAAACCAATTCAAATCATAAATTATATGAAAAAATTGGTGGACCCATTGTTGGAGCTTCGAGGGCTAATAATTTGAGTCATAGCATCGACCGAATTGCTTTGTTAAGGGACACGAACAAAGACGGAATTCCTGATATGCGTACGGTTTTTATGACCCGTGACAATAAATTAAATCAACCTTTTGGAATGGTTGTGGTGGGGGATTATCTGTATGTAGCAAACACAGACGCAGTATTACGTTTTAAATACACGCCTGGGCAAACCGCCATGACGGGTGAAGGTGAGAGAATTGCTGAATTAGTTTCGGGTAAATTTCCTCGCCATTGGACTCGTAATATTATCGTCAGTCCAGACAACACAAAGTTATACGTGGCGGTTGGTTCAAAGACAAATATTGGCGAAGATGGGATTGAAGAAGAAAACGGCAGAGCTCAAATTATTGAAATGAATTTAGATGGTTCGGGAAAACGAATTTTTGCTTACGGTTTAAGAAATCCCGTTGGAATGGGATTTGCCCCTGGCACAAAAACTCTCTGGACAGCCGTGAACGAAAGAGATGAGTTAGGGGATGATTTAGTGCCTGATTACCTCACCAGTGTTAAAGAGGGCGGTTTTTATGGCTGGCCCTACTCCTATTATGGACAACACATTGACCCAAGAGTACCAGAAAAAAGACCTGATTTAGTGGCAAAAGCCATTGTTCCAGATGTTTCACTTGGACCACATACGGCATCATTAGGATTGGCTTTTTGTACGAAAAAATCATTTCCTAAAAAATACCAAAATGGTGTATTTATCGCCCAACATGGTTCATGGAATCGAACGCTTTTATCGGGCTATCGAGTGGTTTTTGTTCCTTTTGAGGATGGGAAACCCGCAGGTAAGCCCGAAGATTTCTTGACAGGTTTTATCATCACGGCTGATAAAAAAGTGCATGGCAGACCCGTCGGCGTAACTGAAATGCCTGATGGTTCATTATTAGTCACAGATGATGTATGTAATACAATTTGGCGGGTTAGTGCCGATGCGAAGTAAGTTACATAATTATCAAAGTTATTTTTTTTCGATAGGATATGGTAGTTTCTAAAAGTTGCTATATCCTATTTTTATTGGTTTTATTTCTTTTCAATGAATGTCCAAGTACATGAATATCAAAGTTAGCAATTATTATTTATAAAAGTTTTTTTCCAATTTTTGCTGAATTAATTTCAAAATCTCCAATTGCTTAGCTTGGCTTTCAAACAGGGTTTTAATTTGCTCTTCTTGAAGTAGGTCAATTTTTTGGTGTAAGTTCCTCAATTCTAATTCTGCTTTTAAATTAATAAGATAATCATTTTCACTTCTTTGTCTATCCTTTTCTTCTTGTCGGTTTTGACTCATCATAATTATGGGAGCCTGCAATGCTGCAATACAAGAGAGTATTAAGTTCATTAAGATGAATGGATAAGGATCGAATTCGTTTTGTTTTGCCGCATTGGTGTTGTAAATAATCCATACAATCAGCACGATAAAGAATGAGATAATGAAAGCCCAACTTCCTCCAAAACGAGCTACTTTATCCGAAATTTTCTGTCCACGAGTCAACAAATCTTTGGGGGGATTTAACAAATTTTCAACAATCAATTTCTCTTCACTAATTGCCGTTTCAACAATTGACTGCAATTTTTTCACCTGTTCAGCTTCTGATTGCATCATTTTTTTTATATCCTTATCCATTTTAGTAACCAATTTATTATTAATTTATGAGATTGGTAAATTTAACGATTTAATAGGTTTGAAAGCAAAAAAGCATTGCCTAATTATTTAGACAATGCTTTTATTGATGAAACCGAACCTTTGATTATAAAGGTCTTCGTCCTTGAATTATTCTTAATATAACAGCAATTAAAGCTATCACTAAGAGAACATGAATGATTCCTCCTGCACTGTAACCGATGAAACCGATTGCCCAGAATATGATCAGGATAACTGCGATAATGTAAAGTAAATTTCCCATGATTTTGTTTAATTTTAAATACTGTTTAGAATAAGGCTCTTAAAAAAACTATGCCACTTCAAATGGATTAAAATTATGTAACCCAACCTGTAATCGTTATTAATAATAAAAATTAGAAAAAGAAAATCCGCCATTATAAACGGCGGATTTTTATCAACACCTAACCACTATTAAAATATTGTTATTCCATAATTTGGAATTATAAAAATCTATAACCGATTGTTGCTTGATACCAAGCATTTTTATAACGTGGCGTGGTTGAAGTACCATCTCCGTTATTGTTTTGAACATCCCATCCTGCTCTTGCTCCTATCACAAAATTGCTCAAATTAATATCTACACCACCCGTTAATCCTAATACGTTTTTTCTAACATTATCATTATCAAAAATTTTCTGCTGGTCAATTGTTGCTAATGAACTGGTGAAATTATTGTCCTGCTTAATCAGAAATGAATATTGAGGTCCTGCTAAAATAGTTAAAAAATTTATTGGCTTAATAGCAAGCAAAATTGGAACATCAATAAAAGTAGTTGTACGAGTTGCACTATAATTACTTCCTAAAAACGACCCTGAGCCTTTGAAACCTTTTTCTGAATAAATTACTTCGGGCTGAATTCCAATAAACTTTCCTAATGGTAATGACAAAAATGCCCCTGCTGCCAATCCATACTTTCCATCAGCTGTAAACTTCTCACCCTGCGAATCATAAACATTTGAATAATTTGATCCAATTTTTATGCCAAAACTGAAGGCATCACGGGTTTGTTGGGCATAGCTTTTGCCTGCCATGACAGCAATTGCTGCCGTCATTAAAATTAACTTTTTCATTGTTGATGTGTTTAATAATTGTTGTACTCAGTAATTAAGTGAAATTTAGACTACCCATGGAGACAGTCTGTTTTGAGGTATTAGATGAATATAAAATCTTTGTATTATTTTTCAAATTTACCAACCATATCATAGATTTCCTCTTTTGGCATTCCTAATTTTGCTTCGAGTTTGTCAAATACCTCATCTTCCTTTCCGCTTTCTGTCATTAAATCCTCTTCGGTTAAAGTACTGAATTGTTGCAGTAATTTTTCTTTAACTACTTCCCAATCTAAGGTTGTTACCGTTGAATTTTTCATGGCTTTTTCGTTCTATAATTATACTACAAAGGTCTTCAAAATGGAGATAGTATTTATTACACAATATTGAAAATATATTACATTATTTCCACTTTGGGTTAAATAACCGCAAAGACGAAAAGATATATTTTCTTTACAATTTAGCGACGTTGCGATTAATACTTATTTCCTAAAAATCAACAAAGGCAGATTTGATTCATACACAAAATGGTTCGTTACGCTTTCTTCAAAAATTTTACTAAATATTGATTTTTCATACACAGCCAACGCCAAAACATCTGGTTTATAAGAGTTTATGTAAGCCTCTAATCCTTCAATGATATCATCACGCCGAATATTTCTTACAAAAACATTATCATCATCTTTGAACTCCTCTTTCAATTCATTAATCTTTTCTTTGACTTCTTGATTTGCATTCACTTCAAAATAATCATCAATGTGAATCACTTTGCATATTGCCTGCAAAGGTGTTGCAAATTCCATCACTTTTTGCGTTGCCATAATTTCATCTTCTTGCAAATCAGCGGCGTACAGAAATTTTTGTGGGTAATTAATGGTAGCATCTTGCGGAATAACCCACAAGGGGCATTCCGTTTTTTTCATCACCGTTTGAGCGGTTGTGCCAATCCATCTTTCCAAAGCATTTGAAGCTCCTTTTGTTCCCATCACAATCATATCGACATTCATGTTTTTGGCAGTTTCAGTAATTACATCCGCCACAAAACCATACGCTATTTTTTGAGAAATCCTCTCCTTTGGTAAATTGGTTGTTTCGATAAATTTATCAGTAAATACTTGCAAGTTTTTTTCTGAAATTTCTTTCATTTCCACCGTGAAATCGCTGATGTTGTAGGGAACTTGATATTCTGTCATGATTGGAACAGAATAAATATTAAGTAAAATCACATTAGCATCAAATTTTTGAGCCAATAATCCTGCATATTCAGAAGCATGAATAGCATTTTCACTAAAATCAGTTGGAAAAAGAAGGGTTTTCATCGTATTGATTTTTAGGTTAATTAAATGTTTTCGTGCAAAATTGTAAAGACACAAAAGTTCTGTAATAAAAATTATCTTTTAATAGCAACAATTAGAACTTATCGCCTTTTCACCTTTGCGAGAAACACAAAAAAAAGTGTTACAAAGATTTATAATAATCTCTGTAACACCTACATAACTATAAAAAATATTACTATTAATTACACAATAAATGGTTTAGCAATTGCCAAAACTGCATCTTTTGTCAAAGGCTCATCGAAAGCCTCACTGATGGCTTCGTTTGATTTTCCAGCCAATCCTGTCAAGTTCACACCACCTTGCGTCAAAACATCATCTCCTGCATAAACTGCTGTTGGATTTCCTTGGGCTAAGGTAATCCACCCTTTTGCTCCTGGAACAAAACCTCTTGAATTCAACAAACGACGAACAACTGAGGCGTGACGAGCTTCAACTGAGTGAATCTGTAAAGCATATTGAAGCAATGGTTTGTCTTCTGCTGCCATCAGATTACCTGCTTGTCCTTTGTAGGCACGAACGCCAGTATCTTCCAAAGCGTGAGAAACAATTGCGAAGGTCTTATAATTACTGAAAACATCAGCAAATGTACCTTTTGCCGTGAAATCGAATACTGGTTTTGCAATTGCTTTTGCCCCTAATGCACCCACTAAAAACGCAACGTGTTGTGTTTCGTGCTTGCTGATTTGAGCGAAAATTGGCTTATCAGTATCTGGAATTAAGCCCGCAGTTGAAAGTGCTTTTTTATAAAATTCATCTTCAAGGAATTCGAGTGTTAAAGCGAAATTTAACACATCTAATGCTCCTGGAGTTGTTGCATACGCTTTATTAAGCATCCCCGCAACTAAGGTTGGAACGGCAACTGCCGATAATTTTTTGCCCATTGAACTAAACATTCCTCGGCGTGAAACATGGTCAAGTCTTTCAAAAACTTCGCCATCTACTTTTTCTATCTCTGATAATATATTGAAGATATTCATGATTTCTTATTTTTATTATTGCAATCATATTCACTTTCAAAATACATAGATAAAGTTTAGATATTATCAGTATTACAATGAATAAAACTTGCGTTGTTATTAAATAATTAAAATGCTTTTTTAATTTTTATAAGAAATTAATTTTAAGTAAGTCATTGATTAACAATAAATTATGATTTCAATAACAAATAATTAATTTCTAATAACCAGTTTCCTACGATGTTGGAAGGTTGGCACCACTAATCTTAGTTTTAATATAAGGTTGAACGGCTGTCAAAATTTCAGAAGGCATTTTTGCACCATCTAATCCGTTTCCATCAATAATATCATCACCCGCAAAAAAAGCTGTCATTGGTTTCAATAAATCTGCAATTGCTGCTGCATGACGACCTTCTACTGATACAATTTTACCAGCCAAAAGCAAATAATTAGCATCTTTAATCAACTTACCCGCTCCATTATAAGCAGTTACACCTGTGTCTTCAAAAAGTTTTGCTGCCCCAAGAACTTTGTCACGACTTGTGAAATCAATCGCTGCAAAATTTGGTTCCAAAGCACCAATTGCATTTGTTCCTAACGCTGCTTTGAAGAAATCTCTGTGAATAATTTCGTGATCTCTGATGTCAGTCAAAACTGCTGTTTCAGCGGCTGACATGCCCGTGTAAGGTGTCGTTAATACTTGAATATAAAATGCTGCCTCCAATTGTTCAAGAGCATAAGCATAATTCAAAATACCAACGTCGCCTGAACCTAAATCTACTGTTCCTGATGGTGTAACAACTGGATCATCTTTCTTACATCCAACAGCGAGAATGGCAACACCCGCAGCAGTAGTCAAACCTGCGTTTCTTAAAAAGTTTCGGCGACTACCCGAAGACTGTAATACATTAGCGGTACTTTCCACTACTGACAAGTCATTTTGTGATTTTTCCATTACTATAATAGTTTAAATTGATGAATTGTAATAATATATAAAAGACTAAAAATTATATTTTTTAACATAACAATCTCATCCTCAGTGTTTTGCACAAGGAAAGAAAAGATTGTTATAATTTTAATTGTTCAATAATCTAACGTCAAAAAAATCAATAATTACGAAACGTATTCGTAAAATAATTATAACCTATCTACGAGAAAAAAATTCTCTTGGATTTATAATTGATTCTTTTTTTTATTTTTTTTAAAAAATTTTATTTTTATAATACTTTTATTTCATAAAAATAGGGCGTATTGCACAAACCTAAGTTCTTAAAACAAAGGTGTATGGAATACTGCCCTATGTAATAATAAAAATAAACTAATGCTGTACATTTATAACAAAAAATTACTTATTTCTTCACTTCCCAATTATTCTCCATATCGTGATACTCTTTATCTGATATAGTGGATTTGCTTTTCGAGTTGGATGTACCAGCCTTTTTCTTTGCATTAATATTGTTCACCAAAGAATTCTTTTTTGTTTCCTTTTTTGGTGAATCATTTGGCTTTTCTGAATCTTTCATAGATATGAGCTTTTAACTAAACTGTGATTGAACCTTGTTCTGAACTTACTAAATTTGTTCCAGTTGCAACTGAGGCTACCATTTTGATGAAATTAATCATTCTGTTACCATCAACATCCCAATAATAGGTACTTTTGGGGAAAACTTTCAACAGGGAGATATTTGGGTCATCCTTGCCTTCTTTAAACCAAGTTTTAACGAGTGGCGACCAATACTCTTCAATTTTGTCACGGTCTAAGACAATCTCTGCCTCACCACTTACCACTAAATAACTACTTTTGCCTGGATTTGAAAAAAATAATTGTACGTGTTTGTCTTGCTTAATTTCCCTATTTTTATCACTATCAATCCCGCTGAAAAACCATAAATTTCCTTTTTCATCTACTTCCTGTGCAGCCATCGGGCGACAGGTTGCTCCATCGTCCACTTTAAGATTTGTACAAAAAAGACAGATATTTATGTCTTTAACTAATTCTTTTAATTTTTCAACACCTTCATGTGCTTTCAAATTGTTTGCCTCATTCATAGTATTATATATTTTTGATTTGTTTAGAAGTAAAAATTTTGTAACGTAACAGTATATACGTACATCTGCTGGCACGATTTTTTAATGAAAATTAGGTTCGTTTTTAAAATGATTTTACTGATCGTTTCTCCTCAAAAATTGTGGGGTAGTTATACCTAACAATAGCGACTTGTATAACCATTATCCCACAACCATAAATTTTAGGCAATTGCATTTTTTACTTCACTTTTCGCCTCATTGTATTTATCTTTTCCTTCCGATACCATTTCATGAATTTTTATTTTCCCTTCATCAGCTAATTCGTCAGCATCATCAGCTGTTTTTGAATATTTTTGAGTAACGGTATCAATGAAATCATTAAATTTTTCCTTCAAAGTTCCTGCATAATCATCTCCTTTATCCAAAATAGTTTGTCTTGTATCTGAACCCTTCTCTGGAGCTAATAGTATTCCTGCTAACATACCACCAGCAAACCCAGCTAATATGCCCACTAATAACTTATTTGATTTCATAATTTTATTTGTTTTTTGATTAAATAATTTTTCGTATCTACATAACCACTTAATAATAAATATCTTGCAGTAGGCATCAAACAAATTAAACATCTTGTTCTTTATTTAGACTTATTAATTTTTTACTGCCTACCGCAAGTTTCAGACTACTTAATCTATGCCATATCTGCCGCTTCGGCATTAATGTGAGATTCTGCAATCTCAGTTAATTTATGGTCGGCTCCTTTTTCTTCGTATAAAGTCTCCTGCAATAATGTCATTGCTTCATGCTCACCCAATGTCTGAGCGAACGTGCGAAGTGTGCCGTACGTAGCAATCTCGTAATGTTCAACCTTTTGTGCGGCTGAAATAATACCCGCATCTCTCACAACACCTTTTTCAGTACTGTCCATAATTTCCTCAGCTTCTTCAATTAAACCTGCCGTTGCTTGGCATTTTTTTGTCTCGGCTTCTTCACCAATTGAACTAAAAACCCTTTCTAAGCGAGTAATTTGATTTTCTGTTTCACCTAAGTGCTTTGTCAATGCTTGGATTAAATCGCTTGAAGTTGCATTGTCAATCATTTTTGGAATAGCTTTTGTAAGTGCTTTTTCCGCCCAATAGATGTCCTTTAATTCATCTACGAATAACTCACGTAATCCTTGTGCTACGTCCGAGTTTGATTTAAAATAATCCGAAATTGTGCTCATTTTTTGATAGAATTTGACTGTTTAATAAAATATTCAGGGTTGGGTAATAACAAAAAGTTTTAGTAGTTTACAGTAATAAATAATAAAATAAGATTCAGTTGTTTGAACGTAAACAAACTAATTCTTTTAATTATTTCCTACTGCAAACTACGCACTGCTAACATAATAAATTTAAGGTTTGAGTTAACGGATAAGGGGTATCATTATTTTTAATTCATTGCTTCACATTTTTTCTTGCACATTTCTGCCATTTCTAAGTGTTTACGCAAATCTGGGAGCATATTTGTTGCCATCATTTTAATATCTGGGTCCACTGCATCGGTTGAGGCTTTTTCAAACTTACTGATGGCATCTTTATGACCATCAACCATTTTTTCACAATATTTTTCATCGAATTTTTTACCCGATTTCTCATTCATTTCTTTGTATGCTTCATTCACATCATCCGTTTTTGCTTCTGGAAGACTGATTGATTTTTTCATAGCAAGTTCTGATAAATCTTTCATTCCTTTCGTGTGAGCCTCAACCATCATTTTTCCTAAGTCTTTCACATCAGCCATTGAGCCTTTTTGTTGTGCCAATTTTCCTAAACTGATTTCTTCTTGATTGATTTCTGCTACATTTACTAAAAATTGAGCATCCGCTTCATTGTTCGTTCCTTCCATTTTTGCCTCGTTTTTGTCTTCTGCAACTTCTTTTGTGTCCTCCGTTTTCGCTTTGTTGTCGCACGAAGTCATGCTAAAAAATGTAATAGAAATTAAAGCAATAATAAATAATGCTGATTTTAACTTTCTACAATTGTTCATGTTTTTGTTTATTTAGTTTAATAAAAATTTATGCCACAAAGTTGAGAATCTTCATAAAAATAAGTATTACACAACTTTAATTATAACTTACATCATTCACACATTTGCAGCGTAATTTCATGACAGTAAAAAGTATAATTGCCTGATTTCGAGAAGGATATGAGTTTTTCGCAGAGATGCGGATGAAAGGAAGATTCTATTAAAAAGTTAAAATCACGCAAATATGCAGAGGAAGAGAATTTTATGCGGGAAGAAAAAAAGTAAATGCCGAACCCTCATTAGGTACGCCTTTTGCAGTGATGAAACCTCCATGATTTTCAACAATTTTTTTACAGATTGATAATCCAATACCCGTACCATTATATTCGGACTTATGATGAAGACGATGAAAAAGTATGAAAATACTTTCTGCATTTTTTTGTTCAAATCCCAAACCATTATCTGTGAAAGTGAACTTAAAATATTTTTTTTCTCCGTTTACTTTAAAAGGAGAATAATCTTTACCTCTCACTTTTTCACATTCAATTTTTATAAAAGGCTCAACTCCTACCCTACTATATTTCAAGGAATTACTGATAAGGTTAATGAAAAGTTGTTCAATTTGGTAGGGAATTACGTTTAAAATCGGCAATCTATTGGTTTGAATAATGCCCTTTTTGTCACGAATCGCTTCCGCTAATTCATTTTTTGCCTTATGAAATATCTTGTTCAAATCCGTCCTTTCTAAATTCTTTTCCGCCTTGTTTGTTCTGGAAAATTGCAACAAATCATCAATCAAAACTCGCATTCTGAGTGCTGAAACATTGATTCTGGCAAAATACTCTTTGCCAGTCTCCGACAATGAGTGTTTTTCATTTTCATCAATTCGAGAAATAAATAACTGAATTTTTCGGAGCGGTTCCTGCAAATCGTGACTTGCCACGTAGTTGAAAGAAGCTAATTCTTTAACAGTTTGTTCCAATTCAAGATTTTGTTCCTCCAATGATAAATTACTTAAATGTTGTTCAGTCACATCATTAATAATACCAATGTGAGTTTTATGATTTTTTGCATCTTCAATCAATTTACCTACCGACCTAAAATACCTTATTTCACCATCTTTTCTAATGATTCTGTAAGTACGAATGTACGTTTCATTTTTATTCAGAGCATCATTGGCACCTCTTTCAACAATATGTTTATCTTCTGGATGAACGAAGGCTACATAATTTTCAACGGTTGGTTCAAACGACTGTGGCTCGCAACCTAACATTCGATACAAATTATCGGAATAGATTAATTTATTGTTATATAAATCCCATTGAGTGAGGCAAAAATTTCCAATAATTTCAGCGTGGTCAATTGATTCATTAATGATTGTTAATTCTTTGTTGGCTTTATGTACGTTCTTTAAATCACGATTAATCATCATGTAGGCAATCGCAAAAATCAGAACCGTAAAAAGAAAAAGTACTATCGTGAAAACGGGCGTAAATGAAATCTCACTTTCATATTTAGCCTTTTTTTCTTTCAGATATACCAACTCAAATTCAATCATTTGATTGACTCTATAACGGATATCGTCCATTGCATTCTTCCCATTCATTAAAACATTATCAAATTCGACCTTATTTACGGGCTTTTCGACACTTAATGCTAAGGATTTTCTAAAAAGAGAATACCTTAAATCAATGATTTTATGAAGCGAATCTAAATTGATTTGCTGTTTGGAATTATCGAGAGTTAAAGACTTCAATAATTTAAAAGAAACCTCCACTTTTTCTCTTGACCCATTATAAGGCTGAAGATATACGGGATTTTGGGTAAGAATATATCCTCTCTGACCTGTTTCAGCATCTTTTAGATAGGACATCATTTGTTCCAATTCAAGATGAACTTGCTGTGAATGTATCACTGATGCGGTTGAATCAGAGAGAGCAAACGTATGGCGGTACGTGAATGCCGAAATGCAGATTAAAATAAACAAAGCACCTAAAAAAATCTTCCTAAGAAAAGATGAAGAAGTGAAAAGATAAATACTTTGTAAATTCATGAAGTTTCAAAAAATTAAAGACTCAAAAGAAAATTGTTTCTGTCCAGTCCCGATGTGTGGTATTGCCAATTAAGGGTAATGACTTCCGATAAAACTTTTTTAAGCGAAGTAAAACTGCTCGGTTTTTTGATATAAACGTTTGCTCCTCTAATAAATGTTTCCTCAATATCTTTCTCTGAGGCAGAAGTTGAGTAAATGGCAATGGCAATATTTTTAAGTCGGTCAATATTTTTTATTTCTTTCAAGCATTCTAATCCTGTTTTGATGGGCATATTCAAATCCAAAAATAGTACGTGAGGGAGTGTCACATCAGTTTGCAAAAGATAGTCGATTAAGTCTTGCCCGTCTTTTACTACATTCACCACAGTATTCATTTTCAATTCTTTGATGGCGTCGCTAAAAAAAAGGCGGTCATCTTCATCATCATCGGCAAGTAATACATGTATTGGTTCGTTCTGCATTGGGGGTTTTATAAATTAAGGAATAAATAATATGGTTTGCTAATTTATGTGTTAATAAGAAAATTCAAATAATTTCTGTTGGTTTATACGGGTAACAAATTATGTTATGTATTGTTCAAAGCGGCTTCACGTCTTTTAAGAATAATTCTTTTAAAGGCAGAAGGCGTTAATCCAGTCGTATTTTTAAACTGTGTACAAAAATGGGCAAGGCTACTATAATTCAATTTATGAGAAATTTCTGTAAAAGATAATTCATCTATTGTTATCAGTTTTTTTGCAAATTCAATTCTGTGTAAGATAATAAAATTTTCAACCGATGTATAAGTAACCTCTGCAAATACGTTGGCAATGTATCCATAACTATGAGAAATTTTATCGGCTAAATAAGCGGAAATCTTTGAAGATGGCAGTTTATCGTTCTCATAAATCATCTCAATAATTACATCTTTAATTTTCTGAACTAAGATGTTTTTACTACTTTCTACCACTTCAATTCCGTAACTATTTAATCCTGCATGAAGTTCCTTTAATTTATCATTTGAAATATCTTCTTTTATTTCCACCTCGCTATATCCAAGTAAAACATACGATAATGATAATCTATCTAATTGTTCTTGAAGAATTTTTTTACAAATTTCATTAATGTCATATTTGATGTATAATTTCATACGAAAAGAGGTTTTTCTATATTTGCTTCAAATATAATACAAATTTAGTTCACACAATATTTTATGCAACAAAAACTCCTGTCCGTAAAAATCGAATATTATTCGTTGATACGGGCAAGAGTTTTGATTGTTCGATATGTTATTTATAAAGTTTTCCTTAAACAATAATTTTCAAGGTTTTTTCTGGCTGAATTTTTATTTTTTGTTCACTCTTCAGAAATTTTTCCAAAGTCAATCTCGCCATTAAATAACTCACAGTTGATTCTGCTCCTTGATTTAAATTTACATAATTTTCTTCCAAACCATCATAACAACCTCCCGTGCATGGATTATAAATTATTTGCTTTAAATGATTATTTCCTAAAAACCAATTGAAAGCAATGTCCAACTTTTGCTTGTAGGTATCCTCTTTAAATACTTCATAAAATTTACTTAAAGCCAAAATAGTATAAGCAACATCAATGGGTTGTTCGCCACCGATTACAATCTTATCCAAATTATCACCTTTGTGCGACCATCCTTTGTTTGAAATAACTTTAATTCGGTCTTCTCTGAATATTTTTGATAATAAAAAATCAAAGGTCTTTTTGGCAATATCTTTGTAAGTAACCTCTCCTGTTGTCATGTAGGCACACAAAAGAGCTTCGGGCAAAATGCTATTTCCGTAAGTTAGATAACTCTCGAACCAATCCCAATCCTTTTCTGCTTCGTGGCGGTACATCTGCACTAAACGGTTGGTTAATTCTTTAATTAAGGCAACGTCTTGCGACAATTTATTTTCAATATTCCGATAATATAATCCTTTGATAATAAACGCCATTGCTCTCGTTGAGTGAATTTTGTTCACTTTCGATAAAGCAACTTGCATCGTTAATTGAGCATCGTCAATCAATTGCTTTGGCAATATACTACTCATCGAAATCAAATAACCCAATGCCCAGATTGCTCTGCCATTAGAATCAGCGAGATTTGTTTGATAGTTTTGCTCAGTAAAGTTTTTATTTTCATCCACATAATTCAAAAAGTATCCTTCTGACTGCAAACAATACTCAATAAAATTATAGTAAACATGAATATATTTTAAATCTTCTTCGTTCTTCGTTAATTCATAATGCTGACACATGGCAACCATTGCTCGGGCATTATCGTCGAGCGTATAACCAGATTCAACATCAGGCTGATTGATGATACAAAACTGATACATGCCAAAATCGGTTGTCATTCTCTTGATATGGTCAAGATTGACAGCAGGGATTTTATATTTCAAGTTAATCTGACGGTCACTCATAGTTGTAAATAATAAGGCGTGAGAGATGGCAGCATTTTCCCAAACTGACGGAACGATTTTGTGCAAGCCTCTCATGCTAATACTTTTTGTTAATTCTTCTTGGTCGAGCAGAGCAATCACAGCAAGTGATAATTGTTCTGGATTCTCGAAATCAACAATAATTCCAGCATCATCCTGCAAAACTTCTTGTGCGTGCGGAATGGACGTTGAAACAATGGCACATCCGCAACTCATAGCGTAAGAGAATGTTCCTGAAACTGCTTGATTTGGGTCTTTCGACGTAAATAAGTAAATATCAGTAAGTTGCAAATATTCCAAAAGGGCTGGAAGAGCAACAAATTGGTTCACAAACTGAACGTGATTTTGCAAATTCAACGTTTCAATTTTCTCTTCAAGCATCATTCGGTATTTTTCACCTTCATGTTTCACAACCGAGGGATGGGTTTTACCGATGATTAAGAACATGACATCGTCATTATTTTCGATAATGGCGGGTAACGCATCCAAGGTTGTTTCAATAGATTTTCCAGAACTCAAAAGCCCAAAAGTAGCTAATACTTTTTTGCCCGTTAAATTATATTTTTCTTTCAATAAACCTTTATCCGAATGAGCCACTAAATGCGTTCCGTGAGGAATTACGGCAATTTTTTCAGATATAATTCCGTAATCATTCACCAATAATTTGGCAGATAAATCAGTCATTACGATGATAGATTTACAAGCCTGAACGATTTGTTGAACTCTCAATTTCAAGTTCTGATTTGGCTTCGGCAAAACAGTATGAAAAACAAGAATTATCGGTTTTTTTAGGATGGTAAGAAACTGAAGAAACTCATAGTCTCTGTCTCTGAAAAGACCAAACTCGTGTTGAACCATCACCATCTTGATTGCCAAATCTTTGTTAATGGTTTCGGCTAATTTTACGAACGATTTTTTCTTATCAATGTCAAGAATGTATTTAATATCTTCATTATAAATATGCTTTTCATTTACTGTTTCAATGGGACAAACAGTGATTTTGAATGAATCATTGTATTTATTGTGTAATGCTTTTATCAAATCCTGAGAATAAGTGGCAATTCCACATTCTCGAGGCGGATAAGATGTTACGAATAGGATTTCGGGCAAGGCATTGTCTGTTTCCGAAATGAGAGAACCGCTTTTTGAGACTACTTTTTGTCTTTCTCCAAATAATATGCGGTTACTGTGATTAAAACTTATTTCATTTTTCATTTTCTTTGAGAAACAAGTTCAGTGAAGAGTTGTGATTTGCTGTTGGAGGCGAATAACTTACCAATCATCAATTGCAACTATTTCAAAACTTGTTTTTTAGGTTGGGCTAATAATTACGTTTAACATTAATTCTTTTAACAAGGATGATAAACTGAGCGAAGCAACGGCAATTTGCTCGTCGGCGGCACCATAATAAATATAGAGTGTGTCTTCAATGATGATAGAACCTGTGGGAAAACATACATTATTGACTTCACCTTCCGTTTCCCAATCTTCCTGGGGTTTGAACAAAGGATAGGGCAATCGAGCAATTTCTTTCTGTGGATTTTTTAAGTCAAGTAGGGCAGCACAAGCAGTGTAAACGTAACCGTTGGTTGTATCATAAACACCATGATAAATCACCAACCAACCCAATTGAGTTTCGATGGGTGGACATCCCCCTCCCAAATAACTCACTTCATGTTTGTGTTTAGGAGCCATCACAATATTATCTCCAAAATGAATGAAATAATTTTGCCAATATTCGGTGGTTAAATCCTCTAAATTTTCAACACAAGCAATTTGAATATCAGGTTTTATGCGGTGCAGAAAATAAAATTTACCATCAATTTTTCTCGGAAAAAACACTACGTTTTTATCCCAAAGCAACACTTTTATTCCTTTTTTCTCAACAATTTTTTCGTGTTCATTATATCGCAAGTATTTTTCATTTAGGGGCATTCTTGAACCTGCTAAACGATTAAATTCTTTGTAGATAAATTGAGGAACCATTAATCCTTTCTTTTTCCAAGTGATTAAATCTTTTGAAATTGCGTAGGCTCCCAGTGCATTCACACCATCATAAGCAGCATAAGTGATATAAAAAGTATCTTCAATTTTAACAATTCTTGGGTCTTCAATTCCATGAAGTTCATAGTCGTATTGCGAAAACATGATAGGCATATCAAACCTTTTTTCGATGGTGAGTGGATTGCTCAGTTTGCAATAACCAATGCTCGAATAATTCCCCTTACTGACGGCTCTGTAAAAAAGGTGAATCATGCCTCCATCGCTAATTACTGCGGGATTTAATACTCCTTCGTTTTCAAAACCAAGGTTCGTTTTATTGAGCAAAATACCTTCTTTTTTAACCTCTATCATGATTTGTTATCTAAAATTAAATTCTTAAAATTGTTCAATAAAATATACTAAATCATCAATTTTTAAGAAGTACAAAGGTGCTATTTTATGAGGGTATAAGTATTACATAACTTTATGAATTAGTTATATTATTCACACGTAAAATTGCAGTTTTTTTGTTGGTAATTTGCAGTGGATAGAATCCCTTATTGATGAGTATAAATCATAGTTTTTTTTGATAAAGGCTAATTTTTCGTAATCAGGAGGTTCTTTATTGATTAATTACCAACAAATTATGGCACAACAACATCCAAACAATCAGGTATAATAGTTGCTTTCACTTCTTTAATTTTTCCTAAATATTCCCCATCAATTTGAAAATGTACTCTTCTGAACGATTTAATTGACAATTCATTGGTTTGAAATATTTCGGTCTTTTCCGAATCATAGGGCTTGTGTGAAACAACCATTTTGAACATTTCACTAAACGATATTTTTTTCATTACTATCACTTCAAATAATTCATCATCTAATTTTCCGATTGGGTTTATGATTGCTCCACTTCCATATTTTGTGGCATTTGCAATCACAATCATTTTTGCCTTTACTTTAATGGTTTTTTGAGCAATTTTCATGGTTACTTCCATCATTGGATTTTGCCATAAAACTTTCATAGAAGCCATCGTATAGCCCCACATTCCACGCACGGGCTGATTTTCAAACTCTTTCACCACATAAGCATTCAAGCCAACATCGCTCAAATGAATACATAATTCTCCGTTGACTTGAACCGTATGAATCTTCTGAGATTTTCCATTTAAGAGTACTTCTAATGCTTCAACGGGCACATTACTTATCCCGAATTCCTTCGCTAAACCGTTGGCAGAGCCTGCTGGAAGAATCCCTAATTTCGTTTTTGTGTTCAAAATACACTCTGCCACTAATTTCACGGTTCCATCGCCACCAACGGCAACAACCGTACTTGGTGAGAACAAGTTGATTTTTTCGCTGATGGTTTCAACACTGCAATTTTTGGTAAGGTGATATAACTCAAAAGAATGCGTAGAATCAGCAAAATAATTTTTAATTTCAGCCGCCCAATCAATCGTGCTACTTCCAGAACCTGGATTAATAATAAAGAGGAATTCGATGCTTTTTTGTTGAGTCATGGAATGATTTTTTTTGGTATTAAATTCAAAGAGAATTAAGCAACATTTACCGTTAAATTTCATGATAAAAGAATCATACCAACAAGCCCATGTTAAAATTTATCACGGCTACGGACACAAAAATAATTTGGTAATTTATGGTCACGTTTTGGAAGGGAAACCCGTGAGTCAGAGCAAATTTACGGACAATGTTTTCACGAATATTATCCATTTAATTAGGCTATTTTTTGTTAATCCAATTCCGAATGTTAGGGTTCAATTAATCTGGGAAAATCAACAAATTTTTACGACCACCGAAAGTGACGGATTCTTTAAATTTGAATGGCAATCATTCAATTCTGTTCCCGCAGGATGGCATCCAATTATAGTACATATCGTTGATAATGAAGGACTTATCGTAAAAACGGGAGAAGGAAAATTATTTGTGCCACACGCAACCCAATACGGTTTTATTTCTGATATTGATGATACGGTTTTGGTTTCTCACTCTGCCACAACGGGTAAGAAATTAAGGGTATTATTCACTAAAAATCCTCGCAGCAGAAAGACTTTTTCAGATGTAGTGAAGTTCTATAATTTATTGGCACTTTCACACACAAATCCAGAGACACTAAATCCTTTTTTTTATGTGTCGAGCAGTGAGTGGAATCTATACGATGACCTCAATGAGTTCTTTAAATTTAATGAATTGCCAAAGGGTGCTTTCCTTCTTAATCAAATAAAAAAATGGTATCAGTTATTCAAAACGGGTTCCACAAAACATCAAGGAAAGTTGATAAGAGTAAAGCGAATTTTTGATGCTTTTCCAAAACAACAGTTTGTGCTTTTGGGTGATAATTCACAGAAAGACCCAGAAATTTATGTGGCTTTGGCAAACAAATATCCAAATAAAGTTGTGGCAATTTATATCAGAAATATAAGTCCTGAAAAAGAAGGTTTTGCCACAAATATCTTAGCAACATTAGAAGATAAAACCATTGAAACTTGTCTTTTCAAACACACAGATGAGGCAATTCTGCACGCTAAATCAATAAGGCTAATTGTTTAGGTTTTGAACCGAAAGGTCATTTACTCATGGCATGATTATTTAAAATCTGTGTAATACTCGTTTTAAATAATTAGCGTTCAAAACAAAAGCCTTCGGTTTTCACCAAAGGCTTTTGTAAACTAAGTACCTAAAATTTAAAATTGTAATATTTTGATAATCAAGTACTTGTATAAATATTAACTGCTCGAAAAACTACATTCCAAAAGCAGATTTGATGTTTTTTGAAGCTAATGCTTGAGCATCTTTTGCTTGAGGAACAACGGTTGCCATACCAAAAAATTCGTGGGTGACTCCTTCGTATAGTTTATATTCGGTGTCCACATTGGCAGCTTTTAATTTATCACTCAACCATTTTCCTTCGGTTTGTAGAGGGTCAATTTCCGCTCCAATGATTAGTGTTTTAGGCAAACCTGCAAGATTGGCGTTTACTATACTGATGCGAGGGTCAGCGGATTGGTCTGTACTTACCAAATAGTTTTTCACAAACCAGCCCATCATTGCCTTGTTTAAAGGTTTTGCGGCAGCATATTTTGTGTAACTTTCATTCGTCATGTCATTGCTTGCAACGGGATATACCAACACCTGATACAATGGCATTTGCAGTTTTTTATCCCTCGCCATGATACTTACGTTAGCGGCAAGATTACCCCCAGCACTTTCGCCCACTATAGCAATTTTTGAGGCATCTCCCTTGAAAGAAGCCGCATTTTTGAGTACCCATTTATACGCATCAAAAGCAACATTATGTGCCGCTGGAAATTTATGTTCTGGTCCTTTTGGATATTCTACCGAAACAACAATGGCACCTGTTTGTTCACATAATCCTTGCGTACTGCCTCCATATACATTAATATCAGCAATCACATATCCACCTCCATGATAATATACAATAACGGGATGTGGTGCTGTGCCTGCTTGTGGTGTATATATTCTTATGTGCGTTTTGCCACCTGTAACGGGAATATCCTTACCAACCGTGTCGCAGAGTGCAGTGGGCATTGGCATATTATTTTCTTTCATAACTGCCATTGCCGCATCCGTTGGGGTTGGTTGCATACGTGCTTCTTTGGCACTAAGCGTTTCAATAGGCTTTCCACCAAGGCTGATAAGTTTGTCGATAACGACTTGCATCTCAGGTTTTATGGTTGTTCCCCAACCTGGAACTCCTCCCTTTGGGCTTAATTTTACACCTTCGTTTTTATCAATAATACTATCTTTGGCATATTGATTTACTTCGGCAGTATCAGAAGATTTTGGCTTGTTGTTACAAGAAATAATGGTTGTCATTAAGCCACTTACTATAAGCAACTTGACATAAAATGATTTTGATTTCATAGTTATTGGTTTAGAAATTAAAAAAAATAATACATTGATTATCAGTTAATTGAAAAAGGAAATTAGTTTTTTAATACTATTTTCAATTCACAAAATTATTAAATTAAAACTCGAAAATATTACATAATTATGATAAAGACTTATAACTTTCACACCTTATTTTTGAAAAATTTATGGGTTTTCTTGTGATAATATTAACAGATTTATTCTACAAAAATCTACACAAAATCAACCATTTCTTTCAATAAAATCTGCCCATTTATTAAAGCCTGAACCGTTGAAATATGTGGTATTCTTGGCTGTCTTTCAAAGGAATCATAAACATCCTCAAACAGTCCTGAATGATGCCAATCGTTTAAATTATCCCAATCTGGGCGATTTAAGATTGGATACCAACAAACGCCCCAAAGTGGAAGTCCCGCCGCCAATGCCAAAGCACATTCCTCAACAATTATTTCAACCCAAAGAGGTCTGTCTTCTTTCGGATGGCTCGTTTCAGTTATCACAAAAGGGCGTTGATAGCGTTGATAGGCACTTTTTAACAATTGATGAAGAGGAACAAAGCGTTCATCGTTACATTGTTTTCTCCAGTCAAGAAAGTCGTGTGTGCTTAAAACCCATTCATTATTGAAGTAAAAATTATATCCTAAAATATCCAAATATTCAGGTTTGCCTCGCAATTCTGGGCAAATTTTCCCGCATAAAATGTCAGTTACTTGAAATTGGTCATTGTGTACAGAAAGAGCTAAATCTATTTCTTCTTGACCTGCATTTTCGTGTGGAATTATACAAATTAGCGGTTCGGTCGTTAAAATTCTAATGGTTGAATCAACCTCTTTCATGGCTTCAATGCCTTCAATATATGCCTTCATAAGGCGGTATTTCACTTCCCAACCTTGCCCAACGCAAAAAGGAGATGTTCCTCGAACATCTCCGCCAAGCCAAGACAAAAAACTTACTTCATTGATGGGAGTAACTATTAATTCGCCGTCTGGAATCAGATTCCGATAAAATTCAACGAATGCCCGACAAAGAGCCGCAAAACGACGAGCAAACATTGGATGAAGAGGAGTGAGATCGTCAGGAAAGCCAAAGTGGCAAATATCCCAAACTTGTTGGATATTATTTTCTTGAGCAACCCTAATCATTTCACCTACCGTAAAGAAATCGTACTGATAGGGTAATTTTTCGACCACACTCCATCTTATGCCCTCTCTAACGGTTTTCATGTCCAGAATAGCGAGGTTTTTATAATCGTCAGCAAGCATGGATAAATGCCCCGTAATTTCCAAAAAATCAACTCGATTTCCGAAAGCATTTATTTGGTCTGTACACTCAAATCCCGCCATCCAGAACGATTTAAAAGGATTATGAGGAGGAAATAATGCTAATTGGTTATTCTCAATAACAGACCATTGATAACGATTTTGCAGATATGTTTCAGTTGGATTTATCATTTCACCCCTACTTCCACTCTCGATAAAATATCATTATTATTCATTCTTGGAAGTTTAACAATTTTAGCAATTTCTTTGTCTTCCAACTCAATTTTAACTAATTTTTGCATTTTTGAACACGTCAAATCCCATGAAATATCATTCAAGTAATCATCCACCCGTTCCAGCCATTCACTTTTATCTTTCAAGGCAAGTTCTTGAGATGCCTTTTCAATTAAATCAAAAGCATTATCCACAATGTGTACTAAATTGTTTTCTCCGTAGGGATATATAACATCATGAATAGGCGAGGAAACTACTGGTTTTCCAGCCGCTAAATATTCAGGCGTTTTTGTGGGACTAATAAATTTGGTTGATTCATTAATGGCAAATGGAATCAATGAAATATCCCAACCACTTAAATAAGTAGGTAATTCTTGATAAGATTTCCCTCCTAAATAATGAATATTATCATTCTTTGGTAAAGTCATGGGGTCAATTTTCACCACTGGACCAATCAAAACGAATTGCCAATCTGGTTTAAGGATTGCTGCTTTTTCAATAAGCTCAATATCAAAACGTTCATCAATAACCCCAAAAAATCCAAGTCTTGGATAAGGAATATGCTTCTGGTCTTCGGGTTGGTCAAGCACTTGACGAGCCTTTGAAAAGTGCGTTTTGTCTATGCTGCTTGGGAATGAAAAGATATTATGATGTTGATTCTTCTTGGCTTCATACAAGCTATTACCGCCCGTGAAAACAATATCAGCAGAATCCAATAGCTCTTGCTCAAGATTCTTTAATTCTTGCGGAGCAAATTTAAAAGCACTCAACTCATCCATGCAATCATACACAACAACTTTTGGTCTAAAGCTCTTCGTGAAAGCCAAAGCCATTGGCGTATAATACCAAAATATATAATTTTTTATTCCTTCTTCACTGAAAAAATCCTTCAAGATGTTCGTTATACGTGCATTTTTGCTATCTTCTGAGAATGTAGCATTGTTTAAATGAGGCGTAACGACCAATACATTCTCTTTGGTTTTGTATATTTCATAGCCATCCTCCTGATCGTTAATTATAAATTCTTCTACGTAATACGTTACGTATTGACTTGCAAAGTGACTCAATATATGTTGTGGACGTTGATAAACAAAATTCCAGCGTAGATGCGAAAAGCAAATAAGATTCATAATACAATTATTTAAAAGGTTTAATATTTATTTTAAAGTAAGTCTTCCTTTCCTAAAAAAAGACTTAAAAACTTGCAAAACTATTACATGGAACTCTATTTTTTTGAGTCTTTTGCGTTATCTGATTTATTGGACCCAGTGGACTTAAAAGTTGTTCCTTTCGTTGTTTCAGAGTTAATATCCATCATGGATTTTCTATCACTTTTTGTGGTAGTTGCCATTTTGTTGAGGATTTAATTATTTAGTAAAAACTACTTAACAAAAATAACTCACTGAATAGAAATGAGAATTACACAATAAAACTAAATAATTATATGATTTCCACATTTTAGATTTTGACTAAAAAGAAAAAACGTTCTCTAAACAAGAGAACGTTTTCATAACACCTAACCACTATTTAATTTTTTTATGTTTTAATAAGAAGGGATTAAACAAATAAGCCCTGCTTTGACCTAAATTCGTCCATATTTTTTGTAGTTTTTTTTGATTAACTGTATCAATAACTACGATACAAAGATGGTGGGATACACTGAATACATACTTACATAATTTTTGCTAAATGTTATATAATTCCCACTTTTTGCGTTAAAGATGAAAAGTAAATTGCTCGCAGACTCTTTGAAAGTTCTGGACTTGGCTTTTTCTCCTTGTTTCAGCGTATTTATGTTTGATTATCATTGTAGTTTTCAATATATTAGCATTCAATTCCTCTTCATTTTTCAAAATTTATAAAATTTGTTACTAAGCATAAAGTGGTAAACTCTGGGATATTTTCATGAATTTTGGATTGTATTATTTTACAAAATCAGTTTTAAAACTGCAACTCAAAATGTGGGCAACGAGTTGATTACTCCGCTGAAAATTTGAATAGGATAGTTCTAAACTATTGAAAAATAAATGCTTACTGATTTTTACGGACGGTGTATATTTGAATGAAAAACCAGTTGTGTAGGTTTTCAAGTTAGATAAATCATAATCTGAGGTGTAGTATTGCTCAATAATATTATGTTCTTTATGACCAGCGAAATACTTTGCAGCATTTTGAAAATAAATTCTAAAAGAAGGTTTTAACGAAATTGAATTACTGACTTTAAAAACGGTTTCGTATTCATAACCAAATCCAGAAATACCGTAACTGTCCGTGTAAAAATCAACTTTATTTTTTAGGATAAACTTGCCTCCCACAAAACTATTCAACTTCAATCCTAAAATGAGTTTCAACCGTTGGTTGGGCAAATTTTCAACCTTCAAAGACGAATCATCGAAATATACTCGGTGAAAAGGAGTAGATAATAATCCTTTCTGATAGTGAATCTCTGGAAATATGCCTAAGATATTTCGTTTATTAAGAATCTGAGTGATTCCAAATTGAAAATTATATGAATTCCGATTATAAATATTAAACCATTCTTTATCACGAAGTTCAACGGGATAAATCAATCCAAATGGTCTGTAATAATCAGGATTTAATCTTCCCCATCGCAAATCGTCGAAATACATTTTGAGACTCGCTGAATAGGTTTTCATTTTATCTTTACTCTGAACACTCAAACCAAAATTTATCGGAACTGAAAAATAATCTGACTCGATAGAAAACCCCGTACCGACAGAAATCGTTGTTTTCTCAAAATCATGCTTGTAACTCGCATCCACATGAGCCCGAATGTCTTCTCTTGAAGCCGACGAAACCACATTGTCAATTCTATCAGTTGAAGCTGAAGTAATAAAATCTGCTCCAGTTTTCAAGGTTAATTCTCCTTTTTTTTTAATGGGTATTATGGTTAAAATAAGCGGAGCATTCACCGATAATTGTTCAGTTCCGATGCCACCCGTAACCGCAGAATTATTACCGTCCTGATTGTATTGATTATAAATAAATTCTACCTGAGTCTTCCTCAAAGTTAATTTTTTATAACTCGTGTCAGCATCTTGTGCTTTTGAAGTAAATACACTTAAAAAAATGCTTCCGATAAGAATAATTTTCCGTTTCATAGTTTCTTAATTACACCCACATCCTCCACTTGTTTTTGTTCCTGAACTTGGAGTTGCCCCTTCCCGAATACTTCTTACATACTTTTCATAGTTATTACTTGCTGAATTTTCAAATTGCATTTCACTGTCATTCAGATAAATCTTTTGGTAAGGTTTAACCGTTTTGCAAGAACCTAAAAAAAATAAACTTGCGATGGTGATAATAATTTTATTTTTCATGATATGATTGATAGCGTCTAAAAAGCCTTTTACTTTAAATAATATTTTTCCTTAAATTCAGCTTTCATTTTGAGGTATTCAGGACAATCTTTTGCCTTAAACCAATACTGTTTAAAGATTTCAGCGGCACGTGCTTTTTCATTGGTCAAAGCATCCATTTGTTGTGGTAATTGCGAGTTTCCTTTGTCTGAACTTCCTTGCGAATAGGGATAAGATAATCCCTCAGTATGATTTATATCCCCTTTTTCATATTTTTTACCTCCTTTATGATTAGCATATCTTCTGGCCCGGGTGAAACCCATTTGTAAGAACTTTCTTGCCATATCTGCCCCTACGAACTCATCATTTTGAAGATAATTTTCAAATAATTGAAATATTTTTCGAGCTGATTGCTCCGCTAATTCTTCATTTTTAAATTTCCAGTATGGGAGTATTTCAGATTTATAGGGTTCAACTAATAATACACCTTGTTCGCCCACTCCTACACGGTAAAATTCAGGATTAACTCTAAAATTAATACTTTTAAAATCTAAATGATAAGGGAAAGCGTTCTTCGTATTCATAGATTCTTAATGCTCTTTATCTTGCTCATTCTTCGTTTCCCCTTCCAATATTTGAACAATTTCTGCGTATTCCTTTGCAATCTCTTTAATCTCTTCTTCCGTTTTATGCTCAACATTAATAATTGCATTATTGGCATTGTCATGGGCAGAAACCAATTCATTCAATTTCAAATGCAAAGAAGCTGAAAAACGATTAAATGACTTTTGAATCATAAAAAAACTCAGAAACGTGATTCCTAAAATTACATCACTGATACAATGATGCAAATCTTGAGTATAAAATTCCTTTTCAGTAAGCCAGAATGCAACCGTTGCGAGTGCAACAACAAACGTGACAGAATTTCCAAGTATTGAGGTAACAATGGAAGTGAGGCGTTCAAAACGATTTTCCAAGTCACGATATAATCTTTGCATATAATTGTCTTTTAAAAGGTGGTTAAATTAATAATTAACGATGATTTATTGGTGAAATTTTAATAATTTTTCAATAAAAATACATTCATAATAAAAGCAAAAGACACCTCGAAATGCGAGGTGTCAAATTCCATAAAAATCAGTAGTAGATTTCAATGAATTTGGCAAAAAAATGTGGAATATCGATAAGCATAAAATTTAAAATGAAAAATTTTAAAGGATATAATTAGAGACAATCAATTAAACTACACTTCATTTTCCATTAAATCTTGCATAGATTTTATTTTCTCATAATCATCTCTCAATAACGTCAATTGGTGGTTTAACATCACTTTCTGTTCATGAGTTACGTCTTCAATATCCTCCTCAAGTGCATCTTCATAGGCTTTAATTATTGTTTGCTCACCGTATTCGCACGAGCCTAAAATTGCCTCACTGTCACTCCCCGTGATTGCAGCTTTAATATCCATCCAACCTCTGTGCAATTTGCCTAAAATCATAGTACCTTCTTTGGGAGTACCACCTAAGCGTTTTATTTCACTTTCCAAGTCACTTTTACATTCCAGACTTGTTTGTTCAAATTTTGTGAACAAATCTCTTAATTCTTCTTTATACGTTTCTGAATAAGCAGCCTTGTACCCATCAATCCTATCATTGTTGAGGATGATTAAGTTGTTCAAAATATCTATTGATTCGTTGGTATTCATATAGCATCCTGTTTAGAGAAAAAAAGGCAGTTCATAGTTTTATGTTTCTATAAACTGCCTTATTAAAACTATTTCATTTTATGTTTTTTCATTGACATCATTTTGCCTGACATACTCATATGATCCCCGTTTTTCATTTTCATCGAATTACCATTCTTATCCATGTATGTTCCGTCAGTCATAATTTTTGTTCCATTATCCAATGTAACTTCATTATCCATCGGCATCATTTGTCCGCTTTTAGACATCATCATTTTGCCATCTTTCATCATCACACCATCTTCCATTTTACCCATTTTGTTATGACCCATTTTACCCATTTTTCCGCCAGTTCTCGACGTGTTCATGGTATCTTGATTCATATTGGAAGTATTGCTTCCAGTTCCAGATGCTCCCATCTTTTTGTTTTTTCTCGATGTATTCATTGTATCCTGACGCATTTCCGTATCAGAATTAGTGTAGGCAAATGAACTTAGAGAAACGGTAATAATTGATAAAATTAAAATTAACTTTTTCATTTTCTTGTTGTTTATTGTTAGTAAAATAATAACGCTACAAAGGTCATAAAATCATCATTTTAATGTGTTATATAATTGTTAGAATATATTACATCATTCACACTTACAGGAGAATAA
The DNA here is from genome assembly GCA_025354645.1 of Arcicella sp. Classification (GTDB taxonomy): domain Bacteria; phylum Bacteroidota; class Bacteroidia; order Cytophagales; family Spirosomataceae; genus Arcicella. Next base: position 12,818 of record JANXML010000331.1, on the reverse strand, counting down.
AGCATATTTAGGCAATAAAATGAGTTTATCAACTAATTGATTTTTAAATAGTTACTACTATTTTATTCATAATTTCGTAAAAAAAGCCCCACAAATTGTAGGGCTTCTTTTTTTATAAACTTAACTATTTTAACAATAAATTACATAGTACTTCCCTTAATAAAATCAATTAAGTCCGCATTCAATTTATCTTTTTCAGTAATAAAAAGTCCATGAGGAGCATCTTCATAAATGAGATATTTTGCGTTTGGCAACATCATTGAAGTCCGATTTCCAGAGGCTTCAATTGGCACAGTTTTGTCCGAATCTCCGTGTATAATCAAAGTAGGTACATTAATTTTTGCCAAATCACTTCTAAAATCTGTTTGCGAAAATGCAAGTACACAATCAACCGTTGCCTTGTGCGAACTCATCAAACAAACTGATTGATTCCACTGTAACGTTTGTTCACTAACAGCATCGTTGAAAAGACTAACGCCATAAAACTGTTTACCAAAATCTGCTAAGAATGCTGGACGATCTTTATCGATATTTTCAACCATTTCGTCAAAAACTGACTTATCTACGCCTTCTACATTATCATCAGTTTTTAACATAAAAGGGGTTACAGCACTAATCAGCACAACTTTACTAATTTTATCATTTCCATATTTTCCAATATATCGAGCAATTTCTCCTCCACCCATCGAAAATCCCACTAAGGTTACTTCTGTCAAATGCAACTGATCAAGCAGTGCTTTCAAATCATCAGCAAAGGTATCATAATCATAATTTTCCCAAGGATAATCAGACTTCCCGAAGCCACGACGGTCATAGGCGATGCAACGAAGATTATGCTTTGGAAGTTCAGCCAATTGGTACTCCCACATAGCATGATTTAGGGGCCAGCCATGAATGAAAACTACGGGTTTTCCACGACCTAAATCTGTGTAAAATAAGTTTACGGAATTGCCTAACTCATCAGGGGTTGTTTCAATGAATTTCATAATATCTCTACATTTAGATTAAAATTTGAAATACAAAATTCAGTAATTACCTAACTAAGAAGATGTTTAAAAATTATATTTGGTAAAATTCAGTTTCTATTTAAGATTATTTGGCAATTAGTAAGTAGTATCCATGCTTCGGCAGAATTTGTTGTTTTTTCATAGTCTTTTGCGTGCCTTCGGAAGAAATTCAGCCAACCAAAAGTTCTTTCATTGACCCATCTCCATTTGACTGGAACAAAGCCTTTTGCCGATGGTGGTCTTGATGCAAATTCAACTTCTAATCCAACAATATTATCATAGACCCAATCGTAAAATACTTTTTTATAAGCATCATCGACGAGTATTTTTTGCATTCTATCCAAGTAACCTAAACAGTGTTCTACTAACAGATGAGCCTTCGTTCCATCGTGAATGTCGGCAGCATGAACAACGACACCCCAAATCAGTCCGAGTGTATCAACAATTATGTGTCTTTTACGACCATTGACGAGCTTGTTACCATCAATGCCTTTGTCTTCACTGATGAATGCAGCAACTTTAACTGATTGACTGTCAATACATAACAGACTTGGCGTTTCATTTTTGCCATGTCTTTTACGTTCAAATTTATTCAAAGTGGCATTAAGACGTTCAATTGTTCCGTCTTTTTTCCACTTCCGAAAATAGTAATAAACCGTCTCCCAAGGCGGGTAAGTATCAGGAATATTTCGCCATTGTGTACCTGTTCGTAAGATATAAAATTGGGCATCTAACACGTCCCGCAAATTATATTTTCGCTTTCTTTGGTCGGAAACAATTTCTTTGATAATTTCCCAGCGGGAATCGGTTAAAACTTCGTAACAAGTTTGCATATCTGATAAATTTCGTCGTTTAAAAGATAACAAACCGATTCCCTTTTTTGATTAAAAACTAATTTTTAAACATCTTCTAAATCTATTACATTACTTTGCAAATAAATTACATTATTCACATATTTTACTTACGTAATTTTTTTATATTTGTTTTGTTGATTCCTATCGAATGGGCATATTGCACACGTCCATTTTATCTGGATTTATTTCTAAAAATTAACAACGCTTCTGGAACAGCAGTTTGTAGAATAACGCTTTCATTTTCAGGTATATTAACTGTAAGCAAGCCCGTTCCACCCCGCAAACACGCTTTGAAGCAATCGCAGATGCCCCATAAGTCCAATATTACCAGCCACTAATAAGGCATGACCATAAGTACGTTTGTGCGAAGATTCTGCACGAGGTTCTATTAAATCCACTAATTTACAAATAACAATATATTGAATTTTAAAATCGTCTTTAAACAAAAGGAACAATGCCATTGGCACTGTTCCTTTTGTTATTAATCTGTCTGATTATCAATTAGTTAATTCGGTAAAAGTACCGAGTCAATTACGTGAATGACACCATTGCTCTGATTAACGTCCGCAATCGTAACTATTGAGGTTCCCCCTTTTGTATCCGTCAAAATTACGTTTGTACCCTTCAAAGACGCTGTTAATTTTCCCCCCTGCACTGTTGTAAGAACAGCCGCACCATTACCTTCTTTAATTTTTGCTAAAATATCAGCTGCACTTAACTTGCCAGGCACCACATGATACGTAAGAATATTGGTAAGGGTTTCCTTGCTTTCTGGTTTCACCAAAGTTTCCACCGTTCCCGCAGGCAGTTTATCAAAAGCTGCATTGGTTGGAGCAAAAACCGTAAATGGACCCGAACTCGAAAGTGTTTCTACTAAACCCGCTGCTTTTACTGCCGTCACCAAAGTTGTATGATCCTTTGAATTTGAAGCGTTTTCAACGATGTTTTTGGATGGACTCATTACTGCCCCGCCAACCATTGGAGCTTTTTGCATTTGTGCGAATGTACCTACCGAAATAAGTGCTAAAACGAATACTAATACTAACTTTTTCATGATTGATGTGTTGCGGAACGCCGCACCGAATTGTTAAAAATTGAGAGATTTTTACACAATTAGTGATGTGTAAGTAATAATTAATTATTGGTCATCAGTAAATGGCTAATATGCTTACTATCAGTCTTTTATGTTATTACTAATCGTTGTAAAATAATTAATACCTAAGTAACAAACGTCTTATTGAAAGGTTTGTTTTCATAATATTTCAACAATGAGTAAGCGGTCAAAATTACTTTCTGGAATCTTTTGCTACGTGGATAATCCTGCCAATTAAACCAAAACAGGCAATTCCACCGAAGATGATAATGATAAAAGTTTTTTCATTAATTCCCATTGAGAATAAAGTCAAAATGCCCCAAATTAATAAAATAGCAAGCATTATTCCTGCAATTCCTAAAAGTATGTATGCGATATTTTTCATGTTTTATTTTGTTTGGTTGATGTCTAATTAACAATTTGACTCAACAATGTTCTTAAAATTTGGTTAATTTTATAAATTGCTATGCAATAATTACTTACAAATATCTCAACGTAAAACTATTAAAATGAAAAACTTATCCCTCACAATTGGCGTTGCTTTACTATTAGCATCTTGCCAAAAAGAACAAAAAAAAGCCATTTCAATGAATCCAGACGTGATTAAAGCCCCAACGGTGGCAATTAAACCGCACCCCATGACGCTCCACGGAGACACTCGCCAAGATAATTACTACTGGTTGAACAACCCAAAAAATCCAGAAGTTCTCAAATATCTTAATACAGAAAATGCTTATACCGATACTGTGATGGCTCCCACAAAAGCATTTCAAGACAAACTTTTTGATGAAATGAAAGGCAGAGTCAAGGAAAAAGATGAATCCGTACCCGTGAAAGATGGCGATTATTACTATTATTCAAAGTACGTAGAAGGCGGAGAATATCCAGTATATTGTCGCAAACAAGGTTCATTGGAAGGGAAAGAGGAAATTCTTTTGGATGGCAATGCAATGGGAAAAGGCAAGACGTATTTCAACATTGGAGGTTATGAAATTGCTGATAATGAGCAAATTATGGCTTTTGGCGTCGATACGGTTAGTCGCAGGAATTATACGCTCAAATTCAAAGATTTGAAAACGGGTAAATTACTGAAAGACCAAATTAAAAATACCGAAGGCGGTTCGTATGCGTGGGCAACCGACAACAAAACGATTTTCTACATGGTGCGTGACCCACAAACTTTGTTGGCTTCAAAAGCATATCGTCACGTTTTGGGAACTGATCCAAAAACGGACGTATTAGTTTATACCGAAAAAGACCCACAATTTTATACGGGAATCGGCAGAACGAAATCGAAAAAATACATTATTTCAGTATCTGATCACAACGGAATTTCTTCGGAATTTAGGTTGTTGGATGCTTCAAATCCAACGGGACAATTCACGACTTTTTATCCAAGAAAACACGGTTTACAGTATTATATTGAACATTTTGGCAATAAATTTTATATCAGAACTAACGCCGATGGAGCTACCAACTTCAAATTAATGGAAGTGGAAGAAGGAAAAACTGCCGATATGAAAAACTGGAAAGAGGTTATCCCGCACCGTGCCGATACGTATTTGGATGGCATGGAAGTTTTCAAAAATCATCTGGTTTTGCAGGAAAGACGAAACGCATTATTGCATCTAAGAATCATCAATCAAACCGATAAAAAAGAACATTACGTTAAATTTGATGAACCCGCCTACGATGCTGGCGTAAGTGCTAACCCAGATTTTGATACCAATATTTTGCGTTTTAGCTATACTTCTCTGACTACACCAGGCTCAACTTTTGACTATAATATGGACACAAAAGAAGAGAAATTAATGAAAGAACAAGAGGTTTTGGGCGAATTTAATAAAACTGATTACGTAACGGAAAGATTGTTCGCCACCGCCCGTGACGGAGTGAAAGTTCCCGTGTCGATTGTCTATAAAAAAGGCTTCAAAAAAGATGGTTCGCAACCGCTTTTACAATATGCCTATGGCTCGTATGGCTACTCGACTGACCCTTATTTTTCGGCAGCACGTTTGAGTTTATTGAACCGTGGATTTGCCTTTGCCATTGCCCACATCAGGGGCGGACAAGAGATGGGTCGCCAATGGTATGAAGACGGCAAGTTGTTGAAAAAGAAAAATACTTTTAACGATTTTATTGATGTTTCGGAATTTTTATTGAAAGAAAAATTCACTTCAAAAGATAAATTATTTGCCAACGGAGGCTCGGCGGGTGGTTTATTGATGGGAGCAATTACGAATATGCGTCCAGATTTATACCGAGGAATTGTGGCGGGCGTACCTTTTGTGGATGTAGTTACGACGATGTTGGACGAGACCATTCCCTTGACAACGGGCGAGTGGGAAGAATGGGGAAATCCAAAAAATAAAGTCTATTATGATTACATGAAATCGTATTCGCCGATTGATAATGTGACGGCAAAAAATTATCCTAATATGTTGATAACCACAGGTTTACACGACTCGCAAGTTCAATATTTTGAGCCAGCCAAATGGGTTTCTAAGTTAAGAGCCTTAAAAACAAACAACAATCTCCTCCTCTTTCATTGCGACATGGAAGCAGGACACGGTGGAGCATCAGGACGTTTCAAACGTTTTCATGAAGTGGCACGGGAATATGCGTTTATGTTGAATTTGGTTGGGGTTTCGGAATAAAATATTGGCACACAGATTAATATTTCATTGTCTGTGTGCCATCATTTATTACTTAACCGCCAATAAATCAACAAACTCAATTATAGGGTCTTTCGATAATAATTCTGAGGCGTTTGCCATCAAAGCTGCGGCAATTTCACCTTGTAAATGGGCTTTTCTACCATCTTCGGTTTCAAAAGTATCAAAAATTCCGAAAGTATTTTCGTTAATTTGTAAGCCATACCATCTTACCGTTTCGGCTTCTCCTTTTGCAATGGGTAAGGCTGATTTTAAAAATTCAGCAACTTGAGTTTCTTTACCAGGTTTGGCTTCAACTCGTGCTAATAATGCAAATTTTTCCATGAGATTTAATGTGTTTGTTAATTTTTATAGTTCAATACTTTATACTTACGGTTTCAACTCAAAATAGGTTTTAAATGAGTCTAAAATAGCAAGTCAAGGAGTTTATTAGTTCACTTATTGATAACCAATTATGTCCCTTATAGTTTGAACAATTAAGAATGATAACCCTAAAAAATAAAACCGTTTGGATTACGGGAGCTTCGTCAGGTATTGGCGAAGCTCTTGCGTATCAATTTGCCCAAGAAGGAGCGAAATTAGTGCTTTCGGCAAGGCGTGAATCTCAATTACAGCGAGTTGCCCAAGCCACGGGTTTATCCGAAAAAGATGTGCTTGTTTTACCGATGGATATGCTCGATTTTGAGCAATTTCCTGAAAAAGTTAAGATCGTTATTGACCATTTTGGACAAATTGATTTTGTGGTTCAAAATGCTGGAATCTCACAACGTTCTTATGTGAAAGACACAAAATTTCAAGTCTATCGAGATTTGATGGAATTAGATTTTTTTAGTGTGGTCGCCTTCACACAAGCACTACTTCCTCACATGAGCGAGCGAAAAAAAGGGCATTTTGTGGTAATCAGCAGCATTGCGGGCAAAATTGGCGTTCCTTTGCGGGGAGGATACGGAGCCGCCAAACACGCTATTATCGCTTTTTTTGATTCATTGCGGGCGGAGGTTTGGCAAGATAATATTAACGTAACAACCATTTGTCCAGGATATATTCTAACCCAAATATCCGTAAATGCCTTAGATGCAGAGGGAAATAAACACGGAAAAATGGACGACAATCAAGCCAATGGAATGACGGCAGACGTATTTGCTAAAAAAGCGATGAGAGCCATTATCAGTAACAGAAAAGAGGTTTACATTGGTGGATTTTATGAAGTCTTTGGGGTTTATTTGAAGCGTTTTTTGCCTTCGTTGGTTTACAGGATGGTCAGGAAGAAATAAAATATTTTCTGATAAATATGTGGTATAATTTTTTAAGACTTAAAACACGTTAATAAAACACGCAGCAAACAAATGAAAAACACATCAATCATCGTTTTGAGTCTTGCTATTTTTGCCTCTTGCAATACTGAGGAAAAACAAGAATCAGCCAACAAAACGGAAGTCAAAACGAGCCAAACCGAAACTTGCTATCAACACACAAAAGACAGTAGCACCATCAAATTAAACGTCACCATTAACGACAATATGGTTACTGGAAATTTGCTTTACGATTATTATCAAAAAGACCGTAGTGCAGGTAAAATTAAAGGGGAATTAAAGTCTGATACGCTTTTTGCCAATTATACATTCGTGTCGGAAGGCGTGGAATCAGAACGTGAAGTGGTGTTTCTGAAAACAGCCAACGGTTGGGTCGAAGGCTACGGAGAAATTGATGATAAAGATGGCAAGGTAATGTTTAAGGACAAAAGCAAAATAACATTCGATAACAATGTGGTGTTAAGAGAGACAACTTGTCAATGAAATAAAAGGATTATCAATAACGCTAAATGAAAAAAGAAGAAAAACACAGTACGGGGCATATCATTCAAAGCCTAATTGTAAATCTATTAATTGCCTCTTCCAAAGGATTTGCCGCTTTTATGACGGGTTCAGGAGCAATGCTTGCCGAAACAATTCACTCATTTTCTGACTGTGCGAATCAAGCACTTTTACTTGTTGGAGTAAGACAATCTCAGCGGTCAGCCAACGCAAAACACCCTCTGGGCTATGGAAGAGCCATTTATTTTTGGTCATTCATGGTGGCGATGTTATTATTCTCAGTTGGTGGAATGTTCTCAATCTACGAAGGAATCCACAAATATAACAATCCTGAACCCGTTGAAAAAGTTGAATGGGGTATTGGGATTTTGTTATTTTCATTGGCTTTGGAAGGTTATGCAACCTACTCAAATTTACTGGAATTAAATGTCAGAAGAGGTTCAACGGGTTTATGGCAGTACCTAAAAAGTACTAAAGACAGTGACTTAATCGTAATTTTTGGCGAAAATTCAGCAGCAGTATTTGGACTAATTTTAGCAATCGTTGCTTTACTCGCTTCATACTATACGGGCGATGGACACTATGATGGTTTAGGTTCTTTTGCCATTGGTATAGTATTAATTTTAGTGGCAATTTTCCTCTCCATAAAAGTAAAATCACTGCTAATCGGCGAGAGTGCCGACCCTGTAATTACTAAATTAGTCCAAAAACAGGCAGATAAAAATCCTGAAATTTTGAAGTTAATCAATTGCATTACCGTTCAACAAGGACCATATGAAGTATTGATGTGCTTGAAAATTAAATGTAAACACGATCTTAATGCTCTGCAAATCAGTACATTAATTAATAAATTTGAGGAGGAAATTAGAGAATGCTCCCCCGAAGTGAAATGGATTTATATTGAACCTGATTTGCAGGAGTGGAAGGGGTAATTATTGAGTGTTAAGTTAATAATTTAATAACATAACACTTAACAACTATTTTAACATGAAAACAAGAATATTCTGGCTTAACGAAAACCTCGGCATCATGTCTCGACCTTTGGGCGGAAATGATTTAATGGAAGAAATTGGGCATTGGAAGAAGTTGGAGGTAAATACAATTGTAAGTTTTTTAACCGACGAAGAAAACGAAGAATTAGGTTTGGAATACGAGCGAATGGATTGCCGCAGAGAAGGTTTTGATTTTATAAAATTCCCTATCGAAGACCGTCAAGTGCCAGATAGTTATCTGAAAACCAAAGAGTTAGTAACCAATCTTCTTAATAAAATAAAGGAAGACAAGAAAGTTCTCATGCACTGCCGAGGAGGTATTGGGCGAGTATCTATCATTTCAGCCGTAGTTTTATTAGCAATAAATAACACATCCGTAAAGCAATCCTTTGAAGATATTTCAAAAATCAGAGGCATTCAAGTTCCTGACACTGATGAACAAATTATTTGGACAAAAGAATTTATTGAGAGAATGTCTGGGGGGCGTTCGTAAATATATCAATGAGCAAAAAAATACCCCAAAATCAGTGTGGTTAGGCATTGAGATTTTGGGGTTTATAATTTTAAAGATTAGGTACTACAATAAATTTGCGGTTAGTGAAATATCAGTTTTCAACAGCTTTGAAATTGGACATATTTCCTTTGCTTTCAAAGCCGTTTCTTGAAATTGTTCGTTCGTAATGTTTGGAATTGTTGCGGTTAGTTCTAACTGAATGGTTGTAATTGTGCCATCTTCAAAAGTAACTTTTGCGTTTGTATCAATATTGTCAGCCGTAAACCCCGCCTCGTTTAATAAAAAACTGAATTGCATCGAGAAACAACCTGCATGAGCCGCCCCAATTAACTCTTCTGGATTTGTGCCAACGCCATCGGAAAAACGTGTTTTGAATGATAATTGAGCTTTATCCAAGGTCGAACTTTGCGTTGATACTGTTCCAACGCCTTCCATTCCTGTTCCTTTCCAATTGGCAGATGCCTGTCTTGTGAATTTCATAATTTAGATTTATTTTTGATTGATTACATCACAAAATTAGACATGAGACTTGTGAAAAATTTTAACCCAAGTTAAAATCGTAAAAATTGAGACTTAATAAACCACAAATACGGGAAGACGATAAACAATGATTTATGTCTTCCCATATTTGCGGTTAAATTACTATTTTTTCTCAGCAATTCTTTTTCTAATTCTACTCAGTGAAGGACCTTGAATGCCCAAATAAGAAGAAATATGATACAGCGGAATTCTATCCATGATGTCTGGATGTTGATAAACTAAGTCTAAATATCGTTGTTCGGGCGTTTGGAAAAGCAGGCTTTCTGTTCGCATCAAGGCAAAAGTAGAAGCCTGTTCGGCAATCAATCTGCCAAGACGTTCCCACTCGTGAGATTGTCGATATAGTTGATTCAATTGATCATAATGAATATATATTACCTTCGATTGAGCCATGGATTGTGTGTAGAAATGACAAGGAGCTTGGTGAATAAAACTGGCGTAGGACACCACCACTTGATTATTGGTATAAAAGAAAACGTTTCGTTCTTCACCCGTGGATTCAACCAAATGATACGACCTAAAAACACCCTCAATCACAAATCCCAAGTGTTTACAAACCTGTTGATAATCATTGTAGAGTTCTCCTTTTTTGTATTCTTTTATGTGCCAAAAATTTTTAGAAAGTTCAAAGGTATCATTTTCAATACCTGCGAAGGATTTTAGGACATTTTTCAGAAAGTCAATTTCACTCATCATTATTTTAAGGTTTTAAGAATATATTGTTGATAATTGAGTGTTGAAAACAATGTAGATCTAAATTTAGAAAAAAATCTTCATCATACGTGAAGGCAAAACAAAAATTCAATATTTTACCTTAATTTTGACAAAATTAAAGTCCTAAATTGAACAAAGAAGCCCTCATAAAAGCTGCTAACTTCTGTGCCTATCAAGAACGTACCCACAAGGAAGTCCGTAAAAGACTGTCTGAATTGGAGGTTTTGGGTGATGAAGCGGAAGAAATAATTGCTTATTTAATTGAAAATAATTACCTCAACGAAGAACGTTTTGCCAGAATATTTGCGGGAAGCAAATTCAGAGTAAAAAAGTGGGGCAGAATCAAAATTCGTCAAGAACTAAAAATGCGAGGCGTTTCAGATTATTGCTTAAAAGCAGGAATGAGCGAAATTGATGGAGACGATTATATGACGACTTTACAAGAACTCATCGAAAAAAAATCAAAGGACGTAAAAGACAACAACAAATTAATTATCAAACAAAAATTAGTAAAATATGCCCTTAGCAAGGGTTTCGAGAGTGATTTAGTGTTTGATGTGGTGGGGAAATTTTTAAAATAATTTGTTATATATTTAACAAAATACTAACTTTATGTATTATCAAATAATTATATATTATGACAACAATTTTTGAATTAGAAGAACAAGAATTAGACTTTAAGTTATTCAAAAAAATTAAAAATTTATTTAAAAATCAACATATCAAATTGATGATTGAAACTGATGATTTGATACAACAGCGAAAAATGATGAGAGAAAAATTACTTCTTTCAATAAAACAAGGAGAAGAAGGAAATATAATTTCATTTACACCAGAACAATTCAATGAAGTATCAAATAAACTTTACGAAAGCAGCCTTTGACGAATTTGCAGATTGGGCTGTTGAGAACTTAAAGATTTTTATTAGAGTTAGGGAACTAATTGAATCAATTAGTCGAGACCCTTTTAAAGGAATTGGAAAACCTGAGCCTTTAAAACATGAATTTAAAGGATGTTGGTCAAGACGAATAACTGATGAACATAGACTAATATATAAAGTGTCTATTGAAAACATCTTAATTATATCATGTAAAGGACACTATGACGATTAATTTTTTGCCAAAAACAAATTTTCAAATTATCTTTGAGTAATGAAAAATCACAAAGTCACATCTTCAGTATATTATTACTACTACGGTCAGTAATAGTCGGGTGTGTTCCAACAGAAATAAAAAACTAATTATACACAAGCCGACTCCGCAAAGGGTTGGCTTTTTTTTAGCCATAGCCCCCTAACCCCCGAAGGGGGAATTAAAATGGTATTCCTATATTCCCCCTCTGGGGGTTAGGGGGCTTCTTAACGTATGACAATAACTCCCGCTTCCCGCATGAATTTGGTGCAAGAATATTACTTCTCGACCAAATTAAAACAAATTGCCGAAATGAGAAATTCGGGCATTGATGTCTTGAATTTGGGCATTGGAAGTCCTGATTTACCTCCCTCCTCTCAGACCATTGAGGCGTTGGCTTCGACTGCCCAAAATCCCAAAAATCATGCTTATCAGAGTTACGTAGGAATTCCAGCATTACGGGAAGCAATGGCTAATTTTTATCAAAGTGCGTATGGCGTTGAATTAAACTCTGTGAATGAAATATTGCCTCTGATTGGCTCAAAAGAGGGAATTGTGCACATTTCTATGGCATATTTGGAAGCAGGAGACGAAGTTTTAGTACCAAATCCAGGCTATCCTACTTATCGTGCCGCTTCGCTTTTAACGGGAGCAACCGTGGTGGATTATGACCTTTCAGAAGCCAACGGATGGTTGCCAGATTTGAAAGAATTAGCAAAAAAAGACCTTTCAAAAGTGAAACTAATGTGGGTGAATTATCCACACATGCCCACGGGTGCAAAAGCAACAAAAGGCTTTTTTGAGCAGCTTAGAGACTTTGCTTCGACCAACAACATTCTCATCGTAAATGATAATCCTTACAGTTTTATTTTGAACGATGACCCCCAAAGTATTTTGTCAATTGAAGGCATGAAAGAAGTGGCGATGGAATTAAATTCGCTTTCAAAATCGCACAACATGGCGGGTTGGCGAATGGGAATGTTGGCAGGAAAATCTGAGTTCATTAATCCCGTTCTTCGTTTCAAATCAAACATGGATTCGGGGATGTTTTTGCCTTTGCAGATGGCAGCAATTATGGCTTTGCAAAATGATAAACAATGGTTCGAGGAATTGAATAAAACCTATCGAATTCGTCAACAAAAAGTTTTTGAAATGATGCAACTACTTGATTGTGAGTATAATAATGAACAGACTGGAATGTTTGTCTGGGCAAAAATACCCGCAAAATATAAAACTGGTTATGAATTATCGGATGAAATTTTAGAAAAAGCAGCCGTTTTCATCACCCCAGGAGGAATCTTTGGAACAGCAGGAAACAACTATATCCGAACATCACTTTGTGCAGAGGTTTCGATTTTTGAGGAGGCAATTTTACGAATTCGGAAGACGTTGGGAATTTGCTAAAACTGTTATTGCATTGATACTGTCATTGCGAGGTACGAAGAAATCTGTTGGATTGATGAAATGGATTTTAAAGTTCTCTCC